>NZ_MKJY01000596.1 GCF_001942465.1 Actinomadura sp. CNU-125
CCGCCACGGCCGCCGCCGTCGTCCTCGCCTCCGGCCCGGCCGCCGCGCCGCCGCAGCCCCCCGGATCCCCCGGCGTCAAGGGTCGACGTCCTGCTCGTCGCCGCGTCGCCGCCGGCGCCCCCGCGAAGACGGCCGAGTACTGGCACGTCAAGAGGGCCTGGATCGAGAAGAACCTCGAACCGGGCATGGCGCCCCGCGTCATCGAGACATGGACGTCCCGGACCGGCCGGGAGTGGACCAAGAGCCCCAGGAGCGGCGGCCGCCTGGTCGAAGCCTCCCGGCCAGGGAAATTCTCACTCGGGGACATCGAGCTCTCCCTCGACGAGGTCCGTGCCCTCCCCACCGGGCCGGACGCCCTCGAAAAGCGGCTCGCGGAGATCATCTCCCGCGCCGACCTCCGCTCCCCCGCGGGCACCACGCCCGACGCGGACGGGCTGCGCCGGCTCGGCTTCCTCTCGCTCGTCGCGCTGATCACCACCGCGCCCGCGTCCCCGGACGTGCGCGCCGCCGCGTTCCGCGCCATCGCCGCCCACCCGGACGTGCGCAGCAACGGCGAGGTCGAGGGCGGCCACGAACTGCGGTTCCCCGCCTTCGAGCCGCTCCCTCGCGGGGCGGAGGGGGCCGCCGAGCTTCCGAAGCCGGAGGCGCGGCTGGTCGTCGACCCGTCCACCGGCCGGGTGACCCGCACGAACTTCTTCGTCCAGCCCGGCGGCGGCCTGGAGTGGGTCGCCCCGCCCAGCACCATGGCCATCACCGCGAACTGGACCGACGACCTCCCGGAGGACTGACCCCGATCGGCTTGCGGGCCAGCAGGAACGCCTGCGGCGACGACTCCGCGTACGCGCCGTCCTCGTCGGGCTCGCGGACGAGCCGGGCCCGCACCTCCAGGCCCGTCCGGACGAGCCGGTCGGCGACGTCGTCCGGGGACCGGAGGTGGAAGTCGAGCGAGACCGCGTGCCCGCCCGCCCGCGCCTGCCGGGACACCCCGTCCCCGGCCTGGAACGCGAGCAGCAGATGGCCGCCGGGCGCCAGCGCGCGGCCGAACCCGGCGAGCGCCTCCGCGAGCCGATCGTCCGGCACGTGGATGATCGAGTACCAGGCGACGAGGCCGCGCAGCGAGCCGTCCGGCAGGTCCGGGTCGAGCATCGAGCCGACCTCGAACCGCAGGTCCGGGTACGTCTCCCGGGCCACCTCGATCATCTGCGGGGACAGGTCGATGCCGTACGCCTGGACGCCGCGCGCGTGGAGGTACGCGGTGATCCGTCCGGGGCCGCACCCGACATCGGCCACCGGCCCCGGACGGACGTGCTCGGCGAACGCGTCGAGCATCGCCCGGTCCAGGGGCTTGACGGCCAGCTCGTCGCGGATCCATTCGGCGTAGTCGGCGGCCAGGGCGTCGTAGGACGCGCGCGTGGCGTCCAGGAAGCTCGGGGGTTCCACACCCGCCACCGTACGGCTAGGCCGACGGGCGGACGAGCTCGTCGGCGGCCCAGCGGGCGACGCCGTCCGGGTAGGGGCCCGGCAGCATCAGGACGATGTGCCGGAAGCCCGCGCCGAGCGCCGCGCCGATCGCGTCCCGCGTCGCCCCGGGCGCGTCGTACGACACCGGCAGCGGGATCGAGCGGACGATCGACGCCGGGTCGCGGCCGATCTCCGTGCAGTACCGGTCGAGGAGCGCGCCGCGTTCGGCGGCGGCGCCGAGGACGTCGCCGGGGAAGTTCCACACGTCGGCGTGCTCGGCGACCACCCGCAGCGTCGCGGCCGAGCGTCCGCCGATGACGATCGGCGGGTGCGGCCGCTGCACCGGCTTGGGGTTGCCGAACGCGCCGGTGAGCCGGACGTGCGCGCCGGCGAAGTCGAACGGCGCGTCGTCCGTCCACAACCGGCGGATCACCGTGCAGGCTTCGGCGAGGCTCCCCACGGCGTCCGCGGTGTCGTGGAACGGCAGGCCGTGCGCCGCGTACTCGCGCCGGGCGAGCGGGTGGTCGGGGCGCGAGCCGACGCCGATGCCGAAGTCGAGCCGTCCGCCGGACACGACGTCGACGGTCGTGGCGATCTTGGCGAGCAGCGCGGGCGGCCGGAACCGGTTGCTGGTCACCAGCAGGCCGACCCGCAGCCGCCGGGTCTGCGCGGCGAGGGCCGACAGCAGCGTCCAGCCCTCGAAGGCGGGCCCGTCCGGGTCGCCGCCGATCGGCATGAGGTGGTCGAACAGCCACGCGTGCTCGATCTCGGGGACGTCGTCCGCCTCGCGCCAGACCCGCAGGACGTCTTCGTAGCCGACCTGCATGGGCGCGGTCATGATGCCGAACGTGGGTGGCATGGGGGCCTCCTTCAGCGGCGCCGCAGCGCCGGGTCGAGCAGCGCGGGCGGGGTGTCGAACTTCTCCTGCGGGGCGAGGTCGACGCCGGGGGCGACGATCGCGTCGATCTCGTCCAGGACGTCGGCGGGGAGCACCGTGTCGGCCGCGGCGAGCTGCGAGTGCAGGTGCTCCACGGTGCGGGGGCCGATGAGCGCGCTCGTCACGCCGGGATGCGCCGTCACGAACCCGAGCGCCAGCCGGATCATCGTCAGGCCCGCCCCGTCGGCGACCTTCGCCAGCCGCTCGACGGCGTCGAGCCTCGCCCGGTTGTGGGGCAGCGCGGTGTCGAAGCGTTCCGGCAGCGACTTGGAACGGCTGGTGGCGATCTCCCGACCCGCGCGGACCGCGCCCGACAGCCAGCCGGACGCCAGCGGGCTCCACGCCAGCACGCCCATCCCGTACTGCTCGGCGACCGGCAGCACGTCGGCTTCGATGCCGCGCTGCAGGATCGAGTAGCTGGGCTGTTCGGTGACGTAGCGGCCGAGCCGGTGCTCGCGGGACGCCCACTGGGCCTCGACGATCCGGTAGGCGGGGAACGTCGACGAGCCGAAGTAGCGGATCTTGCCCGCGCGCTGCAGGTCGGTGAGGGCCGACAGCGTCTCCTCGTCGCCCGTCGCCGGGTCCCAGCGGTGGATCTGGTAGAGGTCGACGTGGTCGACGCCGAGCCGGCGCAGGCTGTCGTCCAGCGCCTTGTACAGCCAGCGGCGCGAGCTGCCCTGGTGGTTGCGCTCGTCGCCCATCGGCATGTTCGCCTTCGTCGCGAGGACGATGTCGTCGCGCCGTCCGGCGATGGCCCTGCCGACCATCTCCTCCGACTCGCCCTGCCCGTACATGTCGGCGGTGTCGATGAGGTTGACCCCGCCTTCGAGGGCGGCATCGACGATGG
The DNA here is from genome assembly GCF_001942465.1 of Actinomadura sp. CNU-125. GTDB lineage: Bacteria > Actinomycetota > Actinomycetes > Streptosporangiales > Streptosporangiaceae > Spirillospora. The sequence goes on from NZ_MKJY01000596.1 coordinate 3,246, forward strand.
CGGTCGCCTCGTCCTGGGTGGTGCGGCCGATGCTGCCGAAGTTCATCGCGCCGAGCGCGAGGGTGCTGACCTGGACGCCCGTCCGGCCCAGAGTGCGGTACTGCATGTCTGCTCCTTGTCAACGCATGGCTTGGCCACCGGTCCCCCGCTCTGCAAGAATGAGCAAACGGAACCGTGTCCCGTTTGACGATACGGAACAGTGTCCCGTTTAGCAACCGGAGCGGCAGGGGGAACGATGAACGACGAGGGCGCGGCCCGTCCCAAGCGGGCGGACGCCCGGCGCAACAAGGAGACCCTGCTCGACGCGGCCGCCGCGCTGTTCGTCGAGTCGGGCGTGGAGGCGCCGGTGCGCGACATCGCGGCCAGGGCCGGTGTCGGGACGGCGACGATCTACCGGCACTTCCCGACGCGGGCGGACCTGATCATCGCCGTCTACCGGCACCAGGTCGAGTCGACCGCCGAAGCGGGCCCGGCCCTGCTCGAATCCGCCGCCTCCCCGCACGCCGCCCTGGCGCGCTGGATCGACCTGTTCGTCGACTTCCTCGTCACCAAGCACGGGCTCGCGGCGGCCCTGCGGTCCGACAGCGCGGGCTTCGAGACCCTGCACGCCTACTTCCTCGACCGCCTCGTGCCCGTCTGCACCCGGCTGCTCGAAGCCGCCGTCGCCGCGGGCGAGATCTCCCCCGGCCTGAAGGCGTACGAACTCATGCGCGGCGTCGGCAACCTGTGCATCGGCGCCGACAGCGACCCGGACTACGACGCGCGCCGCCTGGTCGCGCTCCTCATCGCGGGCCTGCGGACGTGACGCGAAAGGCCCGCCCGCCGCGGGATCGCGGCGGGCGGGCCAGGAAACACCGGTGTCAGCGCAGGCTGTCGACCTGCTCGGCCCCGGTGTCCACCGCGGCGTGCCTGCCGCGGCCGCCGGACCGGGCGGCGGACTTGGCCGCCGGGATCGCCGCGGCGATCAGCGCCGCGACCAGGGCGACCCCGCAGCCGCCCAGCAGGGCGACCCGGAAGCCGTTCTCGGACGCGAACGAGTGTCCGCCCATCGTCGTGGTCATCTCCGCCAGGACGACACCCACGGCGGCGGCGCCGATCGAGGTGCCGAGCGAGCGCATCAGCGTGTTGAACGCGTTGGCGGAGGCGCTCTCCTCCTGCGGGACCGAGCCCAGGATGAGCGCGGGCATCGCGCCGTAGGCCAGCCCCACCCCGCTGTTGATGATCATGAGGCCGACCATCAGGCCCCACGCCGTCCCCATCAGGCCCAGCATGCGCCGTACCCGAGCGCCAGCACCAGGATGCCGCTGACCAGGGTGAACTTCGGACCGCGGGCGTTGGTGAGACGCCCGCCGAGCGGCGAGACGATCATCATCATGACGCCGCCGGGCGCCATCCACAGGCCCGCCGCGAGCATCGACTGGCCGAGGCCGTAACCGGTCGCCTCGGGGAACTGCAGGAGCTGCGGCACCACCAGCATCGCCGAGTACATGCCGACCCCGACGAAGATCGACGCCACGTTCGTCAGCAGCGTCCGGGGACGCGCCGTGCTGCGCAGGTCGACGATCGGCTCGCGCGTCCGCAGTTCCCACGCGCCCCACGCCAGCAGGGCCACGACGGCGACGGCGAACAGCGCGATCGTCGTCCCGGAGCCCCAGCCCCAGTCGCCGCCCTTGGACAGGGCCAGCAGGAACGAGACGAGCCCGATCGCGAGGCCCACCGCGCCGACCCCGTCGAACCGCTGCCCCTTCGCGGCGGGCGGCACGGACGGGATCAGGAACCAGATCATCGCGGCGATGACCAGGGCGAGGACGGCCGAAGCCCAGAACAGCACGCGCCAGCTCGCGAACTCGGCGACCGCGGCCGCGATCGGCAGGCCGAGCCCGCCGCCGATCCCCATCGAGGCGCTGACCAGCGCGATCGACGTGCTGAGCCGCTCCATCGGGACGACGTCGCGCAGCAGGGCGATGCCGAGCGGCACCATGCCCATCCCGACGCCCTGCAGCCCCCGTCCGATGATCATCGGGACGACCGAGGACGCCAGCGCGCACACGATCGACCCCGCGATCAGCGGCACCGAGCAGGCGAGGAGCATCGTGCGCTTGCCCAGCAGGTCGCCGAGCCGTCCGGACACCGGCACGCACACGGCCCCCGCCAGCAGGGTCACCGTGACCACCCAGGCGGCGTTGGACGACGAGGTGTTGAGGATCTTCGGCAGATCCGCGATGAGCGGGGTCACCAGCGTCTGCATGATGGCGGCGGTGGTGCCCGCCAGGGCGAGCGTGGCGACCACGCCCCCCACACGTGCCGTGGGCACGGAATCTTGCATGGAAGGAGCTCCTCGACTGAGTGTCACCGTTCAGGTCTCGAGCCCGAGGCCGCACACCCGGACACGAATATGCATCGTACACATAGACTGTACCGTACATAGAATGTGGTAGATGCACATCAGCATGGGATGCTGCTCACACAGGCCAGTGCACCGGAAGGAGACGGACGCCCCATGACCCGCCCCACCTACGAGGTCGAGTACGAGCAGATGCTCCTCAGCCGGCACGAACTGCTGCGCCGCAGGCCCGTCGCGCTGGACCGCAGCGCCTACGTCCTGCTCAGCCGCATCCGCGTCCAGGGCCCGATGTCGATCGGCGAACTGAGCGACGCCTTCGGCCTCGACGCGTCCACCCTGAACCGGCAGACGGCCGCCGCCATGCGTTCGGGCCTCGTCGAACGCATCGCCGACCCGACCGGCGGCATCGCCCGCAAGTTCCGCATCACCGACAAGGGCGCCCGCCTGCTGGACGAGCAGCGCGACAGCATCGTGCGCAGCCTCGACCGCGTCATGGCCGACTGGAGCGACGACGACATCAGCGCGTTCGCCGCCTACCTGCGCCGCTTCAACCGCGACATCGAACGCCTGTCCCAGCGCCCCTGGCCGCGCCCGTGACCGATGAATCCCGGGGCGCCCGGCCGTCATAACCGTCGAACCCGTTCCGAGGAGGGCCCCGATGCGCACCGTGACCTATTCGATGAACGTCTCGCTCGACGGCTACATCGTCGGGCCGGACGGCGGCTTCGACTGGTCGGCACCCGACGAGGAGATCTTCCGCTTCTGGATCGACGACCTCCGCCAGGCCGACGTCCACCTGCTGGGACGACGGCTGTACGAGACGATGCTGTACTGGGACACCGCCGACCAGGACCCCTCCCTCGACGACTCCCAGCGCGAATGGACCGCGCTCTGGAAGCGGCTCCCGAAGGTCGTGTTCTCCACCACCCTGTCGACGGTGCAGGGCAGCAACACCCGCCTAGCTTCCGGCAACCTGGCCGAGGAGATCGAGCGGCTGCGGGCCGAGCCCGGGGACGGCGAGATCGCGATCGGCGGCGCGACCCTGGCCGCCGGGGCGGCCGGGCTGATCGACGAGTACCGGACCATGGTCCACCCGGTACTGGTCGGCGGCGGAATCCCGTTCTTCCCCCGGAACGAGCACCGGGTGGACCTCGAACTCGTCGAGACCCGCACCTTCGCCTCGCGAGTCGTCTACCTCCGCTACCAGGCCACAAGCCGACGTCAACCTGAATGACCTTGCCGTCAAATATGAGCCCTGATCTGCCGGACGGAACGCCCGAGCGCCTTCGCGAGCGCGGCCATCTCCTCCTCGCCGAACCAGATGCGTTCGGGGTTCCAAACCGCGATCTCGAACCGGGCGAACCCGCACGACCAGTCGAACTCCAGCGCGTCCAGCGACGTCACACCCCGCGACCCGCTCCCCGACGAACAGATCTACTTTACAGTTCTTTGGGGCAAGTTTCCCGAATTTAAGGTTGCCCGTCAACTCTTGCAGGGTCCTACTGGAAACTAAGCCTTGAGAGGACTCGGAGATGACAAAGGCAAAAATGCAACCAAGGGCCGAGCCGAGACGTCGGCATCGAGTATTCCCGTGGATCTTCCTTGTGGTCCAACTTCTTTTTCTCGTCTGGGTGATCTTAGGAGCCGACTCGGGCGGCGAGTGCTCACCTGACTCCAAGGGTGCTTGCGAGGCGGGAACAGCGATCGGAGTCGGGCTAATCATCGCGCTCTGGGTGGCGGTAGACATCATCCTGGCGCTCACTTACCTGGTCTTCAAAATCTTCAGGAGGTAGGACACAAAACGGACGGCCGCGACACGCGGCGTCGCGGGTCAGTCCGGTCAGCCTTCGGACGCCTTCGCGTACACGCCGATACCTCCGGCGAAGTCGAACACCACGCAGGGTTCGTCGCCGACCGTCCAGGCGTCGTGACCGGGCGACACCACGAACACGTCCCCGGGACCGGCCTCCTCCTCGGTGCCGTCCTCCATGCGCACGTGGATCCTGCCCTTGACGACGTAGCCGTTGTGGTGGACCTCGCACAGGTCGGTGCCCGTGATGTCCTTCAGCGACTCCGTCCAGCGCCAGCCGGGCTCGAAGGTCGCCCTTCCGAAGACCAGCCCCGGCAGCTCGACGACCTCCAGGTGCCCCTTGGGGAAGTCGCGACGCTCGTCCGGCTTCTCGATGCTCTTGCTGTCTATCATGATGGCCCCCTTTTTCCATCACCGCTTCCCACACTTCTCCTGTCGCGGGACGCACACAAGAAAACGGGAGTAGATCCCTAGCTCACAGAGAACCGCAAACCCCTGCTCCCGTCGGCGGCGTGCAGGTCGAGGGCGCGCGGCACGAACCCGTGCGGAACGTCGAAGACGAGGTATCCCCGGACGGACGCGCCGGCCTGCAAGGCCCAGAACGCACGCGTGGTGCGTCCCTTCGCGAGAAGCACGCCGAGATGCTCTGCCCCATCCCCGTGCAGCCGCTGTATCCGCGCGTCGAAGCGCGCTTCCGCCGACCCCGCATTGGCCACGGTCAACCGGATGCGGCACATCACACCGCGAACGACGATCCGCTTGACCTTCCGACCGCATTCGGGAGCCGACACGGTAAATCTGACATCACCATCAGTGACCGAGGAGTCGAAAGCCGCTTCCACCGGACGATTCAGATACCGGTTCACCGCGTGCCCCGCACCCCCGGCTCCCACCAGAAACGCCACGACCAGGAACGTCAGGACGAACCGGGGCCAGGCCGTTCGCCTGCCCGCGAGCCGGATGTCGCGAATCGCGAGCCAGCCGATCTGCACGCTCACAAGCAAATCGGCGACCGCCAAGAGCGGAAGCAGCCAGTCCGCGGCCGCCCGCCGGTAGCTCGTCAGCACCAGCAGGGCGATCGCCGCGGCCAGGAACTGCACTCCGGCGATGGCGCCGAACGCCTGCAGTATGCGGCGCACGACGCCGATCGGCTGCGGAGCCGGACCCGCCGACTCGTCGATGAAGGGCCATCCGTCCGGGCCGACGGGATCCGGGCGCGTTACCTGGGGGTCCGACACCCGTGGCAGCGTACGACCCGCCACCGACAAAGATCGACTTCATTTCGACGGAACGGGTCAGACCGTTTCGGCTCCGGAACGCGCGCTGATCTCGCCGACCCGGTTGTACTGGTCGAATTCGATTCCGATCGTGAAATCGGGGCCGGTAACGGTCAACTTGGCGTGGTCGGGCGTGAACGCCGCGGCGAGCCCCCGCAACCGCGCGTACGAGTGGATCGCGCGGCGGTGATCGTTCAGCGGCAGCTCCGCGATCGACTGCTGCAACACGCGCATGACGCGGGGGAACTCGGGCGCCGGCAGCCCGAACTCCGGGTGCTCGACGAGGAACGCGGCGCGGGTGCCCTGGCCGACGTCGGCGTGGTACGACGTCCAGCAACCCGACACGACCTTCGCCGCGTCCAGCAACGCCCCGGTCACGCGGGCGGGCTCGAACCTCGGCTCGGCGGGGCCGCCGGGCAGCGCGTCGAACGGGACCTCCGCGGCGGCGAGCTGCTCGATGCCGTGCTGCTGCCCGAAGTCGCGCACCCGCGCGGAGTGCGCCGTGAGCGACTCGGGGTAGCCGGAGGGGTTCGCCCAGGCCCACAACCACGACTGCGGCCCGGGTGCCGCGCTGCCGAGCAGGTGGACGCGGCTGCAGACCAGGTTGCGGCTCCCGGAGAACTCGAACCGCCCCTCCTGCATGTTGACGTGCCAGCTGTGCTCACCGACGACCTCTTCGAGGCGCACCTGGTGCTCAAGGGAGTAGATCGCCGCATCGTCGAGAACGTTGGCGAGTGTGATCACTTCGGACATGCGGGCAGGCTAGTGGCACGAGCAGCCTGACGTGGACGTATAGCGGTCAATCAGCTGAGAGCTCATCGATGCCTCGCCGAACCCGCTCGTGACGGGCATCGGCCACCCCCTCGTAGAGATCCGCCGAGCGACGCCGACGCCGCCTGACGTCCGGCGCCGTTCGAGAAGGGACTCCGCGCCCTTTTCTCGGCAGACAAAGCCCACGCGCTACCAGGGCCGGGGGTTTCGCGGCCGCAGAGTGGACGGACGAGCCGCCGAAGCGACCGTCCGCCCATGCGCCGCGGGGGTATAGCCAGCCATACGCAAGGAGTATTGCCAGCCCTAATGAATCGCGGCCCGGACGTGTTTAGCGTGGTCAGCGGTCCAGACATCAGGGGGAATCGTGAACGTGAGGCGAGCCGGTAGGCGACGCGTCCGGTCAGCGGCGATGCTGGCGGGCCTGGTCGCCCTCTGCGCACCGGTGGGCGCACCCGGACGCGCGGAGGCGGCACCCGACCGCTCCCGGCTGCAGGCCGATCTCGACGCGGTCCGGAAGCATGGGGTCACGGGCGCCTGGGCGGAGGCGACCGACGGCCGCACCGCGCGTACCGTCCGGTCCGGGGTGGCGGATCTGGCCACCGGGCGGCCGGTACCGCGCAACGCGCACTACCGGATCGGGAGCACCACCAAGACCTACGTCGCCGTGGTGCTCCTGCAGTTGGTGGCCGAGGGTCGGCTTTCGCTGGAAGACCCGGTCGAACGCTGGCTCCCCGGGGTGGTCGCGGGCAACGGCAACGACGGGCGCGAGATCACGGTCCGTCAACTGCTTCGGCACAACAGCGGGCTGCACGAGTACATCCTCGATATGCCGATGTACAAGGCGTTGCTCGCCGAGGGATACCAGGGCTTCTCCCGGGAGCGGTTCCGTACGCACCGGCCCGAGGAACTGGTCGCGATGGCCATGCGGCACCGGCCGAACTGGGTGCCCGAGGGACCCGACGAGCAGCGCTGGTCGTACTCCAACACCAACTACATCCTCGCCGGCATGATCGTCGAGCGGGTGACCGGACGCACATGGGAGCAGGAGGTGCGCGCCCGGATCACCCGGCCGCTGAAACTGAACGACACCGCGGTCCCGCCCGACCCGCGCGGCTTCCCGTCTCCGCACGTGACGGCCTACCAGCGCTTCCTCGACGACGACCGGCTGTACGACGTCACCCTGACGGCCGACCGGTACGCCGACGGCGGCCTGGTCGGCACCACCCGCGACGTGGGCCGCTTCTTCCGCGCCCTCATGGGCGGACGGCTCCTGCCGCCCGACCAGCTGGCCGAGATGATGAAGACCGTTCCGGAGCGGGAACCGGGGAACACCGAGGGGAGCGGGCGATACGGCCTCGGCCTGGAATGGAGCCCGCTGAGCTGCGGCGGCGGCTACTGGCACCACGGCGGCGACTCGCTCGGGGTCTCCAACCGTCTCGGCGTCACGCCGGACGGTCGGCGCAGCGTCGTCGTGGCGATCTCCACCGAAACCCTCGACGAGAACACCGAGGTAGCGAAGGACGCCGCCGCCGCGAGACTCGTCGACCGGGCCCTCTGCGAGCCGTCCACCTGACGCGTACCACCGGCGCCGCGCGCCCGGCCGAGCGTGCACTCGGCCAGGCGCGCGAGTCGGCGTACGGCACTTGCTGCCGATGAACGCGGGGCGTCCGAGGGGTCAGTGCGTCTTGATCGCCTCAGCGAAGCGCCGGAAGTCGCGGCGGCTCACCACGAGCTTCGGGCCATCCGGATCCTTGCTGTCACGAACGGCCACGATGCTAGAAGCATCGGCTACCTCGACGCACTCGCCGCCGTTCGAGGTACTGCGGCTCGCCTTACGCCAGGCCACATGCAGATTCATATTCCCACCAGCGTTGATGGACACAACGACGTTCAGGAACTCTTGAGCAGCTCGGCGATGCGCCGGAAGTCGCGGCGGCTCACCACGAGCTTCGGACCGTCCGGATCCTTGCTGTCACGAACAGCAACAGTGTCGACCACGGACGCAACCTCTACGCAGTCTCCGCCGTGCTCCGCACTCCTCTTCGCCTTGCGCCAGACGGCGTTACTCATGTCCATGTCTCCTCCAAGGTCTTCCTAATCACGTTCCGCGACATACTTGTCGGCAACGCGCTGCCTCTCAACGCATCGAGTGTACGAGCCAGTCCCACAATGTCCCGGGGCTCATCGGTAGTAATTCCACGTACCGCAGTTTCGAGGTAGGCTATCTCGCTTCGGTCTTTCATCGTGGCCAGGACGAATGATCCTCCCTGCCCTGCCGGTACGCCTTCCTCATTCAAGACGACCTGGATAGTCACGTTCGGTAGCGACCCCATGGTCAGCAGGTGCTCTAGCTGCGCTTGCATGATCTTGCGCGAGCCGACGATGTTGTTGAGGACGTGATCGCTCAGCAACGCGATCATGGAGACCGGAGGAGGAGTGTCTCGCATGATGATCTCTTGCCGAGCCATGCGAGCTCGGAGCGTCTCCTCCGCACCCAAAAGGGTCCGGGCATAGTCCTCAGTCTGGAGGAGCCCTGGGACGATGTTCGGTTGCCAGGTAACCAGCAGCTCCGCCTCGGCCTCCACTTCGGGCCAGTCGAACCACGTCGGTACCCCTAAGGTCCCCTCACCGTTCAGGTCGTCGTAGAGGTTGAGGAGCACTCCACCCGCCTTGAACTCGGGATCCAGGGCCTCGACGAGGCTCCGTTTGCACCGTTTTTTCCCGCTTTCGATCTGCGAGATGTAGGACGCGGTCATGCCGACCCGGTTGGCGGCGCGCGACTGACTCAACTCGGCGCGTTCCCGGTAGCGCTTGAACTGGCGTCCGAACGCGGCCAGCGCAGGAGACGAAACTGCACGTCGACGAGGGGTTCCCATGATCACGACTCCTTAACTGGCGGGTACTACCCATAACCGCTAGCAGAAGATCAACATCAGGATGTTCCTTCTTTCTGCACGTTAACAGTCATCGGCCGTTTATGCATGCCCTACTGAGAGGAACGACCGGGCACCTCGCGAAGGGATCTCCCGATGTCAGATGCGGTTCTCTCGGCGGAGACGCCTACGCTCGTCCTCACGCCTTCCGACCGGGCGCCCGCGCGCGCTCGGCGGTTTCTCGTCGAGCAGTTCGAGGAACTCGGCGTTGGTGACGACTTCGCTGGGCGGCTCGTAGTTACGGAATTGGTTACCAATTCCTACAAACACGTTGGATTCGGTCATATCGTCGTGCGGGTCTTCCCCGACGAGGCCAAGACCGTCGTGTACGTGGAGGTGTGGGACGAGGGGGACGCGCTGCCCGTCGTCCGTCCGGAAGACCACGGCGCGACGAGCGGTCGCGGGCTGCCGCTGATCATCGAACTCGTGCAGGCGTGGGGCGTCCGTCCGCTCTACGAGACCGGCAAGGTCGTGTGGGTGCGGTGCGCGCTCTGACCGTTCGGGCGGAATCCGTCGTTCTGGCCTGGCGCACGTGGTGGGGGCGGTCGACGGCGATCCGCTACCTGGACGCGCTCGCCGGTGCGCTCCGTCCGAGGGGATACCGCTGCGTCGAGCTGTACCGAGCCCGGCCGCCGGTGTTGTGCGTGTTCCCGTCCGCCCCTCACGACCGCGCGGGCCTCGCGGTCGGCGTCCGCGCGATGCCCGGCGGGTCCTGGGGTTACCACCAGGCCGGAAGCCGCTACCTCTGCCCGTGCGGCGACGCCGAGGGCGCCGCCGAGCTGGTGGACCACATCCTCACCTGCCGCATGTCCCCAGCGACCCGATGAATCGAGGCACACCATGCACCCCGACGACTTTCATTTGCGCGACCTGCCGGATGGCTCCGGCATCGAGCTGGACGCCGACATCGATGCGGCACTCGCCCGCCTGCACCAGGCGTTCCCCGGCATCTGCATCTGGCACGGCGAGTTCAGCGGCTCGCTGTGGGCCTTACTCCCCGATCGGCTGGTCGAGGCGAAGAACGCCGCCGGTCTCGCCCGTCGGCTCCACGCCGCCCTCGGTCCGCCGCGTTCCGTCCCGCCCACGACCGCGCGGCGACGGGACGGCACCTGGACCGCACCTCGTCGCGAAGCCGTCCACAATCGGCGCCCCGGCCTCCTCGCCCGGCTCGCGGCCGCCTGCCGACGTCTCGCCCACGGCGTGGGGCCGGCGCGGCAAGCGGCTTGACGAGCGAAGGCCTATCTCTCTTCGGCGGTGTAAGACCTGAACGCCCATTCGCTCCACCCGTTTGGGGTGTCGACCAGCACCAGCGTGTTCCATCCTCGGTAGAGACACCCGGACCGCTGATCGTGGTGGAGGTTGTCGACCAACTCTTGCCACAGGTCGTAGTCCTCGTACTTGAGCAGTTGCGAGGCATTGACGACAACGACGCATTCCGCCTTGGCGGAACGATCGTCCAGGGCCTCCCTGAAATCCGTCCACCCCTGCGTCGCCCCATACGGCAATTGCAGCGCGGCGACGAAATGATCGATGGCCTTCGCTGCGGTCGTGCATGCCGATCCCAGCACAATTCGCACCGTGACCTCGGTGAACTCGTCGCCGAGCGCCGCGTCGAGGGCCGGGCCGAGGCGTTGAATCAGTTCTTCGACCCTGTCCGCATCCAGCTCCATAATTACCACCTCGCCGCATTCGTCGATCACGCGTGCGATGAGCGGGTCGAGGCTGGCGGTATGTGAAGGCTCCTGCGTCATGACCCCATTGTGCGATGCCGACCAGCAAGGCGGCCGATGGCTTGCGGGTCCGGACGTTCGGCGGCGGGCGGCCCGGGGTGGGCCGCCCGCGCCGGGCGGGTCAGAGGTTGCGGCGCTGGATGGTCCAGTCGGTCTTGCACAGGCCGCAGTTCGAGCCGGTGAAGAGGGCGCCCGCGGTGGCGTCGCCATTCAGGCGCCACTTGAGCCAGGCGGAGCCGACGCGGCCGAACTCGCCGCCGTTGGGTTCACTGAAGGTGCCGAAGTGGCCGACGTCCAGGTTGCCCATGAAGGCGGGCAGGCCGGACGGGATGCGGTTCCAGTCGTCCATCGCGTTCTCGTAGGCGATGTCGCTGGGGCCGCCGACGATGTAGGCGATGGGGGCGTGCAGGTTCGCGAGCTGGTCGTTGTTCGCGTCGTCCAGCATTCCGCTGTTGAAGATCATCGTGGTGTCGACGCGGGGGTCGGCGGCGGAGACCTCGTAGGCTTCCAGGCCGCCGCAGGACTGACCGGCGACGGCGATGCTGTCGGTGTCGATCTTGCCGCGCAGGTCGCTGAAGAGCCGGTCGTTCTCCTCGATCGCCCAGTCGATGGACTCGGTCAGCATGTCGGCGTCGGTGCTGCCCCAGCCGCCCGGGCTGCCGTTGGCGATGACGAGGAAGCCGTGCGAGGCGAACTCCTTGAGGATGTTCTCGAACCAGGTGCCGTCGGCGCGGCAGGCGCCGTTGCCCCAGGCCAGGACGGGGAGCTGAACGCCGTCGGGGACGTTCGTCGGGCGGTAGATCGTGTGGTCGGGGAGCCGCCAGGACGTCTCGTAGTCGGCGGGGTACGGGCCCGAACCGCCGGGCGCGGCGTACGCGGGAGCGGCCGGTGCCTGGACGAGCGCGCCGGCCATCAGCACGCCCGCGAGCACGGTGACGGCCTTCGAGATGCGACGTCTCACAGAGAACCTCCTCGGGAGAGGCGACGGGGGTCGCGAGCGTCGCGTTTTCGTGACGCTCGTGCCGAGAATGTCGCAAGTCGGGGTCGGGCGGTCAACGGTTCGGAGGGAGAACCGGCGATTGTGCCGATGCCCGCGTGGCTTCAGGGGGGCTTCGCGGGGTGTTAAGGCGGCTTTAGGGTGCGGCTCGTTAGCGTCCCGACGGCAATCGTGGTCCGGCGGACCACGGACGGAACGTTGGGAAGGTCTCCATGCGTAGATTCGTCGCGTACCCCCTCGCCGCGCTGGCGGCCGTCGGGTCGACGCTGTTCGTCGCGAGCCCGGCGTCGGCGCACGGGTACATCTCCTCGCCGCCCAGCAGGCAGGCGCTGTGCGCGGAGGGGTCGGTGACCGACTGCGGCCCGATCCAGTACGAGCCGCAGAGCGTCGAGGGGCCGAAGGGGCTGCGGAGCTGCGACGGCGGGAACGAGCAGTTCGCGGTGCTCTCGGACGAGAGCCGCGAATGGCCCGCGGCCAGCGTCGGGTCGACCGTCACGTTCAACTGGGTCATCACCGCGCGGCACCGGACGGCGGACTGGTCGTACTACGTCGGCGACAAGCTGGTGGCGTCCTTCGACGGCAACAACGAGCAGCCGGGCGCGGTCGTGAACCACACGGTCGACCTCGGCGCGTTCTCCGGACGGCAGACCGTGCTCGCGGTCTGGAACATCGGCGACACCGCGAACGCCTTCTACAGCTGCGTGGATGTGAACGTGGGCGGTGGCGGCGGTTCCGGTACGACGCCGCCCACGAGCGAGCCGTCGCCGGAGCCGAGTGAGGAGCCCTCGACGGCGCCGCAGCCGACGGATGAGCCGTCCGCCGAGCCGACGGACGAGCCGTCCTCGCCGCCTGCTTCCGGTGGGGACGCCTGGACGGTCGGGCGGGCGTACAAGGCCGGGGACGTCGTGTCCTACGAGGGCGAGCGGTACCGGTGCCGGCAGCCGCACACGTCGATCCGCAGCTGGGAGCCGTCGGAGTTCACCCTGGCCCTCTGGCTGCCGCTGTGAACGCGCGCCGCGGGGCGGTGGTTCTTCTCGCGCCGCTGCTGCTGACGGCGGCGACGGCGTGCGGCGGCGAGGCGACGGAGGGCAAGCCGGTTAGCGCCGCGTCGGACGTCGCCGCGAAGCACAACGACGGCGACGTCATGTTCCTGCAGATGATGATCGAGCATCATGCGCAGGGGCTGGAGATGGCGGGGGTGGCGGCGGAGCGGGCGCCGAGCGAGGACGTGCGCGTCCTGGCGGGGGCCGTGAAGGCGACGCAGACGGAGGAGGCGAAGCGGATGGTCTCCTGGTTGAAGGCGTGGTCGAAGCCGCTGAAGGCGGAGCACGGGCACCACGGGCACCATGGCGCGGCGCCCGCGACGAGCGCCCGGGAGATCGACGCGTTGAAGGAGGCGAAGGGGGCGGAGTTCGAGGCGGCGTTCCTCAACCTGTTCATCGCCCACCAGCACAACGCGGTCGAGATGGCTCAGGCCGAACTGAAGGACGGGACGAACCCGGACGCGAAGGCGTTCGCCGAGCGGGTCCGCGAGTCCCGGACCGATCAGATCCGGCAGATGCTCGGGCTGCTCAACGCCTGAGGCCCGCTGAGCCCCCGGCCCGGAACCCGGGGGCTCAGCGGCGTTCGGTGCGCAGCCACATCTCGATGCGGGCGCCCCCGAGTTGGGGCGAGCGGTCGACGCGGAGGGTGCCGCCGGTGGTGGCGGCGAGGCGGTGGGCGATGTCGAGGCCGAGGCCGGTGGAGCCGGCGCCGCTCGTCCCGCGGCGGAGGGCGGTGTCCACGTCGGCGATGCCGGGGCCCGCGTCCGCGAACAGGAGGCCGACGCGTTGTCTTCCGCGGTGGACGGTCACGGTGAATCCGGCGCCGCGGGGGGTGTGCCGGAACACGTTGCCCATCAGCGCGTCGATCGCCGCGACGAGTTCGGCGCGGGCGACCGGCACGGGCACCGGGCCGTCCGGTGCGATGAGCTGGTGCGGACGGTCCTGGTCCTCGGCGAGCGCGGACCAGAACTCCAGGCGGTCGCGGACGACGTCGGCGGCGTCGCATCCGGCGGGCTGCGGGCGGGGCCTGCGGGAGGTGGCGATGAGCGAGTCGATCTCGGTTTCCAGGCGGGCGAGGGCCTCGCGGCCGCGGTCGAGGCGGCGGGGGTCGCCGGGGTTGGCGACGAGGCCGTCGATGCTGAGGCGCAGGGCGGTCAGCGGGGTGCGGAGCCGGTGCGACAGGTCGGCGGCGGTTTCCCGTTCGGCCGCGAGGAGGCCAGCGACCTGCCCGGCCATCGTGTTGAACGCGGTCGCGGCCGCCCGGAGTTCGCGGGGGCCGTCCGGGGCGACGCGCACGTCCAGTTCGCCCGCGCGACGCGTCCGGCGGCGTCGGCGAGGCGGCGGGACGAGCGGACGACGCGGGTCGCGAGCCGGTCGCCCATCGCGACGGCGACGACGCCGAGGGCGAGCGCGACGGCGGCGAGCGTCAGCCACGCCTCGGTGACGCCCCGGGACAGTTCGGCGCGCGGGACGAACACCTCGATGACCGCGGTGGGGGTGCCTTCGCGGACGACCGGGCGGAGCAGCACCTGCCCGCCGCGGAGTTCGACGGGGAACGCGCGGCCCCCGTCGCGGGCGGTCGCGACGGCGGACGGCGCGACGCGGGGGGTGCCGAGGACGGCGCCCGGCAGGTGCAGGGCGAGCCGTCCGTCCGCGCCCGCCTCGGTGGACGCGACGGCGTCGGCGAGGGCGTCGGGTTCGGTGGTGATCGCGAGGACCGGGACGAGGGACGCGGCCTGCCGTTCGGCGCCGGTCAGCGCGCGGTCGCGGGCGATCTGCTTCACCACGAGGCCGAGCGGGAGCAGGAACGACACCGCGACCATGGCGGTGACCGCGAACGAGACGAGGGCGAGGGTGCCGCGCATGCCGTTCATCGGGTCGGTCCGGCGATAATGGCGCTCATGCGGATACGGTTCGCGACCGCCTGGTGCACGGCGACGCTGGCCGGGCTCGCGGTGAGCTGGTGGGGCGTGCAGCACGCCGTCGGCGGCACGGCGCTCGGGGACGCGCCGGTGGCGGCGGTGCCGGTCCGCACCGGGCGGCCGCCCGCGCCGTCGGCGACGCACCGCGCCGGAGCCGCGAAGCGGGAGACGCTGTCGCCGTCGCCGCGCGCGACGGCGTCGAGGTCAGCCACGCCCGCCGCCGAACCGGGGAAGCGGCGCACCTACACGGTCCGGTCGGGACGGGTGGTGCTGGAACTGCGCGAGCACGGTGCGCGGCTCGTGTCCGCCTCGCCCGAGCAGGGGTTCCGGGTGCGGGAGTGGCGGCAGGACAAGTGGCTGCGGGTGGAGCTGACGGACGGCGAGCACGGGTCGGCCGTGATCGCGTCGTGGCACGACCATCCGACGCTGGTGCAGGTCTACGAGTACTGACATCACGGCGCCGTGAGCATCACGCCGACGCCGCGGACGGTGTGCAGGTAGCGGGGGCGCGCGGCGGTCTCGCCGAGTTTGCGGCGCAGCCACGACATGTGGACGTCGAGGGTCTGGTCGTCGCCGTGCGCGTGCCGCCACACCTCGGCGAGGACCTCCCGGCGGCGCACGACGCGGCCCGCGTGGGCGGCGAGGAAGGCGAGGAGGTCGAATTCGAGGCGGGTGAGCCGCAGTTGCGTCCCGTCCAGGGTGGCGCGGCGCGCGTCCCGGTCGATGCGCAGGCCGCCCACCTCCAGGACGTCCGGCGGGGTGTTCGCGCGGACGCGGCGCAGGACCGCCTGGATGCGGGCGTCGAGCTGGTCGCCGGAGAACGGCTTGACCACGTAGTCGTCGGCGCCCGAGCGCAGCAGCCGGACGATCTCGCGTTCGTCGTCGCGCGCGGTCGCGATGATCACGGGGGTGGCGGTGACCGCGCGCAGCATCTTCAGGGCCTCTCCGCCGTCGAGGTCGGGCAGGCCGAGATCGAGCACGATCATGTCGTAGCCGTGCCCGTCGGTCGCCTCGCGGAGCGCGTCCAGGGCGCGCACGACGCTGTGCACGGCGTGCCCGAGGTCGGTCAGCTCGTGGATCAGCGCCTGCCGGACGATCTCGTCGTCCTCGACCAACAGAACCATCGCCATGGCCCACAAAAGTAGAACATGTCGGGCGGATGTGCGGGCGTTCAGCGGGGCGCGTAGCCCTCGGCGACGAGACGTTCGGCGATGCGCGCGTAGGCGGCGGGGTCGGCCGGGACGGCCGTCGCGAGGCCGTCCACGTACCGGTTGTACATGCAGAACGCGGCGGCGATCAGGACGGTGTCGTGGATCTCGACGTCCGTGGCGCCCGCGGCGCGGGCGGCCGCGATGTGCGCATCATCGACCTCGCGCCCGCCGCGCCGGACGGCCGCGGCGATCGCCAGGAGCGCGCGGAGCCGCTCCGGGACGGGCGCCGTGGACGGGTCCGCGTGCACCTGCTCGACCAGGTTCGTCCCGCCGGAGAGCTGGACGGCCGCGCAGGCGCCGTGGGTGGAGGCGCAGTACCGGCACCCGTTCAGTTCCGACACGTACGCGCCGATCAGCTCGCGCTCGCCGCGCGCCAGCGGGCCGGGGCCGCGCAGCAGCGTCTCGGCGAGCAGCGAGAGCGGCCCGGCCGTCTCGGGGCGGAACCGCAGCAGCGAGGGAAGCCCCGGGATGCCGTCGTCCAGGTCGATGTGCGCCAAATCCTGCCTCCTGCCGGGCCTGTCTGTATCGCCCGATACTGCCCTGTTACGGCGTCAGGAGAGGGGTTTTCTCGCCACTCCGCAGAAAGGCATGGTCTCCTCCGGCTCGCCCCACGGGCTGGGCTCCGGACGCCAGCGGGGGCACGTCACCACGCCGGGCTCGATCAGTTCGAGCCCGTCGAACAGCGCCTCGATCTCCTTCGCCGTCCGCGCCCGGATGAGCTGCGGGGTGCCGCTGGAGTTCCACGCGTCCGTCGCGGCGCGCGTCACGTCCACGTCGAGGCAGGCGTGCGAGATGGCGACGAAGCTGCCGGGGGCGAGCACGTCGGTGAACGTCCGCAGGATCCGCCGCGCCTCGGCGTCGTCGGTCACGAAGTGCAGCAGCGCGAGCATCATCAGCGCGACCGGACGGTCGAAGTCGAGCGTCCGCGCGGCCTGGTCGAGGATGTGCCCGGGGTCGTGGACGTCGGCGTCGATGTAGTCGGTCGCGCCCTCCGGGGTGCCCGCGAGCAGCGCGCGGGCGTGCGCGAGGACGAGCGGGTCGTTGTCGACGTACACGACGCGGCTCTCGGGGGCGACGCGCTGCGCGATCTCGTGCGTGTTGTCGACCGTCGGCAGCCCCGTCCCGACGTCGAGGAACTGCCGCACTCCCTCGTTCCCGGTGAGGTGCCGGACGCACCGTCCGAGGAACAGCCGGTCGCTGCGAGCCGCCGGGACGATCGCCGGGACGTCGCGGGCGACGCGCTCACCGGCGGCGCGATCGACCTCGTAGTGGTCCTTGCCGCCGAGCCAGTAGTCCCAGACGCGCGCGGAGACCGGCCGTTCCGTCTGGAAACGCTCGTGGGGGGACATGCGACTCCTCCGTCACGGAATGTCAGAAGGACAGTACATGCGACGGAGTCGGTTCGTCAGACCATGAACTGGTCGTGCCGCAGATAAAGGTCGGTCCATTCCTCGTCGGTGAGCGTTCGCCCGGTCTTCGCGATATCGGCGAGTTCCTCGAAATACCCTTCACGCGGCGCACCCGGCGTGAACAGCAGCAGCATCGACGCGGGCGCGCCCGACTCGTTGCGGAACCCGTGCACTCCCCCTTCCGGAACGTGCATGTAGTCGCCCGGTCCGGCGTCCGCCCAGCCGTTGCCGTCGTGCAGCCGGACCGTCCCGTCCAGGACGAAGAACGACTCGGTCATCGTCCGGTGGAAGTGCGGTGCGGGCCCGGACGGCTTCGGGCCCATGTCCCAGCGGTAAAGGCCGAAGGCTCCGTTCGTCGACCCGCCCGTGCCGAGATAGTGCACCTCCGTGCCCGCAATTCTCCCCTCGGCGTCGCGCGGGGCCATCATCAGGTCCGGCGCGGTATCGGCCCGCCGGATGACGGCATTGGACTCGCCCGATTCAGCGAAGTACCGCGCTTGCGGATACGACATTCCGGTCTCCTCTCCTGGGGGTGACGACCTTATCCCGGCCGGCCCGGCGGCCCGGCGGCCGTCAGCGCAGGTCGAGGTCCCGGCGGCGGAAGGCGGCGAAGCCGACCGCGAGGAGGGCGGCCGCGATCGCCGTCAGGATCAGCAGCGGCGCCCAGCGCAGGTCCGCGCCCGGGAGCCGCGGCACGTGGCCGAACGGGGACAGGTCGTTCGTCCACCCGGGGAGTCGCAGCAGCCCGCCGAACGTGGTGACGAAGACGGCGTACCACACGATCGCCCAGGTCGCGGCGATGGCGCGGGGCGCCAGGCCGAACAGGGCGAGCGCCGCACCGCCGGTGATCCACACCGCCGGGACGTAGGCGAGCGCCGCACCGACCGTCCGCGGCAGCAGCCCGGCGTCGCCGACCGCGACGGCCGCGGCGGCGCCCGCGCCCAGCCCGGTGAGCAGCAGCATCGCCGCGCCGCCCGCCAGCGCGACGGCGACGTGCCCGGCCAGCCAGCGGGTCCGCGACACGGCGGTGGCCAGCACCGGCTCGGCCCGTCCGGCGGTCTCCTCGACGCGCGCCCGCTGCATCGCCAGGATCACCTGGACGCCGCAGACCGCCGCGAGCATCGACGTGATCACGCTGACGAACTGTTCGGTCAGGGACGAACCGGGAATGGTCGCCACCCACTCCTGCAGGCTCTCGTTCTCGCCGATCGCGTCCCGCACGTCGCCGGTGAAGACCCCGTAGACGGCGCCGAGCGCGGCCATCGACACGCCCCACCACAGCAGGCTTGTGCGCTGGAGCCGCAGCGCGAGCCCGAACGGCGTGCCGAGGGACGGCGACGCGGTGCGGGGTCCGGGCCGCGGCGGCCGCAGCCCCGAACCGACGTCGCGGCGGGTGGTCAGCGCGAACGCGGCGGCGAGCAGGCCGCCGGTGAGCAGCAGGGCGAGGCCCAGCGGCCACCAGCGGCCGTCGACGTAGACCCGCGTCGCCTGCGCCCAGCCGATCGGCGACAGCCACGACAGCGCGCCGCCGCCCATGTCGCCGACCGCCCGCACCGTGTAGGCGGCGCCGATCAGCGCGCCCGCCATGCCCGCGGCGCCGCGCCCGTACTCGCCGACCTGCGCGGTGACGGCCGCGACCGCGGTGAAGACCAGCCCCACGGCGGTCAGCGACGCGCCGAACAGCAGCGAGCCCGGCCACGTCACGCTCTCGATGCCGCTGCCGCCGAGGAGGAGCGTGACGAGCGTGCCCAGCGCGACGTTCGCCCCGCCCACCACGAGGACCGCGGCGGCGAGCGGCGCGTGCCGTCCCACCACGCCCGCCCGGACGAGCTCGGCGCGTCCGGCCTCCTCCTCCGTGCGGGTGTGCCGGACGACCAGCAGCACGCTCATCAGCGCCACGAAGATCGCGACGAAACCGAGCATCTCGTTCGCGAGCATCGCACCGTAGGTGTAGTCGTCGAGGCCGTGCCCGGGGCCGCTGAACGCGGCGCCCGCCGGACTGTCGACCAGCTCGGCGCGCGACCGCCGCCCCGCGGCGTCGGGGTAGGTGCCCGCCAGGTTCGACGCCGTCGCCGACGTGCTCAGGTTCAGCGCGAGCAGCCACGCCGGGATCCGGATCCGGTCGCGGCGCAGCATGAACCGGGCGAGGACGGCGGTGCCGGTGAACGTGCCCTCGCGCTCGGGCCGATGCCCCGTGGCCGGGGCGATGTCGGTCGCGACGGCCATCACGTGACCGTCCCGTCGTCGACGGGGACGCCGTTCCCGGCGAGCTCGTCGCCGTAGTGCCGCAGGAACAGCTGCTCCAGCGTCGGCGGGCGGCTGATCAGGGTGTGCGGGACGAACTCGCTCAGCCGGCGGACGGCCGCGCCCAGATGCTCGGCGTCGACGTCGAACCGCACGCGCCCGTCCTCGACGTGGAGGCCGTGCACGCCCGGCACGCCGTCCAGGCCGGTGACCGGGCGGTCGGTCTCGGCCTCGATCGTCGTGCGGGTCAGGTGGCGCAGGTCGGCGAGCGCCCCGCTCTCGACGATGCGGCCGAGCCGGATGATGCTCACGCGGTCGCACAGCTTCTCGACCTGGGCGAGGATGTGGCTCGACAGCAGCACCGTGCGCCCGTCCGCTTGCGCCTCGGCGATGCACTCCTGGAACACCGCCTCCATCAGCGGGTCCAGCCCGGCGGTGGGCTCGTCCAGGATCAGCAGGTCGGCCCGCGACGCCAGCGCCGCGACCAGCGCGACCTTCTGCCGGTTGCCCTTGGAGTACGTGCGTCCCTTCTTGGACGTGTCCAGGTCGAAGCGGTCGCACAGCTCGTTGCGGCGCGCCTTGTCGAGCCCGCCGCGCAGCCGGGACAGCAGGTCGATGGCCTGGCCGCCGGTGAGATTGGGCCACAGGTCGACGTCGCCGGGCACGTAGGCGACCCGGCGGTGCAGCCGGACGGCGTCGCGCCAGGGGTCGCCGCCCAGCAGCGTCGCCCGTCCCGAGTCGGGGCGCAGCAGGCCCAGCAGGACGCGGATCGTGGTCGATTTGCCGGCGCCGTTCGGGCCGAGGAAGCCGTGCACCTCGCCGGTGCGGACGGTCAGGTCGAGACCGTCGAGCGCGCGCGTCCGGCCGAACGTCTTGACCAGGCCGGACACCTCGATGGGATACGTGGGTCGTGCGGTCATGGGAACACCTCGTGATGGGTGCGAAGGATGGGGGTGCGCGCGCGTCGCGGGCGCGCGTCAAGGCCCGTCCGGGCGGAACGCGGGACGGGTGAAGGTGCGGGTCCGGAGAAACGGTGCGCGTCAGGCGGGCGGGTCGGAGTCGGCCTTGCGGGCGGCCGCGTCCGACGTGGGGATGCGCGGCCCGGTCGTCTCGTCGATCATCCGGTCCAGGGCGGCGCGCATCTGCACGACGAGGTCCGGGTCGAGCAGGTCGTCGGTGACGATGTCGAGCATCGCCCGTCCCATCCGCGGATAGCCCTCGGAACCGAGCATGTCGGCGCCGAGCGCCCGCGACATGTGCTCGTGGATCACGATCATGCCGAACGTCATGCCGGTCAGGACGGCCGCGTAAGCGTGCGGATCGGAGGTGTTCGGCTTGGACACGCCCGGCGTGTCACCCTGGAGCATCTCCTCGCTGACCGCGACCACGTCGTCGAACAGCGCCGCCGCCCCCGGCGACCCGTCCACCAGCGCGCGGGCGAGGTAGCGCTGGAGCGGCAGCAACGCGTCCAGCGCGGTCGCGGTGAAACCCGGGTTGCCCATACCGCCCCGCAGGCCCTCCAGCTTCGTGCTCTTGAGGATCTCCAGGGCGTACTCGTCGCAGGCCCGGCGCAGCGCCTCCTTCGAGCGGAAGTGGTGCTGCACCAGCCCCGGCGACACCCCGGCCGCCCGGGCGATCCCGCGGATCGTCGCGCCGTTCACGCCGCGCTCGGCGAACTCCCGCAGCGCCGCGTCGCGGATGCGCGCGCGTGCCGCCGGTTCCCCGGCCGTCCGCTCGCCCATCTCGCTCATACCCCAACGATCCAATACAAGCGTTCAATGCGCAATACGCGTGTACCGTGCGCATGGTTGCCCGACGGTGACAGTCGCCTTACCTCCGGCCCTCGACAGCTACGTCGATGGGTCAGGGCGACGGGGGCGCGATCAGCCGCACGACGTCGCCGTAGGACGGCACGCCGCCGCCCCACTCCTCGCCGGTCACACCGAACGCGCTGGTCACGGCGGCGTGCAGCGCCTCCCGGAACAGCAGCGAACCGCAACTGACACGGCCAGCCCCCAGTTCCGCCAGCCGCTCGAACCCGGTACGTCCCGGCAGGTGCAGGACGTTCAGCGGGACGTCGACCGCCGCGACGACGGCGGCGATGTCGTCGTCGTCCGCGATGCCGGGCACGAACACGCCGTCCGCCCCCGCGTCCGCGTAGGCCCGGACGCGGCGGAGCGTCTCGTCCAGCGACGGACGATCACCGCCGAGCCAGTACGTGTCGGTGCGGGCGTTCACGAACATTCCGGGCGCCGCACGCTTCACCGCCTCGACGACCCGGGCGTGCGCCCGCACCGGCGCGAGGCCCCCACCGGGACGTCCGTCCTCGATGTTCACCCCGGCGACCCCGAACGAGGCGAGTTCGGCCACCAGCGCGGCCACCTCGTCCGGACGGTCGGAGAAGCCCGCCTCGACGTCGACGCTGACCGGCACCGGCAGCCGCACCAGCCGCCGGGCCAGCGCGAGCGTCTCCTCCCGGGTGCCGCCCGCGGCGTCCGGTTTCCCGGCGGCCGCGGCCACGCCGAGGCTGGTGGTGCCGATGGCGGCGAACCCGGCCGCCGCCAGCGCCGCGCCGGACGCGAAATCCCACGCGTTCGGCAGCAGCAGCGGCCGCTCCCCGCGATGCAGTTCCCCGAAGTCCACGGTCTCGACCGTAAGCCCGGAACGTTTCGACGACGGCCGAAACGCCGTCCGTCCCCCGCAACCCGTCGCGCGGTGCCGGTGTTCTCCGGGCGACATCTGCGAGAGGAGCCGACGATGGACGCCTGGGGCGTCATGCAGAAGTTCTACGCGGCCGAGGCCGCCTACGTGGCCGCGGGCGGGTACGGCAAGGCCGACTACGGCGAGGTCGCGGCCTGGCTGGACCCCGAAGTGGTGCTGCACCAGGCGCCCGGCCTCCCGTTCACCGGCACGGGAACGTGGCGCGGCCACGACGGCATGGAACGGTTCCTCGCCCGGTTCAGCGAGGTCTGGGAGGCGATGGAGTTCCTGGAACAGGAGCACCACGGCGGCCGGGACACCGTGGCGGTGCGCAACCGGGTCCGGTTCCGCGCGCGGGCGACGGGACGGGAGGTGGAGACGGAGATCCTCCAGTGGATCACCGTCCGGAACGGCCGCATGCTCGAATGCCGCCCCTTCTACTGGGACCCGGCGGCGATCGCCGCCGCCTGCGACCGGACGAACGCCGCGTAGCGGGCACGCGCCCCGCCGACGTATCGTCCCGTCAAGAAGATCATGTCGTCGCGAGCCGGGGGCCCACCGTGCTGTATCTCGTCCTCGCCTGCGACGTGCTCTTCTGGGTCTTTCTCGGCGGCGGGCTCGCCGCCCGCTACGCCGCCGGTCGGCGGACGCTCGGCGGCGTCCTGCTGCTGTGCGTCCCGCTGATCGACGTCGTGCTGCTGGCGGCGACCGTCCTCAGCATCCGCAACGGCGCAGAACCGACCATTTGGCACGGCCTGTCGGCGGCCTACCTCGGCATCACCGTGGTGTACGGGCACCGCACGGTCCGCTGGGCCGACGCCAGGTTCGCCCGCCGCTTCGGCGAGGACGCGCCCCCGCCGCGTCCGAAACCGTACGGGCGCGCCGCGATCGTGGACGCCTGGACGTCCTGGCTCACGTTCCTGCTGGCCTACGCACTGAGCGTCGGCCTGATGTTCGGGCTGGTCGCGCTCGTCGGCGGCCTCGACGCGGGCGCGCCGCTGCTCGTCTGGCTCAACCCGCTCACGAAGGTCCTGATCTACAGCCTGATCTGGCCCGTGCTGACCACCATCTGGCCGGGAAAGCCGCCGGAGGCGACCGAGAACACCTGACCGCGCGGGGCCGACGACGCGCCCGCACGAACGAGCGGTGCGTCACGTCGTCCGGCGGGGGCGGGTGCCGGACGCGGCCGGGGCGTCCGGGTACGGGGCGATCTCGCGCTCCCACTGCGCCGCGCCCTCTTCGAGCCGCCGCGGCGTCGTCGTGCACTGCACGACGTACGGGTCGCCCGCCCG
Organism: Actinomadura sp. CNU-125; assembly: GCF_001942465.1. Classification (GTDB taxonomy): domain Bacteria; phylum Actinomycetota; class Actinomycetes; order Streptosporangiales; family Streptosporangiaceae; genus Spirillospora. The sequence continues at coordinate 26,929 of NZ_MKJY01000596.1, forward strand.
GCGCCGGTACTCCCACGGCGGGGAGAACTCCAGGTCGAGGCCGATCTCCAGCGCCACCAGGCCGGACGGACGGCCGGTCACCGACATCGACAGGTCGGGTTCGAGGAACCGCAGTTCGGCGGGCGGCTCGCCGCCCGCCGCCGCGCGGGCGGCGCTCCGCAGCCAGGACGCGACGCGCGGCGTCTCGTCGCAGGTCAGCGCGGCGTACCGGAACGTCCACGAGCCGTCGGGGCAGGCGGCGCTCCCCTCGACCATGTGCCAGCTGTATCGCAGCGCGGGGTCGTCGGGGAACTGGTAGCCGGTGACCCGCAGTTCCACGCCATGGCCGGAATCATCGATCAAGCGCACGCCGACGAGTGTGCCAGGAGCCGGTGACACCAGGCGCCCCTGTACGACCCGGTGCGGCGGGCGGTCGAGGCGGGGCACGGCGACCACGGCATCTCCGCCCGCCACGAAGTGCTCAAGCGCTGATTGTTTGCCTTTGTTGGGGATTGTCGCATTCGGGGGCGGTGACACCCTTCGCGAAGGAGGTGGTGCGGATGGCCAGGCATCGTGCGCACCGCCCGAGCTGGCCGATGCTGGTGGGGCTGCTCGGGTTCGCGTTCATCCTCTACGTGTGGGTGTGGGCGGCGACGCAGGGCGGGCCGCCGTTCTGGGACTGACTCACGCCCTGCGGGCGAGGAAGCGGACGTGGTCGAAGGGGCGTTCGTCCGGAGCGGGACGGCGCGCGAGCCGGGCCGTCTCCTCGAAGCCCGCGTCCCGCAGGAGCGCGGCGAGGTGGCCGTCGGGCCACCGGTAGGCGCGCGTGACCTTGTGGTCGAACGGGGCGGGCGCGTCGCCGCCCGCGAAGACGCCGAGCAGGACGTGGCCGCCCGGCCGCAGGACGCGGTGGAACTCGGCGAGGATCGCCGGGACGTCGCCCGGATCCGTGTGGATGATCGAGTACCACGACAGGACGCCGCCGAGCGTCCCGGACGGGACGTCGAGCGCGGCGATCGTGCCCTCGTCGAAGCGGACGCCGGGGTGCGCCTCGCGGGCGTGCGTGACCATCGCGGGCGAGAGGTCGACGCCGAAGGCGTCCACACCGAGTTCGCGCAGGTGGGCCGTGTAGTGGCCGGGCCCGCACCCGGCGTCGGCGACCCGCCCCTCGACCGTCTCGGCGAACGCGGCGATGAGCGCCCGGTCGACGGGATGGTGCCGCCGGACGTCGCCGAACAGTTCGGCGTACAGGGGGACGACGGCGTCGTAGGCGCTTGCGGTCTGGTCGATCACGAAGCGAGATCCTACGCCCGCGGCCCTCCCGCGAGGTCGTCGCCGAGGGCGGTGCGCCGGTACAGGACGGACCTGCCGCGGCGTTCCCTCGTGACGAGCCCGGCCTCGCGCAGCACCGCGAGGTGGTCGCCGACGCCGCCGAGGCTCATCCGGAGCCGGGCGCTCAGCCAGGTGGTCGTGGCCGGTTCGGCGAGCAGGCGCAGCAGGTCCGCGCGGGTGCGGCCGACGAGTTTCCCGACGGCGTCCGCGTCGCGGGGCTCCCGGCTTTCCCACAGGGCGGCCACTCCCCTGGCGCGGTACATGAGCGTGGACGGCCAGTCCCGTTCGAGCGCGACGCCCAGTTCGGAGAACACCACGGGGACGAACGTCAGCCCGGCACCGTCCAGCCGCCGGGCGGCGTCGTCGCGGACATCGACCTCGATCACCCCGTCGCGCCAGCGCACCTGGCCGGACAGGCCGTCGAGGGCCTCCGCCCAGCCGTAGGCGGCCAGGCGGCCGGCGCGGTGGGCGATGTCGCTTCGACGATCGAGCGCAGCACCGGCCAGTCCGGTTCGAGCAGGGCCTGCCAGGCGCGCTCCAGCCCGGTGGCGAGCCGCTCGACCATGTCCGGCGCGTCGAGGACGGCGCGGACGGCGGCATCCGGCTCCGGCAGGCCGTCCAGGTTGCGGGCGATCTCCCGGCGCGCCCGGTCGAGCGGCGTCGCGCGCACCGTGGCGAGTTGCGCGGCGACCGTGAGGTTCGGGCGGGCGGGCGGCGGGCAGACGAAGTCGGCCATGTAGCCGTACCGGCGCCGCAGGAACGCGAGCGCCCGGACGGCCGGGTCGTCGGCCACGGCCCGGTAGCGCGGTCGCGCCCGCTCCGCCCACGGTCGCAGCGGCCCGGCGGGCACGCGTCCGGCGGCCAGACCGGCGGCGCTCATGGTCTCCAGCAGCGGCGCGACGCCGAACCGGCTCGCGGCGAGATCCGCCTGCCCAACTTCGATCCGGTACATGTTTCGCTCCTCCCCGAAACATTGTCCGCGGACGGGCGGGGCGCCGCACAGTCGTCGTCCATGAGCGACTCCCCGGCGGTGTCCGCGCGGTACCGCGACGTGTTCGGCGTCCCCGAGTTCCGGACGCTCTTCTCCCTGCAGACGTTGCAGGTGGCGGGCGATTCGATCCGGACGATCGCGCTGTCGGTGCAGATCTTCGAGCGGACGGGCTCGGCCGCGGCGGCGGCGCTCGTCTTCGCCGCGGGTTTCCTCCCGTACGTGGCGGGCGCCGCGCTGCTGCTGTCGCTCGCGGACCGCGTCCCGTCCCGGCGGCTCCTCACCGGCATCCACCTGCTGCGGTTCGTGGTGACGGCCGTCCTCGCCGGGGCCGGGCCGCCGCTGCCGGTGGTGCTGGCGCTGCTGGTCGCGGCCGGGCTGTTCGCGCCGGTCGGCGGCGCGACCGTCCAGGCCCGGCTGCCCGCGCTGCTGCCTGGGGACGGTTACGTGCTGGGCCGGTCGCTGTTCACGATGACGAGCGCGGGCGCGCAGATCGCCGGGCAGGCCGCGGGCGGGCTGCTGCTGGCGGTGCTCTCCCCGGCGGGCACGCTCTGGCTGGCGGCGGCCACGGCGGCGGTCGCCGTGTCGTTCGCCCGGCTGCGCCTGCCGGACGTCCCGTCCCGCGGGGCTTCGGGACGGTCGTCCGGCACGGCCCGGGAGACGTGGCGGGTCAACCGGCTGCTGCTGGGCGACCGCGGCACGCGCGGCCTGCTGCTGTCGGGGTGGCTGCCGATCTCCCTGTCGGTCGGGGCGGAGGGCGCGGCCGTGCCGTACGCGGCCGGGCTGGGGAATCCGGACGCGGCCGGGCCGCTGCTGACGGCGGCGGCCGCCGGGATGTTCGCGGGGAACCTCGTGGCGGGGCGGTGGATCCGGCCGGAACCGCGGGAACGGCTCGCGTTGCCGCTGGCCGTGCTGACGGGCGCGCCGCTCGTCGGGTTCGTCTTCGCGCCGGGCCTCGCGGCGGCCTGCGCACTGCTGGCGGCGGGCGCGTTCGGGCTGGCCTACGAACTGACGGTGCAGCGCCGCCTCGTGGACGCGGTCCCCGAGGAGATCCGCGGGCAGGCCATGGGCCTGTCGAACAGCGGGCTCATGACGGGCCAGGCCGCGGGGATCGGCGCGGCGGGCGCGCTCGGCGAGGTCCTCGCCCCCGGTTCCGTCATCGCGTGCTGCGGCGCCGCGGCGGTCGTCGCGTGTCTGCTCCTCGGACGCCACCTGCGGTAATTACGGACGGTGAAGTGTGCGAGCGGCGGGTGAGGGTAGCGGCGATGCGTGGTGTACGTGCTCGCTCTGGGGGCGGCCGCGCTGTTCGGGCTGGGTTCGGCCGTCCAGCAGCGGGCGGCGTCGCGCGCGCCCGAGGGGATGGTGCTGCACTGGCGGCTGCTGTGGTACCTGGTGCGGCAGCGGTTGTGGCTGGTAGGGGTCGGGACGGCGGTGGTGGGCAACGTCCTGAGCGCGCTGGCGCTCGGCAAGGGCGGGGTGACGCTGGTGCAGCCGCTGCTGGTGACGCGACTGCTGTTCGCGCTGCCGATCGCGGCGACGTGGGAGCGGCGGCGGCTGAGCCGGCGGGAGTGGGGCGGA
>NZ_MKJY01000597.1 GCF_001942465.1 Actinomadura sp. CNU-125
CAGGGCCTCACCGGCACGCCGCAGCCCAACCCCGCTCCCCTGCGCATCGCCCGCCTCTTCGACTCCCTCGACGCCTCCGGCGCCCCGATCGTCCAGCGCCCGCCCGTCCCGATCGAAGACCGCGAACCACTCCTGCGCTACCTCGAACAGGCACCCATGGTCCTGGCCGCCCGCGGCCACGACACCGACATCATCGACCCCGCCCACCCCGAACGCGTCCCCCTCAGCTACCACACCGACGGCACCTGGATCTGGCCCGGCGCCACCGCCTACTACCTGCGCAACCACAACATCCCACCCGAACCCGGCCTCGTCGGCCACGCCCGCGGCAGCCTCTTCGCCATCCCCGACGTCGACGAAGAAACCCGCGCAGAAGCCGTCACCGCCGTCAACGAACGCGCCTGACCGCACCCTCGCCTCTGCGAACAGGCCTTTAATACGGTGAGAGCGTGACCGACCACGAACCGGCGAACATCCCCTATGCCCGTCGCACGGACGGCCCGGTGCGCTACCACCCCATCGTGCGCAACGGGGAGACCGTCGGGTACCTGTGGGCATCGGTGGACGACAACGCCGCATCCTGCCTGCGGCGGCTGGCAAAGGAGGAAGAAAGCCTCCACGCCTACCGCTTTTGGGACGAGCGTCTGAAGGCGTGCAAGGCGCAAGGGCTGACTCCGCTGCAGGCGCTGCGTCGCTGGGCAGGCGAGAGCAGCGGCGGCGAGCACGGGAGACTGGACGCACCGGAGCGCGAGGCATCGACAGCGGACGACGCGGCGTCGTACATGCATCGAGCCGCCGCCGGCGACGACGGGTTCAATTCGAGCGTGCCCTGGCGCAGAGCGCTACGCGCCGCGCTGGAATATGGAATGACGCCTTTGCAAGCGCTCCACCATGCGGTCGGCACACCAGAAGACGTCCGCGCCGGTGGGATACCCGCCGACACGCCTGTCAGCGAAGCACCGTCACTCGCCGCGCTGCGAAGCATCGCACAAGCCTGACCCTTGGTCACGCCCACGAGCAGGGAAATATGAAACACCGACTTGCCACCGAGGAGCGGGCGTGGCCACAAACTATCCAGAATACTATCTTTATGAAGAAATCCCGATAGTCTTCATTGAACCACCCGACGGCGGATTGGACTGTCTGGCACTTTCCGATACCACCGGCAGTTTCGAACGGGACATGCGCTTCGTTTACAAGATCCGCTTTGGAACGACTGCGGACATTCAGGAACTAGATCGCACGGAGTTCATTCAGCACGTCGAGAAATATCGCGCCGAGCATCTCCGTGGCGAGGGTCCCGTATTCGCACTCTACGAAACGATCGAAGCACTCGAGGCGAATGCCCGAAGCCAGCGGAAGCCACTCGGCGACGCGGAGGCGGCAGTGGTACGGACACTCCGCTTCGAATCGCACGAACTCTTCGAGAAGTCGCTGCGAGAGAAGAGCCTGACCGGCACGCCCGATGCTCCGGGCGACTCTCCGGACTGAGCGCCCACGGGCAGCTGAGCACCTGCGCAATCAGAACGTCCCAGCCTGGCCCGACCACGACTTCGGTAGCCTACGTTCCGGCTTACGTAAGGGCTCGCTCCTGAGTTCGCTCCCGAACCGTCCAATGGAGATTCACCATGGTTGCCGCCATCGTCGGCGCTGAGACTCTTCCGCCGGTTCCGCAGGACGAGCATGACCTCGCGGGCTTGCTCTATCCCGAGAGCGCCTGGATGTTCGTCTGGGGCCGTCGGCTGCTGCGGGACGTCGTCGGGGAACGGGTGTCTCGCTTCCTGATCGGGCGGTTGGACGCAGGCTGCTGGTCGGTGCTGTGCCGGGACGCGGCTTGGCTGGCCGTTCGGTGCGCCGATGATGTGTCGCCTGCGGCTCCGGTTCACGTCGTTTCTTCCGAATCCGCCCAGGACGCCCTCGCTTACGCGGCGGCGGGCCTGATGGCGGACGAAGGCGTTGCGGTCACGAGTCACCTGCTGCAAGATCTCGGTCTCCTTCGGCACGAACCGGACGATCTCGGCTTCCGCCGATGGACACTGACCGAGCAGGGAGCGGCCATGGCGTCTGTGTCGCAGCGCGACGGACACGCCCGTTACGGCGACGGCGCCCTCTCCTTGAACCGCGCACTGGGTCGCATCGTGAGTTACGTGGTGCTTCCAGCAGACTCGGCGGCGGGTGGCGGACCGTCCCTGAAACTCCATGACGTTCTTACTGCCCTGGCCCTGCACCATCTTCCCGATGACTTCGGTGTAAGCACCGGCGAGGAACTTCCGAAGGGGAAGATGTTGAAGGGGTACGGGAGCACGGACGAGCGGTATCTGTTCACGCTCGATACACCGTTCGAGCGCATGAGGCTGGCGGGCAACGTGGAACAGTATGCACGCCACCTGTACGTCCTTCGGCATCCCTTGCGGACGTATCCCGGGTTTCCGGTCAACGCGACGACTGTTCCGATGTCGGGGACGGAGCGGATGCGCGAGCCATCGACCGGAGGCCGGGGTTACCTCCTGCCGAACTCGATCGCGAGCCTCCTCGGCACGGGCGACCTCTTCGAAGTGTCCCCTTGGGAGGGCGGTCGGCTGCTGAAGAACGGCACGGCGCTTCGATGACCGGAGGCAACGCTTTGCAGACCGCCGAGGAAGAACTCCTCAACGAGATCGCGTCGCTGCTCGTTCACATCATGCCCGGTTGCTGGGAACTCGCGCGCTTCACCTATCAGGCCGTCGGAACGTGCGAGCAGGTTTCGATCGGGGGTGGGCTGGCAGATGAAGAACGGCTGGGCATGCACAACGAGGCCACGCCCAGCGACATGAATGTCGCCGAGGAACTCGTCCCGCTGTCCGGCGTGTACGACCTCCTACGCGACCTGCGCGCCCGCATGTACGACGAGCGGCGTGGAACGTGGACGCGAATGAGCTTTGACGTGCGTTGCGGGGCCGCGGGCGCCGCACCGTCCGGCGGGGACCTTCCGCGGTGGCGCGTCTCCTTCCGCTATCCCGGTGAGATGGATTGGCAGGAGGGCGATTCGTGGGAGGAAGTCACCACTCCCGCCGACGCCTACGAGGAACTGCGAACGTTCCCTCGCGACGCGCGCTACGTCCCAGAGTGGCTCGGCCGGCTCGCGGCGCTGCACGTCGCGGCGCTCGAATTCGACATCGACGCGCTGGAACGCTCGCCGCAGGACGAACGTGAACTGGTCGCAATGCTGCCGTACGGCCTCGACGGCCTCTTCTTCGCGGCCCGCGAGATGCTGCGAGACCTGCTGCCGAACGGGGGCGCCGAGCGGTTCCTAGTAGGCCGGACGGGTGAAGGGTGCCGGTCGGTGATCCACGCGGCACCGTCCTGGCTCGAGGTACACAGGGAGGACGGGGCGACGGAAGTCCGCGCGTTCGCCGATGCGAGGGCCGCCGTCGCGGCCGCGCTCGGCGCCGTCCTGGCCGAGGGCGACGTCGAGGTCAACTCTTCGGTCCTGGCTTCGGCCGACCTCATCTTTCTCGAAGAAGTTCCGCGTAAGAACGTCTGCGCCTGGATGCTCACCCCTCATCCGCGCAGCGGCTACCGGCAGGCGCAGCGGTCTCTCAGTACCGAACGGCCGAGCAGCGGCGAGGCTCGGCAGCACCGGTACATCTCCATGTCAGGGCTCCACAATCGGCCCGGCGGGTATTTCGTGTGCCGCCCCGGGTCGCCGCCCGTCCAGGGCGAGTTCGTGAGCACACGGCAGGTGTTCGAGTGGTGCGCCGGGCAACGGCTACCCAAGGCCAAACCGCCACCGGAGAACGTAGCCGAGAGGTCTGCCTTCCCCCGCGAAACACTTCCCGTTGGCATGGAGTTGGACTCCTACGGCGACACGGCGCAGGAGTTCCTCTTCACGATCGGCACTCCATTCTCCAGGCGCGGCCTACCCGGCGTTTCGAGCGAATACGCTTACCGCGTCTACCGGGTGCAACGCCCCTTCGCGGTCTCGCCCGGCCTTTTCACCGCTACCCCGATCTTCCCGACCGGCGAGGGGGAACCCTCCGAGAGCACCCCCGGCTCTCACGGTTTCCACCTCGGCCGTCCGATCTCCGACCTGCTCGACTCGGGAGAGCTGGTCGAGATCGCCGCACCCGGCGGCGAGCCCGTCACCGCCAGAGATCACGACTGACGCGACACGAGGTATCCGTCCTGATGACCACGCCGACGTTCGTCGTCCCGCCCGTCCATGAGCCACGCCCTTACGACCCGGAGTCGTATGGTCTGGTCACCGAGCAGTTGAGAGAGCGCTGATCGCGTTGGCGCCGGACGACTGGCGGCGCATCGACCTCAAGGTCCGCATGACCGTCGGGGCGTGTGCCCTCGACCTGACCATACTGCGGAAGAGCGGGGGCTTTCCGCTGAGGGAACTGACTCCCGACATCGTTGAATTCTGCGCCGAGCTCAGGTCATCGATGTACCGGCCGGAGGAAGGAACCTGGTTCGGCATGCGGTTCATGATGGACCCGCCTGACACGTTCTGGGTCAATTACAACCGCAAGTACAACCCGCTGTGGAATCCGCCGCTGTCCGGCGAAGATTGGGCACAGGATCTGGCTGTCTTCCCACGGGGCGACGAGCACATCCCCGGATGGCTCCGCGACTGTTTCCGGCAGCCGGGTGCCGAGACGCCCACCCGCCCGTCTCCATAGGTGGGAGCCTCCGTGCGGTTCGCGGTTGCGGCATCCTGGGGCGGACGTGTTCGCGGACCCGAGGAGTGACAGTTGCCTGGCGGAGAGGAGACGACGGTCAGCGCCGAGCGGGATCTGGTGGCCGACCTGGCGCCCGAGAGTCCGTTGCTGCTCGCGTGGGCGCGGCTGCGGCTTCGCGAGATCGTGCAGGGACGTGCCGGGCGGCTCTTGGCCGGGCGTAGAGCGGACGGGTGCTGGTCGGTCCTGCGGGACGGGTCCGGCTGGCTGTCGGCTCCCGGGGTCGGCGAACCGGTGCGGTTCGGCTCGGCGCGGGAGGCGGTCGCGGACGCGATGGCGGGCGTCATGGTCGACGCCGACGTTCGGCTCAACAGCGACCTGCTGGAGATCGCCGGACTCCTCGCCGAGGTGCCCCTCCGCGAGGAACCCTGGCAGCTCTGGCGGCTCACCGATGCGGGACGGGCGATGGCGGACGACCCGAACCGCTCGCCGGACGGCCCCGGCATCGTCCTCGACGAACTGGACGGGCACCCCATCGGCTACTTCGTGTGCGTCCCACGCCCGCGGCCCGAGCACCAGTCCGGGGGATTCATCACGGTACGCGAGGTCTTCGCGTTGGCGGCCGCTGCGATGCTCCCGCCTGAACCACCGGACGGGACGAGCGCGAGCGTGATCCTGCCGGAAGGCACCGAGCTGCACGGCTCCGGGGACCTGGACCAGGTGTTCCTCTTCGAGCCCGGCACTCCGTTCTCCTGGCAGGGCCTGGTCCGCGGCGGGTACCGCGACCCCGTTCCGGATGTGTACCGCGTGCAGCATCCGCTCCAGGTCTACCCCGGCTTCCCTACGGCGCACGCGACCTTTCCCGAGTCGGGCATCGGGCCAGGGTCGTCCCCGCCCACCGATAAGGGGCGCGGTTATTACCTGGTCGATTCGATTTCCGCGCTACTGCGCGCAGGGCATCTCGCTCGAACTCCGGCACCGTCCGGCCGGGTCCGGATCACGTTCGAGGAGGCGCGGTGAGTCCGATGGAGCGAAGCGAAGAAGACCGGTACCTGCAGGACATCGCGACGCTGCTCGTCCACCTCACGCCGGGCGCCTGGGAGAAGGTCTCGCTCGTATACGGGGCCATCGGCACGTCCTTCGAGCGGGCGCTGCTGCGTGGCACTCTCGCCAATCGCCGTTTTCTGAAGAAGGACGCATCGACTACGGCGGGCGCTTTCCTGTCTGCGGAGAAACTGCTTCCGGAATCCGGGATCTATCCCCTCCTTCGACAACTCCGCACCGGGATGTTCGAGGAGGGCAGGGGAACCTGGATTTACATCCATCTCGACGTTCACTGCTCCCGCACAAATAACCCCGAAGAGTTTCTGTGGGGCGTCACCTATAAGTATTTCGACGAATACCCACAGTTCGAAGACGGGAAGTGGATGCAGGGCGTCCCGGCGTCGGCCTTCGCGGAGGAGCTGCGGCTGTTCCCCCGCCCGCTGCGGCACGTTCCCGGGTGGGCGGCGCGGCTCGCCGAGGTGAACGCCACCGCCGAGGGGTTCGACCCGGTCGAGGTGGCGCACGCCCCGCAGGACGAGACGCGCCTGGCGGCCGCGCTGCCCCCGGGCCTGGACGCCTTGTTCGACCGCACACGCGCGACCCTGACGGCCCTCGCGCCCGGCCACGAGGACCGGTTCCAGGTGGGCCGCCTGGTCGAAGGGTGCTGGTCGGTACTGCACCATCCGCCCGCCTGGATCGCGACCCGGTACCAGGACGGACGGTGCGTGCACCTGCGGGCGTTCGCCGACCCCCGGGACGCGGTGCGGCACGCGGCGGCCGAGGTGATCGCCGACGCGGGCGCGGCCGTCGACGCCGCCGTCCTGCGGGCGGCGGGCATCGTGGCGCGGACGACCGAGCGGCGGGGCGACATCGACGCGTGGGCGCTCTCGTCGAAGGGCGGTCAGCTGACCAAGTGGGCGCGCGGAGAAGTGCGTCCGACGGGCGCCGATGCCGACCGTCGCCGCTATGTCGATCTGCAGAAGATGCACGGTCGCCCCGGCGGCTACTTCGTCCTCCCCGCAGGTCCGCCCCCGGAAAAGGGCGAGTTCCTCAGCACCCACGAGGTCTTCGCGCACTACCTCGACGAGACACTGCCCAAGGCACAAGTCGCGGCACCGGAGCCCGAGGAGCCCGCCCGCGAGATCCTTCCCGTCGGCATGGAGTTGGACGCCCACGGCGGCACCGAACGGCCATTCCTGTTCGCCATCGGAACCCCCTTCCCCCAACGCGGCCTCTACGGCACTCCGGACGCCTACGCCTACCGCGTCTATCGTGTCGTGAAAGAGATCGAGGCATATCCGGGTCTGTTCGCCGACGCCCCGATCTTCCCGACCGGACGGCCGGAGCCCGTGCCGGACGGCGAGGGCCGCGGCTTCTACCTCGTCCATTCCATCGACGACCTGGTCCGCTCCGGTCATCTCGTGCGGATCGCCGAACCCGGCGGCGAGCCGATCACCGAAACCGAAACCGGAACGTGAAACCGAAAGACGCGCCTGGCACGTCGGCACGGCGTGACACGTACGGGCATTAGACTTGCCCGTCCAGGAAAGGAGCAGCGACGCGATGAGCGAGCCCCCCGCCGAGGTTCCGGTGCCGCGGCAGCAGCCGCAGCCGTACGACCAGCAGCGTCACGAGGAGCTCGTGCAGCGGCTGGGCCGGGTTTTGCTGCAGGTCACGCCCGAGGGCTGGCGGCGGATCGATCTGAAGATCCTCATGCTGGCCGGTGTCTGCGACCTGCGGCTGACCGTCCTGCTGAAGGACGGCTCCACCCCGATGGTCGACCCGCCCCGCGACTGCACCCTGATCGCCGGGGAACTGCGTTCCATGATGTACCGACCGGACGAGGGCACCTGGTTCGGCATGCGGTTCATGATGGACCCTCCGAGCGCCTACTGGATCAGCTTCAACGGCGACTTCGACCCGCTGTGGGACCCGCCCGTCCCCGCCGAGGCGTGGGCTCAGGACCTGGCGGTCTTCCCCCGCACCGCCGAACACGTTCCCGGCTGGCTCCGCGACGGCTCCAGGCGCCGGCGGCGGCCCCGGGCAACGGCTGAGCAGCGCAGTTTCCCCCTCGGACGTACGGAAAGAGGTTGGTCGTGAGCGAGAACGGGTCGCTGAACCCGGTGGAGCAGAACGAACTGCTCCAGAAGATCACCCTGCTGCTGACGCACACGCTGCCGCCCGGCTGGGGAGAATGCCAGGTCGTGCACCGTTCCCTCGGTTCGCACAGCGAAACCGTCGGGCAGCTCCGCCGGGTCACCGGCCCCGGTCTCCCCTCCCCCTTCGACGACTTCCCGGACGAACTGGGCGCGCTCTTCGAGGAGCTGCGGGCGGGCATGTACGCCCCCGGGCTCGGCACGTGGTTCGCGGCGAGGTTCAAGCTCACGTTCCCGTTCACCTACGAGGTCCGCTACGACCGCGAGGACGAGCCGCGCTGGCTGACGCCCCCGCCGCCCCGGGCGTTCCAGGACGAACTGGCGCGTTTCCCCCGCGCCCCCGAGCACACTCCCGAGTGGCTGGGCGAACGCCCCGCGCGGGAGATGCCCATCGCGAAGCCGTTCGACGGCACCGCACCGGACGGACGTCCCCAGGTGCGGCGTCCCGAGGTGCCGGCCGGTGAACGGGACGCGATGCTGAACTACCTGACCAGGGCCCCCATCGTGCTCGCCGCCCGCGGCTTCGACAACGATCTCCTCGACCCCGGCCGGGCGAAGGACGTCCCGCTGACGTACCACACCGACGGCACGTGGATCTGGCCCGGCGCCGTCGGCTACTACCTGCGCGCGCACGGCGTCCCGCCGGAGCCCGCCCTGGCCGACCACATCCGCGCGAGCGGCTTCCAGGTGCCCGAGGTGCCGGAGAACGCCCGTTCCGCCGCCGTCTCCACGATCACCGGATCCTGAGGAGGTTTTGATGAGCAACGTTCCTCCCCCCGGCGGCCAGGGCGGCCCTTTCCCGGGCGGCCCCGCACCGGCCCCGTTCCGCGATCCGTACGAGAGCGGCCCGTACCGTCCGGTGACCCGCGATCCGCTCGTCTACTTCCACGTGATGCTGAACGGCGACCACGTCGGTTACCTGTGGGCCGGGACGGACGACCGTTCCGCGGGCTTCCTGCGTCGAGGGGAGTCGTTCGAGGGCGCCGTCGAGCTCTCGGTGTTCTGGTCGCAGCGCCTCCAGGAGGCGAGCTGGAAGAAACTGCCCTCCCGCGACGCGGTCCGGCAGTGGGTCGGACGGCCCGACGACCCGGTCGGCGGCGGCATCCCCGCGGACGCGACCGAGCGGACCGCCGCGAACTACGACGAACTTCGCAAGATCCAGGACCCCGACTACCAGCCGTCCCCCGGCGATTCGATCCTCTACGGGGAACTCCCCGACGGCACGCCCCTGGACCGCTCGAAGGGCTGGGGGCCGCTGAGCCTCCAGGTGCCCGCCACCTACGGCCTCACCACGGACGGGCCGGTCCGGCACCTGCCGGTCGTCCGCGACGACGGGCTCGTCCTCGGCTACCTGTGGGCCGCCGTCCAGGACGACGCCGCCCGGTTCCTCCCCCGTGACGACGCCGCCGCCGTCGGCGCGCGGCCGCGAGCCCCTGGGTCCTGCGCCTCCGCGACCTGCACGCCGAAGGCGTCCCGGCGCTCGACGCCCTCGAACGCTGCCGCGCGTTCCCCGCGGACCCCACCGCCGGACACGTCCGTCCGGACGCGCGCGCGCAGGAATCCGCGAGCCTCGACGAGCTTCGGCGCTACGCGTCCGTCTACGGGCAGTCGCTCCGCCTCGCCGAGAACCCGATCCCCGGCGACCCCGAGCTCGCCGCCCGCCCCGCCCTGGACCCGCAGGAGCGCGACGCGGTGCTGAACTACCTGCGCGGGGGCCAGGCCGTCTACGACAGCGGCCAGTTCTTCAAGGACGGCTTCGACCCCGCCCGGCCCGCGCAGGTCCCCGACGACTACGTCACCGACGGCACGTGGGTTTGGCGCGGCGGCACCGCGTACCACCTCGAACACCACGGCATCGCGCCCGAGCCCGACCTGCTCCGGCACATCCGCGACAACGGTTTCCGGCTCCCTCCGCTCGGCCCGGACGAGCGCGAGCGCGGCAAGCAGACGCTCCGCCTGCACCGCCTGCTCGTCCCCCCGCCCTCGTTCAGGTAACCCCGCGGCAGAAAGGCCGGCGGATCACTTGACGGCATTTCTCCTCGACCGAACGAAATAGACGCTCAAGATCATCCCGCCGGTGAAACCGATGACCGCGGCGACCGTGGTGACGATCGTCGCCAGCGTGCCGTTCCAAGGCAATCCGTAGGCCAGGAGGAAAACACCGATCCCGGCATTGCCCACGGCGGCGAACTGCATGCCGTCCCACGCGTCTCCACCTCGGGAACGGCGCACGCAGATTCCCAGCGCCACGACCGCGAGAAGGACGAGCGCGGCACCGACGACGACCACGAAAATCTCCACGAACGACACTCTCTCAGACGGCCGCGACGGCCTCGGCCGACGCGGTGTTAATCTTTCGGCGTTGCACAGAACGGCACAGGCGGTTGGGGGCGTTGGTTGTCCGAGGATTCTCGTCCGCAATTCGTGGCCCCGGATCAGGAACTGGACGGTTCCGAACGTTCGGCCGACGCTCCACAGGAGCCCGTCGCCCCGGAAGCGGTGCCCGACGTCACGGAACGTCCGAGCGCCCCACGAAGGCGCCTCTGGTGGCTGTCCGGCGGACTGGCCGCCGTCCTCGCCGCCACCGCAGCGACGGTCCTGATCGCGACGTCCGGCGAAGAATCCCCCGCGCAGGAACAGTACGCGTCGTTCCCGGAACTGTGCACCTCGATCACCGATGGAGCCTTCGGGAAGTACATGCCGAACGCCGCCACGGCCGCCGAGCCCTCGACCGAGAAGACCGCACCGGGGACCCTGTACACGACGTGCGAGTGGTCGGAGCCGGTGACGCGGGACGGGGCCGAGACCGTCACGTCGCGCAGGCTGCGGGTCTCCGCTCGGATGCACGGCGGGGAGACGGGATCGCCGCCGCCACGAGCGAGTACGACACCGAGTGGAGCGGCGCCAAATCGATGGCGGGCACGGACGACAGTTCCATGGGGTCGCTCCACGCCGAGGCGCCCAACGTCGTGGCGGGACTCGGCGACCACGCCTTCACCCACCACCGAACCCTGAAGAGCGGCCTCGGGAACACCGGCACGGTCACGGCCACCGTCCGGCTTCGGAACGTGGTCGTCACCGTCGACTATCGCGGTTCCACCTTCCCGCTGGACGCCGACGGCTCACCGGACCTCGGCGAGTCCTCGCCGCTCGACGAGGAGACGGCCCGGGCGGGAGCGGTCGCACTGGCCCGGGACACCGCAACCGCGTTCACGTCCTGCACCGACTGCCTCGGCGACGGCGAGTAACGCTCTCCGAGCCCCTGAGCCTTCAGGCCGGATAGCCCCAGGCTGCGCAAATGGGCTTGAGCTGCTCCGGAACCTGCCGCGTCACGTCGACGGCTGGCTGGATTACCCCGGATCGAATCTTCTCCATCCAGTCGCCCAACCCGGGTTCAAAGGACTCGGTACCCGACCTGCCGTAGTCGAGCATGTTCTCCTCCCACGGCACGTCCAGGAAATCGCAGATTCCTTTGACCACGGCCGCGGGCTCCCGCGTCAGTTCCTCGTAGCGCACCGTCAAACCGGGGAGTTCGCGCCGCGCCTCCTCCAGCGCGTCCGTGTACCGGACGATGTCGTCGATTCGCTGTTCCTCGTCGTAGTAGGGGCGCGCGACACGCCATGACCGCAGGAGCGCGCCCGGATGCCGCAGCAGGAAGACGAACCTGGCGTCCGGCCAGCATTCGACGATCTCGTCACGGATGAACAGGTCGTTCGGCGACTTGTTCACCAGGTACGGCTTCCCGCTGCGTTCGACGATCTCCGACAACAGCGCGTCCCAGAGCAGGAATCGCAATTCGCGCCCGGTGTGGCCGAACACGTCCATCGACCGTGCGACCTGCCGGGACTTGAACTCGACCGCGATGTCCCCGAGGTGAGTCTCGTGCGGGGCATGGAGCTGCGAATGCCCGTTCAAGATCGCACGCAGGAGGGTCGATCCCGACCGCACGGAGGAAAGGACGAACGTGGGCCGGGTCAGTCGACGACTCGCGACCACGCTCGTCAGTTCCCGGGAGGCGGACTGAACGGTCCCGTGGATCCCGACGGATTGGACGGACCGGGCGGAGGCTGCGAGGGCTGCTGCTGAACCGGTGGCTGCTGCTGAGCCGGAGGCTGGAAGGACTGCTGGTACGGCGACTGCTGAGGCCCTCCGCCGGGCGGCTGCATCATCGGCATCGGAGGCGTGCCGGACGTCTTCTTCCCGCGACGCCGCAACATGAGCAAGCAGACCACGACGACGACCAGCAGCACCACGATGCCGCCCACGGCGAGCGGCAGGAGCATGCCGGAGCCTTCGTCGCTCTCGGACTCCGCACCTGCGGGCGCGGCGGCGCCCTTCTCCTTCTCGCCACCGCCCGCGGCCATGACCTTGTCCAGCCGCTCATAGACCGGGTTCGGGGCGTCCTTGGCCACGTCCTGCTTCAGAGCACGCGGAATGCTGATCACGCCGTACCCGACGAGATTGTCCTTGCCGGGAGGACCGAAGTCCTTCGCGGTATTGGTGAGGCGCTGCACGATCTCCCGCGCGGGCATCTTCGGGAAGTGGCTCCGCATGAGCGCGATGGCCCCGGAGGTCAGCGCCGAAGCCTGACTCGTTCCCGCGCCGGACGAGAAGACGTGACCGGTCTTGCCGATGGCGCCGACACCGGCTCCGGGAGCACCGACCGTTATGTAGTTCTGCTCCTGCGTGTGCTCCCAGGGCTTGCCGTCCCGTGCCAGTGCGCCGACGGCCACGACGCCGGGGCAGGAGGCCGGATAGGCCGGCTTGTTGTAGAAGTCCCCCGAGTTACCAGCCCCCGCGACGATCACCACGTCTTTCTGGGCGGCATATTTGATCGCATCAAGCAGTTCAGGAGGACAGAAGTTCGGATAACTTTCGGCGTTCTCACTTCCCTGGGAGATGTTGACAACATTCGCGCCATGATCCACTGCGTAACGAACCGACTCGCCGGTCTGTTTGCCGGATACCGAAGAGGCAATCGGCAGAATTTTAGATTCAGGCGCGATGCCGACAAAGCCGCTAGAAGTTCCCCGAGAAGCGATCAGACTGGCCATGGCCGTGCCATGGCCATCATTGTGCTGGTCGGTGTCTTTCCGACCATCGCCGCCGCCGCCTTTGAAGTTGATACCAGGGAGAACCGCGCTGCGAAGGTCGGGGAGGCTGGCGTTGACTCCAGTGTCGATGACGGCAACTGTCACGCCATTGCCCTTGGTCAGAGGCCAAACCTCCTTCTCGATCGACCAGGAATCGAACCACCACTGGTTCGGACCGGGTCCGGGGGTGGCATGCGCGGGGACGGCCGGAGCCAACGCCATTCCCACCGCCGACATCGCCGCCGCTGCCCGAAGCGACCATCGCATAGACCGACACTCCCTACCGCTCAAGAAACCGTGGGCGGCCGAAGCCTAAGCCCCGTCCGCCCACGGCCGCCAATCCGCGAGGTCAGCCGATGACCGGCGGAGCCGTGTCGTCGTCGGCCCCCCAGACGTCCTCGTCCTCGGTGAGCCAGGTCTCACGCTCGCGCTCCTGGTCGCCCTGACCGCCCTGGCCGCCGCCTGGTGCCATCGGCATGCCCATGGGACGTCCGCCCGCGGCGCCACCGGCAACGACCTGCGGCTCCCCATGCCGCGGCACCGGCGCCCGGGCCGATTCCGCCCGCGCCGACTCCGCCGAACGCGCCGGGCGCGCCACCGGGCATGCTCCCACCGCCGCCGCCCGGGAGGCCGCCGCCGCCTCCGCCCGGGAGACCGCCACCGCCGCCACCGGGCAGGCCGCCGCCTCCGCCGCCTCCGCCCGGGAAGCTGGACAGGTCGGTGCCCCGCTTCCTCCGCTCCACGGGCTTCCGCCGAGGCCCCCGGATCCGGATCCGAGACCGCCGGGGCCGGACCCCGCCCCCCACGAACCACCGGGCGTCACCTCGCCGGGCTGCAGGTGGGGACCGTTGTTGCTGGGCGGGCTGAACGGGTTCTCGCCGGCGAAACTTCCGCCACCGCCCCCCGGCATGCCACCGGGCGCGCCACCCGGCATACCACCGCCGGGCATACCGCCGGGCGCACCACCGGGGATGCTCCCACCGCCACCAGGCATGCCCCCGGGCCCGCCAGGGTTGCCCCCGGGGTAATTGGGCATGGTGGGGTTGTCGTTAAGGCCGCCGTACTCCCGGGGCAGGTCCTTCTCGATGTTGTTGGGGTGGGCGTCGTACGCCTCACCCATACGGCGGCTGAACTTGGCGATGAACTTGCGGGCGTTCTCGTCGTCGCCGTCCGTGTGGATGTAGCCGTCTTCCATGTCCTGGGCGGCGTTCTTGTACCAGTCCAGGATGCTGACCTTGTACCAGTTATAGGTCGAGGCGGTGTTGTGGCTCTTGTCGGAGAGGGTGCCGGCGGTCGTGTAGATCTGACCCAGCTGATCGAGCGCCTTCTGTGCGCTCTCTCCCTGCCAGTTGTTCTTGATCCGCTCGGCGAACTCCGTACGCAGCTTCTCCGTCATTTGCGCGAGGATGTCCGCTGCGTCCTTGTACGCCGTCGAGGCGTCACCGACCGCCTCGGGGCGAATGCTCGACAGCTTGTTCTTGACATCGTCGAAGCTCATCCCGCTGAAGTCTTGCGACGGGAATGTCTTGCCGTCCCTGATGGGAAACTGCTCGGAGTTCTCACCCATCGGCTTCTCCTCTCCAGATCACGCTCAGGTCAAATTCGGGGTGCCGCTCGGGTCCACACCGTTGACCTGGCCGCCGGTCGTGCCTTCCGCGTCGTCATAGCGGTCCGCCGTGGCCTTGAGCTTCTCGATCACGCCGGTGTAGGCCGTCTGGATGGCGGTGATGTACTCGCCGAAGCCCATTCTCGTCTGACTCGCGAGTTCCGCGAAGGTCTCCGAGCCCTGGACGCTTCCCAGGTCCACGCTCGTGATGCTGGTCGAGCTGACCTTCGTCAGTTTGCTCTTCCAGCCGTCCATCAGGTACTGCATGTCATTGGCTATCTTGCGCAGTTCCTGATAATTGCGTCGTAGCCGTCTTTCGCCTCGACCTTCCACTCGCTGCGGTCGGGCTGGTTGCTCCGGGGCAGCGCGTTCGACGGATCGTCGGGCTGGCCGGCGTTGACCCCGGGACCGTAGTCGTAGTAGTAGTTCCGCTGCTGGTAGTCGGAAAGGTCGTTCCACTCTTCACGAGTGAGGCCTTGCTGAGTGTGGACCTGGACGTAGCTCCCATACCCGGTGGTATAGGTGTGCTCGATGCTCGCGAGCTGCTGGTCCGTCATCGTGTATTCGGTCATTGCCACCCTCCCGCCGAATGGCCGTCGGACCCCAAACGTCCATGCTGCACGGGCTCACGGCGGTGGCCCGCACAACATGGACGGAGGAAAAGTTCGGTCAGCCCCAGATGCCCTGGTTCATGCGCTCGGCGTTGCTGTAGTTCGAGTGGGCGTCGCCGATGACGGTGCCGAGCTGGTTGAGGACCTGGCCGATGTGGTTGGCGGCGGCGTCCCACTGGCGCTTGGCGTCCCAGTACGCCTGGACCGCGGAACCCTCCCACTGGGAGAGGTTCTTCTCGAGGTTGCTCTCGAGGTCGTTGAGTTCGTCGACCAGCGCGCGGTAGGCCAGGGAGAAGTCGGCCTGCGCCTGCTGCATCGTGCCGAAATTTGCCTTGGTGTAGCTGTCACCCATGTTGCGAGTCCTTCACAGTCGGGGGGATGGAGGAAGCGTGAAGATCAGGTGCCGCCGTTCAGCAGGGCGTTGATCTTGTTGACCGCGTCGTCCTGCTCCTGCTCGGTCGACTCGTAGGTGATCTTCGTCTGGACGAGCTTCTCGTGCATGCCTTCGAGGGCCGTCCGCACCTTGTTCATCTCGGTCTGGAACTCGTTGAAGACCCGGTCGAACGACACCGACGCGTTGCCGGCCCACCCGGACATGAGGGAGCCCTTGTGGCCCTCCAGCTGACTCTGCAGGCCCTTGACGATGCCCGCGGAGTCCTCGATCCGCGTTGCGGCGGCCTGCATTGCGCTTCTGTCGACTGCGGACTGTCCACCCACAGTGTCACCTCCGTTGCGAAGTTCTACTCGACGCGTCACAGGTGTGATTGGGGGACCCTGCTCGGCGGGCCGTCCGGGGAGCACTCCTGGGACACGAAATGACAGCGATCATAGGCGTCTCGTTCATTGATGTCGACGCATTAGGTGATCGTCCGGTTCTGTACCTCCGGCCGGATTCGCTGTGACTTGTACCACATCAGGGTGTCAGGTCCTGTTCAACCTGTCGATACGGGTTTCCGCGCCAGCTTGGGGTCGAGCGCCGGACCTTGCGGGATGAGGTGAATGACGCTGGACGGGACGGGCGCGGCCTTCTTCGAGTCGTAGCCGAGCACCTTCGCCACCTCTGCGGACGGAAGCGCGTACCGGACGCCCTGGTCGCTGACCAGGGAGAGCGAGTTGGAGCCGCTGGTCTGCCCGCCGGTCGGCACGAGGCTCATCAGCGCGGCACCGCCCGGGGGCAGGACCATCTGGTCGACCGTCCCCGCCGCGCCGACGGTCCCCGCGCCGAGCGCGGTGACGGACGGCGCGGGCAGCGAGCCGCCGACCGTCAGGTGGGCGGTCGCGGAACCCGTCGGGAACACCGAGCACAGCGGGCTCGTGGGGTCCCAGTTGATGAACTTCGGCAGCGCCGGGGGAAGGTTGTCGTCCATCAGCCGGGTCTGGGACGCGTTCTGCTGCGCGGTCGGGGCGTCGGTCGGGAGCGCGCGCACCTCTTCGGTGGGGTAGGCGGCCTTGGAGCCGGCGTCGAGGAGGAGCAGCTGCGCCTGCGTCCCGTTGATCTGCGCGAAGCCGTCGGCGAGCATGACGTACCAGAGCGTCCGGGCGCCGGTCTCGGCCTTGAAGACCTGGCCGACGCGCGCCTTGCCGCCGCCGGTCCCGGCCACTTCCTTGCCGCGCTGCGGGACGTTCGGCGGGCCGAACCGGCCCGCGGCGGGGATCGCGTTCAGCCAGGTGGACGGGACCTCGACGGCCTGCGGGCCGCCGGTCAGCACCGTGATCTGGTTCGCCGGGACGGTCAGCTGCATGCGGTGGTCCTGCCAGACCACCCAGTTGCCGCCCGCGGTGCGCACGACGACGGCCTCGTCGGCGCCGAGCTTGCGGCCGCCGACCTTGTGCCCGGCGGCGAGGGCGCTGTACTGCCGCTTGACGCCGTTGGCGCCGTCGCCTCCCGGACGCACACCGACCACGGGCCGCGGACGAGCTGTTCGGCGTCGGGCAGCGAGTCGGGCGCCCCCGGGATGCCGATCATGGGGCCGCGGGCGAACTCGTCCAGCGACTTGCGCGACACGCTGCGCCGGTCGATCTTGTCGGAGCTGAGCGCGAGCAGCGCGGACGCGTAGTTCGCGACCGGGAGCATCTTCTTCGTGTTGGCGTCGTAGATGTACTTGGTGCCGGTCTCTTCCTCGATGATGAGCTTCCCCGGCTCGTCGAGGCCCTTGGCGCCGCCCGGGGACAGGATGCCCCAGATGCCGAAGATGGCGACGATGAGCAGCGCGACCATGAACCCGGCGAACGCGCCGACCGACACCCGCCGCAGCGGCGACTCGGCGACGTCGGGTTCGCCCTGCAGAAGGGCGAGCCGACCCGCTGCGTCATCAGGCGGTGCGCCTGGTAGAGATCTCGCCTGCTCTGCATCAGCGGGTCACCCGCCCAGCCCGCGCACGCGGGAGTAGACGTCCAGGACGGCGAGCGACAGCGGGATCAGCGAGATCATGATGAGCATGTCGAAGATGTCGCCCCAGCGGCCCCACACCGGGGTGAGCCGGTTGTTCGGCAGCCAGAGGGTGACGGCGACGACGATGCCGGTGATGACCAGCAGCGGGCCGAGCGCCGCGGCCAGCGCCAGGATCTGGCCGCCGTGCGCCGCCATCCCGACCGTCGTCAGCAGCAGGCCGAACAGGCCCACGACGAGCATCCACGCGCGCTGCGCGACGCCGCGGAAGACGCGCGCCCGCAGCAGCAGCGACACCGACATGGCGGCGGTCGTGGTGGGTCCGGCCCAGCCGCCGAACCCGAAGAGGAACAGCATCGCGCCCGCGGCGACGACCGAGATCGCGGCGATGAGGCCCGTCGAGAACCGGTCGGCCGCGGCGGTGCGGGCCAGCACCTGGCGGCCGTCGACCGTCTCGGTGTCGTTGCGCAGGTCCTCGGAGCTGCTCGGGACGGGCGGCAGCGGCATCCGGGCGAACTTGAACGACAGCGACGGGACGGCCGCGATGAAGAACATCACGATGGTCGCGGCGACCGCCGCGATGCCGGCGGCCGGCAGGTCGAAGAAGAAGCCGACGGTGGCGCCGATCGTGCCCACGATCGAGGCGAAGCCCAGGCCGAGGAAGACCGGCAGGCCGTCGGAGATGGCGAACGCGGCGATGACCGCGGCGAGCGCCGTCACCCCGAACGCGGCCAGCAGGTGCGGCGCGCCGAGGTCGGTGAGCGCGACGTCGTCGCGGGCGGGCGCGAACAGCCCGGCCAGGAACGCGTAGGGCAGGGTCGCGTACCCGAGGATCACGCCCGCGCCCGAGTCGGCGACCGCCCTCGACAGGACGGTCGCGGCGGCGAGCAGCACGATCGTGATCAGCCCGGCGGCGATGGCCGGAATGAGCCAGGACGGTCCGGACAGCGCGATGACGATCGCGCCGACGAGGAGCGCGATCCCGGCGGCGCCGAGGCCGAAGGAACGCGTCGTGGTGGGGCGCCAGCGGTCCGAACGTTCCCGGATGCCGCTGGCGATGACGTCGGCGACGTCGTCGAAGGACAGTTCGGGGAGCTGCGCCATGCGGGGACGGAAGTAGAGGATCTCCCCGTCGCGCACACCGAGCGCCCCCATCGTCTGCGCCTGGTCGAAGGGACTGTCGTCCAGGCGTTGCAGCACCCAGCCGGAGTGGGCGAGACCGGCGTCGGCCATGTCCTCACCGGCGGCGCGCAGCAGAGTGGGGAGCATGTGGGCGAGCGGCACGTCGGCCGGCAAGGAGACGTCGATGCGCCGCCGTGGGGCGACGATGGTCACTCTGCATAGTTCGAATGTGGCGGGGGAATTCACCGAAGCTCCCGTCCTCCGTGTCGGCCCGCAGACCGGTTCCGATCGACGCGCAGCTTAGGATGTGACGTCGGCTTACGCTAAATCAACCCTTTCGACCAGTTGCCCCGCGGGTCGGTCGTCCCCCTGCATCGCGACCGCCCGATAAGCGAGCTCCCGGAGGAACGCCCAGGTGAGCACCGTCCTCGTCAGGCGCAAGGAGCGCAGAAACCCCCCGCAGGCGCCCAAGGGGGAACTGCTCCTGGAGTCGCCGCCCGAACTCCCCGAGACGCAGAGCGGCGGACTGCAGAACGTCCTGATGTATCTGCCGATGGCCGTCATGCCGCTGATGATGGGCCTGATGTTCCTGGGCGGCGGCAGCCGCGGCCCCATGATGATGATCAGCAGCGGCGGCATGGCCCTCGCCATGGGCGGGATGATGATCGGCCAGCTCACCCGGGGCGGCGGTGAGCGGAAGTTCAAGCTGAACGGGGCGCGCCGCGACTACTTCCGGTACCTGAGCCAGGCGCGCCGCAAGGTGCGGCGGGCGGCCGAGCAGCAGCGCGAGTCGCTGGAGTGGAACAGCCCGCCGCCCGACTCCCTGTGGTCGCTGGTGATGAGCGCCCGGATCTGGGAGCGGCGGCCGTCCGACCCCGACTTCGGGAACGTGCGGATCGGCGCGGGCCCGCAGAAGCTCGCCGTCCAGATCATCCCGCCGGAGACCAAGCCGGTCGAGGACCTGGAGCCGATGACGTCCGGCGCGCTGCGCCGTTTCGTCCGGGCGCATTCGACGGTGCCGAACCTTCCCGTCGCGGTGTCGCTGCCGTCGTTCTCCCGCATCCTCCCCGCGGGCGAGCCGGAGGCGGTCCGCGGGATGGTCCGCTCGCTCGTCGCGCAGCTCGCCGCGTTCCACTCGCCGGACGACATGCGCGTGAGCGTGTGCGCCTCGCAGGACGCGATGCCGTACTGGGACTGGGTCAAGTGGCTGCCGCACTCGATGCACCCGACGGTCACGGACGCGGCGGGGCCCGTCCGGCTGATGGCGGGCAGCCTCAGCGAGCTGGAGCGGATGTTCGGCAACGAGGTGAAGGACCGGGCGCGGTTCACCCCGGGGCTGTCGCAGAACGACCTGCCCTACCACGTGGTGATCGTCGACGGCGGCGCGGTGACGCCGGACTCGCAGATCGGCGCGGACGGCATCGAGGGCGTCTGCGTCATCGACCTGACCGGGCACGTCGCCCCGACGGCCGACAGCACGATGCTGCGGCTGCGGGTCGCGCCCGACCGGATGGCGATGCTGCGCCGCGACCGCACCGGCAAGGACGTCCCGAACTCGCTCGGCCGTCCGGACCACCTCAGCTACGTGCAGGCGGACGGCCTGGCGCGGCAGCTCGCGCCGCTGCGGGCCAGCGCGGCGTCCGGTCCGGAGATGGACGCGCTGTCGGCGGCGACGACGCTCACCACCCTGCTGGGCACCCCCGACCCGGCCCGGATCGACCCGCGGGTCGCGTGGCAGCCGCGGGCGCCGCGCAACCGGCTGCGGGTGCCGATCGGGATGGACGGCGACGGCAACCCGATCGAGCTGGACATCAAGGAGGCCGCCCAGGGCGGCTACGGCCCGCACGGGCTGTGCATCGGCGCGACCGGTTCCGGTAAGTCGGAGCTGCTGCGCACCCTGGTGCTGGGCCTGGCGATGACGCACTCGTCCGAGGTGCTCAACTTCGTCCTCGTCGACTTCAAGGGCGGCGCGACGTTCCTCGGCATGGACGGCCTGCAGCACGTGTCGGCCGTCATCACCAACCTGGAGGACGAGCTGCCGCTCGTCGACCGGATGTACGACGCGCTGCACGGCGAGATGGTGCGGCGCCAGGAGTGGCTGCGGGCCGCGGGCAACTACGCCTCGCTGCGCGACTACGAGAAGGCCCGCGAGCAGGGCGCCGCGCTGCGGCCGATGCCGACGCTGTTCGTCGTCCTGGACGAGTTCTCCGAGCTGCTGTCCGCCAAGCCCGACTTCGCCGAGCTGTTCGTGATGATCGGACGGCTGGGCCGTTCGCTGGGCGTGCACCTGCTGCTCGCGTCGCAGCGGCTGGAGGAGGGCAAGCTGCGCGGCCTGGACACCCACCTGTCCTACCGGATCGGCCTGCGGACGTTCTCGGCGATGGAGTCGCGGGTCGTCCTCGGCGTGCCGGACGCGTACGAGCTGCCGCAGGCGCCCGGTAACGGCTACCTGAAGATCGGCACCGAGTCGATGACGCGGTTCCGGGCGGCGTACGTGTCCGGGCCCTACCGGCCGGAAGACGCGGCGGAGCCGCAGTCGCAGAGCGGGCCGCGGCAGCTCGCCCAGATCGTCCCGTTCACCCCCGCCTACATGCAGCCGCGGATGCAGGAGCAGCCGCAGCAGCAGCAGCGGTCGCAGGAGGACGAGGGGCCGCAGATCAGCCTGTTCGACCTCGTCGTGCGGCAGCTCGCCGGGAACGGCCCGCCGCCGCACCAGATCTGGCTGCCGCCGCTGGAGGCCCCGAGCTCGCTCGACCAGGTCCTGCCGAACCTCGCGCAGACGCCCGACCTCGGCTTCACGACGACGAACTGGGACGGGCGCGGGCGGCTGCACGCGTTCGCGGGGATCGTCGACAAGCCGTTCGACCAGCGCCGGGACCCGATGTGGCTGGACCTGTCGGGCGCCGCGGGCCACGTCGGCGTGGCGGGCAACCCGCAGGCGGGCAAGTCGACGGTGCTGCGGACGCTGATCACCTCGCTGTCGCTGATGCACACGCCGCAGGAGGTGCAGTTCTACTGCCTGGACTTCGGCGGCGGCGGCCTGGCCGCGCTCGCCGACCTGCCGCACGTCGGCGGCGTCGCGAGCCGGCTCGACCCCGACCGCGTCCGGCGGACGGTCGCCGAGGTGGCGTCGCTGCTGGAGTCGCGGGAGCGGTACTTCACCGAGCGCGGCATCGACTCGATCGCCGCGTACCGGCGGCTGCGGGCCGAGGGCCAGGTTCCCGGGGACGGGTTCGGCGACGTGTTCCTCGTCGTGGACAACTGGCTGACCGTCCGGCAGGAGTTCGAGGCCCTGGAGGCCACGATCACCGACCTCGCCGCGCGCGGTCTCGGTTACGGCATCCACATCATGGCGGCCACCAACAAGTGGTCGGAGTTCCGCCTGACGATCCGCGACCTGTTCCAGACCCGGCTGGAGCTGAAGCTGGGCGACCCGTACGAGTCCGAGATGGACCGGAAGAAGGCCGCGAACGTCCCCGAGGGACGGCCGGGCCGCGGCCTGACCCGCGAGGGGCTGCACTTCCTCAGCGCGCTCCCGCGCGTCGACGGCCGCACCACGGCGGACGACGTGTCCGACGGCGTCCGGCACCTGGTGCAGACGGTGCAGGCGGGCTGGGCCGGCCGG
Organism: Actinomadura sp. CNU-125; assembly: GCF_001942465.1. GTDB lineage: Bacteria > Actinomycetota > Actinomycetes > Streptosporangiales > Streptosporangiaceae > Spirillospora. The sequence goes on from NZ_MKJY01000597.1 coordinate 22,308, forward strand.
CCGGGCGCGCCCGAGGTCCGGATGCTGCCGGACGTGCTGCCGATGCGCTCGCTGCCCGCGGTGGGCGAGACCGGCAAGCGCGTCCCGATCGGCATCGACGAGGACACGCTGTCGCCCGTCCTGCTGGACTTCGAGAACGACCCGCACTTCGTCGTCCTCGGCGACAACGAGTGCGGCAAGTCGAACCTGCTGCGGGTGATCGTGGACGCCGTCAAGGAGCGGTACACGACCGCCGAGGCCCGCATCATCATGCTCGACTACCGGCGCGCGCTGCTGGACTCCGCGGAGAGCGAGCACGTCATCGGGTACGCGGCGTCGTCGACGGCGGCGGCCGGGCTGATGAAGGACACCCACGGGGCGCTGGTCAACCGGCTGCCTCCGTCGGACCTGACGCCCGAGCAGCTGCGGAACCGGTCGTGGTGGAGCGGGTCGGAGCTGTTCCTGATCGTGGACGACTACGACCTGGTCGCCACCCCGTCGGGGAACCCGCTGGCGCAGCTCGCCGAGCTCCTCCCGCAGGCCCGCGACATCGGCATGCACGTCATCCTCGCCCGGACGATGGGCGGTGCGGGCCGCGCCATGTTCGACCCGGTCCTGCAGCGGCTCAAGGACATGGCCAGCCCGGCGCTGATCATGTCCGGCAACAAGGACGAGGGGAACCTGTTCGACGTCCGCCCGTCGCCGCTGGCCCCCGGCCGCGGCACCCACTCCGACCGGCGGGCCGGGAAGCGGCTGATCCAGACGGCCTTCGTCGGCGAGCAGCAGCAGTAAGCCGCGGTCGGCGTTGCGCGAGTAACGAGAGCCCCGGCCCGGGAGGGCCGGGGCTCTCCCCGTTCCGGGGGCCGTTCGGCGGCCGTCAGTCGCGGTCGCCGGTGGGGACGGTCGCGCGTCCGGGCTTCCAGCCGCGCTTGCGGCCCTTCGGTCCGACGGCGCCGAAGAAGGCGACCAGCAGCGCGAGGACGACCGCGCCGCCCGCGACGGCGAGGCCGATGGCCCGGGACCGGTGGTCGACCGGTTCCGGCCGGGCGATGTCGATGACCCCGGTGTCGTTGTTCACCGCCCTCTCCTCGGACGGTTGCGCGTTCGGGTCCAGCTCCGCGGTGACGGCCTGCAGCGGGCTGATCATGCCGTGCCCGCTGCCGACCCCGATGCCGCCCTCGGCGGTGATCAGGATGCGGTTGATCACCTGCTGGTAGGTCAGCTTCGGGAACCGGGCGCGGACGAGCGCGGCGACACCGGCCGCGTACGGCGCGCCGAAGCTCGTCCCCTGGAGGCCGCCGACGTAGCCGGTGCCGAGGGTGGAGATCACGTTCTGGCCGGGGGCCGAGACGTCGATGCGCGTCTTGCTGTTGGAGAACTCCGAGAGGCTGCCGGTCTGGTCGACGGCGGCGACCGACAGGACGCCCTCGTAGCTCGCCGGGTAGGAGGCGCTCTCGTTGCCCTGCTGGTCCTTCGCGACGTTCCCGGCGGAGGCGACGATCAGGACGTCGCGTTCCTGCGCCGCCTTGACGGCCGCGCGCAGGCCCGCGCTGTCGGGGGCGTCCACCGAGACGTTGATGATGTCCGCGCCGTTCTCGGCCGCCCAGGTGATGGACTTGGGCAGCATCGTGTTGTCGTTGGTGCTCTGCCCCGTCGTGAACTTGGCGTTGAGCAGCGTGACCTGCGGCGCCACCCCCAGGAACGGAACGTTCTGGTTGCGCATGTCGGTGGCCGCGATGATGCCCGCGACCTGGGTGCCGTGGCCGAAGCAGTCCGTGGCGGTGGTCTTGGTCGCGTCGTGGCTCTTGCCGATCTTGCCCTTGAGCTGCGGATGGTTCGCCTCGATGCCGCTGTCGACGACGGCGACCGTCACGCCCTTGCCGCGGGTGACCCGCCACGCCTCCTCGAAGTCGAGCCGCTGCTGCGGCCACGGCTCGACGGTGATGGCCGACGCGGGCTGCCCCGCGGGCTTGTTGCACTCCGGTGCGAGCGGCGCCGCGAACGCCCCGCGCGGGTGCCGCGACGGGCGCGCGACGGGTGCGGCCGCGGCGGCGGGCGCGAACCCGAGGACCGAGGTCGCGGCAATGACCCCCGCTTTCGCCGTCAGCCCCGCTCCGCGCATGCCATCTCTCCCCGTCCAGCACCATCTGAGGACACAAGCCACCGAACTCTCGCGAGTCGGCCGCAAAGACTCTAAACGATCGGCCGGGACGGCGGCACGGACGCTCGCGCGGACGGCGGCGCGGACGCTCCGGCGGTATCCGGGCGGAGTGAGCGCAGATCTTTGACGGACGGGCGTATTACCATCGCCGGGTGCAGTACGCCTCCCCCATCCCCCACCAGAACACCACCGGCCGGCGGCGCCGCGTGGTGTGGGTGTCGGCCGTCGTGTGCGCGGTGGTCGTGCTGGCCGCCGTGCTGTGGGTGACCGGGGGGTTGAAGGAGAAGCCGAAGCAGCCGGTGAAGTCGCCCGGGAAGGCCGTCGACGCGGGCCTGTTCTCCGTGACGGTGCACGACGTGCGGGCCGGGGTGTCCGATGCCGGACTGGAAACGGGCTCCGACCGCTTCCTGATCGTCCGGATGCGCGTGGTCAACAAGGGCAAGGAAACGGCGTGGCTCGGCTCCACGGGGCTGCAGGAGGGCGTCGTCGCCCGCACCAAAGCCGGAAAGTGGGTCGAACCGGACAAGGTGACGGGCGTCGCCGCGGGCTCGGAGACCTACACCGTCCAGCCGGGACTGCCCGTGGAGGCGTCCGTGATGTGGGAACTCGGCCAGGCGCAGCCGCCCGAGACGTTCACGTTCGGCGTGCGCGAGTGGAAGTACGACCACGGGTTCACCGACAACACCTACGCGTGGCGGATACAGCAGGAAGGCGACGCGCTGGCCGCGCGCTTCACCCTGCCCGTCGGGACGGGGACGCCGTGAACGTGCGCAAGCTCGCCGTGCAGGGCGGCGCGGGCATCGGCGGGACGATCCTGCTCGCCGGGGCCATGTGGCTGCACGCGTACCAGCCGAAGGTCGAGGCGCGGATGCTCGACCCCATCCGGTCGGGCGGCGACATCGGCACGGACGTCGCCTCGGCGTCGTTCACCGTGCGGGTCGAGGAGGTCGTGGTCGCGCGCTCGCTCGCGCCCGACTCGATCCTGGACGACAAGCCCCCGGTGGGCACCGACGGCGTCTACGTCATCGTGCGGCTGCGCGGCACGAGCCGGGACGAGCCCGTGCAGGCTCCGGTCCGCCGCCCTGGACGACCCCCGGCGGGCACCACCTTCGCGCCCACCGAGCGGCCGCTCGCCGCGGAACCCCCGCCGGCGGTCCTGGAACCGATGATCTGGACGAACGCCGCGTTCGTCTTCGAGGTACCGAAGAACCGTCTCGCCGGGGCGCACCTGGTGGTGGGGACCGGCGGGCTCCTGCCGCAGCTGTCGTCCGCCGTCGACGTCGACCTCGGCCTCAGCGGGTCGCGCGCCGCCGACCTCGTCCGGAAAGCCCCCGAACGCTACGAACTGCGGGTGGGCACATGAACGATCCGCACCCCCCGCCCCCGCCGTCGTCCGATCGGCCGCCGCCGGGACGGTACGGGTGGCCGCAGCGACCCACGGGCGGGCAGCCGCAACCGGGGCCTCCGTACCCGCCGCCGCAGCAGCCCGCCCCGCAGCCGCCGCCCTGGCAGGGCACCGGCACAGGGGGGCAGCCGTACGCGCCCGGGTACACGCACGAGCAACAGCGTCCGGCGAATCCGCAGCAGCAGCCCACGGGTTGGCAGCAGCAGCCGACGGGCGGGCAACGACCTCCGGATCCGTACCAGCAGCCGTCCGGACGTCATGCACGTCCCCCGCAACCGCCGCCGCCCCCGTCCTACCCGCAGCAGCCCGGGCCCGGGCCGTACGGGCACGGCTACCCGCAACAGCAACAGCAACCGCAGTTCCAGCCCCCACCGCAGTACCCCTACGCCCAGCAGCCCGTAAACCACCCGCGCCCGGACGGGACGGACGGCACGACCGGCGCGCCCGGCGGGGGCGACGAGGCGACGGCCGCAGAGCCGCGGCGGACGTGGCTCGGCCCGAAAACCCGCCGTGTCGTCGAGGTGTTCGCGCTGGCCGTCCTGCTGCCCGCGTTCCTCGGGCTGAACTGGATCGACGAGTCCGGACGCGCGGAGAGCCTCGAACCCCCGGTGCGGGTGTCGTCCGTCGCGCGCGGGAAGATCGGCGAGATGTCCGGCGCCCGGTGGACCGTCTACAAGCGCGAGACCGCACGCAGCCCGGGGCGCCCGAGGGCCAGGACGTCGTCCAGTTGCAGGTGGTCCTCGCGGTGAAGGCGCAGGACGCGAAGAGCGTGCAGACGGTCGGCGGCTACGGCATGACGTACCGGTTCGTCGACGGGCAGGGCCGCGAGTGGAGCGGGAACGCGCAGAAGCCCACGGACGTGCGGCCGGGGAAGGCGTTCCCGCTCACAGTCCGGGGGACGGTGCCCCGTGCCAAGGCGGAGTCCCTGGCGCTGGTGGTGCGTGCTCCGGAGACGGAACGGAAGGGTGGGGCTCCACTGCCTTCGCTGCGGTTCGAGCCGTGACGCGCGTGACCATCAGGTTGAACGCGGCGGCGAGCAGGCAGACGCGCAGGATCTCGAAGACGAGCCCGGCGCCGTAGCCGACGAACGGCATCCGCGGCAGCCACCACGCGACGTCGTGGGCGCCGATCAGCTCGTAGGTCTGCCGGCGGGCGGCCTCCTCGCCGACGTGCAGCCCGGAGAAGAGCAGGCAGAACGTGGCGAACGGCATCATCCCGGACCGGCGGACGAGCCGGAGCCCGAACCAGGCGGGCAGCAGCATCTCGCGGAGGCCGCGGGTGAGGACCTCGCGGGGGCTGTTGGTGCGGTCGATGGCCCCGGCGGCGGCGATCCGGCGGGCGGCGCGGCTCTGCCCGACGGAGGCAAGCCGTTCGTCGCCGGTGTCGAGGCCGAGGATGACGCCCGCGATGACGAGCCAGATCAGCGCCCCGAGGACGGCTTCCTTGAACGGCGGCCACACGTCCAGCAGGGGCCCGGCGACCTGGCCGAACCAGTCCCACGCCCGGCGGTGGGCACCTGCTCGCCCTTGTCGCGGAGCTGGTCGATGGTGAAGACGCCGAACAGCGCGAAGTTGATCTCCAGGAAGCCGGCGAGCGGGCCGACGGTGCGCGGCAGCCGCTCCTCCAGCAGCCATTCGACGAGCACCTTCAGCACGAAGAACGCGGCGGTGAGGGCGATCGCGAGCTTCACGTGCTTTTCCAGGGAGAGCAGCAGGCCGACGCCCTCGATCTGCCCCTGGACGCCGCCGTCGGTGAACCCGCGGCTCGCCGCCGTCTCCGCGAACTCGCGGGCGTCCTCGCCCTGCTGCCCCCACGCGAGGTAGAAGATGACGAACGGGAGCGCGGCGCGGCCCATCGCGGTGAGCGCCGACTCGTCGTCGTTGCCGACGGCCCAGGACGTCAGGCCGCCGCCGGCCGAACGGGCGTGCACGGCGTCGAGGCCCTCGCGGACGCAGTGGATCATCAGCGCGGTCGTGGTGAGCGTGATGACGACGAGCAGCGCGATCGTCAGCATGGGCGCGACGGTCGCGGCGAGGCCGTCCATCTTGCCGAGCCGGTAGCCGCCGTACATCGCCCCGTACCGCAGGAATTCCCCGAGGGTGAACCACAGCGCGAGGGGCAGCGCGAACCGTCCCGCGAGCTTGAGCGCGGCCCACGGGAGGGTCAGGGGCGATCGGGGTGAGAGTCGGAGCATCGCGCCGATCGTACCGATCGCCGCCGACAGCCGGGAGGAGCAGTACGAACTCGAACGAATCGCACGAAACGGACGGACCCCGCCGTCCGCGCCCGGAGGGCGGGACGACGGGGTCCGTCGACGCGTCGCGTCGCCGTGGTCAGATGGCGACTTCGAGCGCGGCGACCTCGCCGGTCTTGGCGGTGACGCTGTTGTCGACGCTCACCCCGCCCGCGGCCAGGACGCGGACCGTCCAGTCGCCGTCGGCGGCGAAGAAGCGGAACACGCCCTCCTCGCCGGTGACGACCTCGGCGGTGAACTCGCCGGTGGCGTCGAGCAGGCGGGCGTAGGCGCTGGACACGGGCGCGCCGTCACGCGTGACGGTGCCCTGGATGACGGCCTCGTTGGTCAGGTCGACGGTCGCGGGCAGATGCGCCGTCTGAGCGGGCGCTGCGCAGCCCTGAGTCATTGTTCCTCCATCTCCGCGTGCACGGAAAACTCTGTTCCGCCGGACGGCGGACGAACGGTTACTTCGGGTCGCCGAGCTCGACGGGGACGCCGACGAGCGAGCCGTACTCGGTCCACGAGCCGTCGTAGTTCTTGACGTTCTCCAGGCCCAGCAGCTCGCGCAGCGCGAACCAGGTGTGCGAGGAGCGCTCGCCGATGCGGCAGTAGGCGATGGTGTCCTTGCTCAGGTCGACGCCGGCCGCGGTGTAGAGCTCGCGGAGCTCCTCGTCGGACTTGAACGTGCCGTCGTCGTTGGCCGCCTTCGACCACGGGATGCTGCGCGCGGTCGGCACGTGCCCGGCCCGCTGCGCCTGCTCCTGCGGCAGGTGCGCCGGGGCCAGCAGCTTGCCGCTGAACTCGTCGGGCGACCGCACGTCGATGAGGTTCTGCGTGCCGATCGCGTCGACGACCTCGTCGCGGAACGCGCGGATCTTCAGGTCCTGGTCCTGGGCCTTGTAGTCGGTCTTCGGACGGGACGGGACGTCGGTCACCAGCTCGCGGGAGTCCAGCTCCCACTTCTTGCGGCCGCCGTCGAGCAGCTGCACCTTCTGGTGGCCGTACAGCTTGAAGTACCAGTAGGCGTAGGCGGCGAACCAGTTGTTGTTGCCGCCGTACAGGATGACCAGGTCGTCGTTGGCGATGCCCTTGGACGAGAGCAGCTCCTCGAAGCCGGTCTTGTCGACGAAGTCGCGGCGGACCGGGTCCTGCAGCTCGGTCTTCCAGTCGATCTTCACGGCGCCACGGATGTGGCCCTTGTCGTAGGCGGACACGTCCTCGTCGACCTCGACCAGGACGAGACCGGGGTCGTCCAGGTGCTCTTCGACCCAGCTGGCGTCCACCAGAACGTCGGCGCGGCTCATGCGGGAACCTCCCTGTCGGAGCGAAACTTCGCGGTGAATAGTCGGATCAGCGGATATTCGGCGCGGCCCCCGCCGCGTGGAAGCGGCGTGGGCGCGGGCTCATTCATCGCACAGGCGGCGGCATCGATACCGAGCCGGGTGGTCCCCGTCGCGCGACCGGCCGTGTCCGCCGGGAAGGAGCGGGAAAAGACGAGGGACTCCGGGAGAAACGCGCCGGGGCGCGGCCTGCACGGGTCGACCTGCATCGGGTGCTCCAGGCGGAGAGGCGTGCGTACGAGCTGAGTAGAGGAAAGTGCTCGGAACGGTCGGGCTCGAATGCCTCAGGCCATGCGACAGAGCGAGGCGCCACGCGGCAGAAATCGACCGCGCGGCGCTTCGTGAGCATCTGCTCTGTTCGGTCACGCACGGACACGATGGTAAGCCGACAATCCACGCCGTGTCACATCCGTCTCGCGTTGCGAGACAGTGACATTCGTCTTAGTCCTGGTCACCGGAGTGTCTCCTTACCGGACGGCGGCGCCGAGAGCGGCGATGACGTCGGCCTTGCGGGGCGCCCCGGCGGCCCGCCGCACCACGCGTCCGGCCGCGTCCAGGACGAGCACGGTGGGGGTCGCGGTGACGTCCAGTCTGCGGACGAGCGACAGGTTCGCCTCCGCGTCGATCTCCACGTGCGCGACGCCGTCCACCATCCGGGCGACGTCGCCCAGGACGCGGCGGGTGGCGCGGCAGGGCGCGCAGAACGCGCTGGAGAACTGGACGAGCGTCGCGCGTTCCCCGAGGTCGGCGCCCAGATCGTCCGGGCCGAGCCCGCCGCCGGGCGCGGTGCCCGCGGTCGCGTCCGTCACGTGTGCCTCCCATCGCCGCCGTCCGGTACAACCGCGCCGGACGGCCGCGTCTTCCGGCGATCGCCGGTCAGATCGGGATCGTCAGCACGGTCTTGCCGTCGAGGCCGACGATCTCGAACGTCGACAGCTCGCCGCGCGGGAACATCGTCGAGCCGCGGTACTCGCCGTACCCGTCGTCGTACGGCACGTACCAGCTGCCCATCGCGTCGCGCCGTCCGTCCCGGGCGATCACCTGCATGTGGCACCGGGCGCCCCGCTCCAGTCCCGACAGGTGGACTTCGACCTCGGTGCCCCATTTGCGCTCGAACAGCAGCACGTACCCGCGGACGCCCGTCTCCTCGTTCGCCGCCGCGATCCGCTCGGCGGTGATCACCTGTGTGGGCGCGGACGTCGCGGGCGCGCGGCGGGCGTCCCGGACCCGCCCGCCGCGGTGATCAGACCCCCGGCGAGCCCGCCGACGGCCAGCGTCAGGCAGGCCGCCGCCGCGACCGGCGC
>NZ_MKJY01000598.1 GCF_001942465.1 Actinomadura sp. CNU-125
ACGGGCGCCATCGAGATCGCGGTGCACGGCTGGGACGCGGCATGGGCGGCCGGGCGGCCCCGCCCGATCCCGCACGCCCTCGCCGACGCGGCTGCTGCACCTGGCGTCCGGGCTGGTCACCGCCGACACCCGCGCCGGGCTGTTCGCGCCGCCGGTGCCCGTGCCGCCGGGCGCCGGGCCGCACGAGCGGCTGCTGGCGCACCTCGGCCGGGATCCGGCCCGTCAGCCGCGGACGGCGTAGCGGCGGACGCCGCCCTCCTCGTGGACGTCCAGGACGCCCTGGTCGACCAGCACGTCCAGGTGCGCGTCGATCTCCAGGACGGCGAGCATCCGGCTGAAGGCGTCCAGTTCGGCCAGCGCCTTGCGGCGGCGCGTCCACGGGATGGCGGACGCGACCTCGAACGCCGTCGCGTGCCCGGCGCGGACCTGCGCGGCCGCCGCGTCGAGCCGCTGCGCGTGATGCTCCAGCAGTTCGTCGATCCGGGCGTGGGTGCTCTGCGTCACCGCCCCGTGCGCGGGCAGCAGCACGGTGTCGGGCATGTCGCGGACGAGCCGCAGCGACTCCAGGTAGCTGCGCAGCGGCTTGGGCTCCGGCTCGCCCTCCAGCCCGATCGACGGGGAGATGTGCGGCAGGATGTGGTCGCCGGCGAACAGCAGCCCGGCGGCGGCGTCGCGCAGCACGATGTGGCCGCGCGTGTGCCCGGGGGTGGCGAACACGTCGAGGCCGCGGCCGGTCAGCGCGACCCGCTCGCCGTCGTCCAGCCAGGCGTCCGGCACCACCGACGGGAAGTCCTCGTCGCGCTCGGGGCGTTCCTGCCCGGCGACCTCGTCGGCGAGGGCGTCCGCGCCGCAGCGGCGCAGCAGCCCGATCTGCCGGAAATGCGGGCCCCGGTTCAGGTCGAACGCCTCGATGGACGGGCGCTCGCCGCGGCCGATCCGCACGCGCGTCCCGAACTCCTTGCGCAGCACCAGGGCCTGCGAGTAGTGGTCCCAGTGGGCGTGCGTGACGAGGAACTGCGCCACGTCGTCCAGCCCGTGGCCGAGCGTGCGCAGCGCGCTCTTCAGCCGCTTCGCCGTGTCGGGCAGCGCGAAACCGGAGTCGACGACGACGAGCCCGTCCGGGTCCTCGATGACGTACACGTTCACCGAGTGCAGCGACGGGATGGGCAGTTCCAGCGGGATCCGGTGCACCCCGGGCGCCACCGGATGGACGCCGGGTTCGGTCCAGTCCGTCGGCTGCTCCACTACCGATGCCGTCACCGCGCGCCCCCTGATTCTCGAACCTCGTTCGGGAAGACGCTACTTCATCCCGAAAATCCGATTTCCGGCGGGGTTGACCGTTCAACGTCCGCGCGGGTCGCGTCCGGCCTCGTCCGCCTTCCGCCGCGCCCGGCGCGCCGTCTCGTCCGCACGGTCCCTCGCCTGCTCGGCGCGCTCGGCCTTCCGGACGGCCGCGTCCCGGTCGGCCACCGCCCGCTCCAGCTCTTGCCGGAGCCGCCCGACCTCGGCGGACGCCCGCTCGGCCGCATCGCGCGCGGACGCCGCGTCCGCCTCGCGTCCGGCCAGCTCGTCCGCGGCCTCGGCGGCGCGTTCCCGGAGCGTCCCGGCCCGTGCCTCGGCCCGCTCCCGCGCACGGTCCGTCTTCTCCGCGCGGGGTTCCTTTTCCTTTCTCTTCTCCTTCTCTTCCCGCTTCGGTTTCGTGCGCGCGCCCCGGCGCCGGGCGCCATGGGGAACCCGGCCGGGACGAAACCGGTGTGGCTGCGCGGCCGGGAGAGGGTGCGCGGGCGGACCTCGGCGGCGACGTCGGCGTCACCGTCGCCGCCTGGAGGGTGTCCTCGACCTCCCGGACCGCCTGATCGCGCACGGGATGCCCGGCCTCGGCGGCCAGGCCCTCGACCGTCCGGAGCAGGCCGCCGATCAGCCGTGCCCGGCGCTGCTCCAGCTCGCCGAGCCCGCCGCCGCCCGAGGCCCACGCCGAGCGCAGCTCGTCCCCGGTGTCCAGGAGGCGTCCGAGATCACCGGCGGCCGAGCGCGCCAGGAGGTTGACCGCCCAGGCGCTCAGGGTGGGGCGCCGCAGCCCGCCGATCCGGCGGGCGAGCGCGGCGTCCCCCTCGTCCTTTGCCCGCCGGACGAGCCGCGTGCGCGTCTCCACGAAGTCGCCGGGTTCGACCCCGTACAGCTCACGGGCCGCACTGCTGAAGTCCACCCGGGCGTCCTACCCGCGTCCGGCCCCCGATGCCCCTCCGGGGCGCAGCGCGTCCAGGACGAGCCCGAGCAGGCGCTCGCCCTGGCCGGAGTCGGGCCCGTGCCCGGTGGCGAGGGCGACCCCGACGACGAGCTGGACCGTGTCGGCCGCGGAGACGTCCGGACGGGCCGCGCCGGCCTCCCGCGCGCGTGCGAGCACCCGTTCCGCCGCGTCCAGGATGGTTTGGTGGCAGTCGAGGCCGGGCGGCTCGGACAGCACGGCGCCGCCGAGCCCGTGGTCGCTGCGCGCGTGTTCGAGGAAGGCGCGGAGCCAGCCGCTCAGCGCCGCGGCGGGCGGGACGGTGGCGATCAGTTCGTCGGCGCGGCCGCACAGGTGCGCGACGCGGTCGGCCAGCACCGCGGCCTGGAGCGCCTGCCGGGTCGGGAAGTTGCGGTACAGGGTGCCCGGGCCGACGCCCGCCCGGCGGGCGATCTCGTTGAGCGACGCGTCCGGCCCGTCCGCGGCGAACGTCTCGCGCGCGGCGGCGAGGTCGAGCTCGCGGTTGCGGCGCGCGTCGGCGCGCAGCGGACGCGGCGCCCCCGGCTCCGCTGCGGTCTCCTCCGCGGTCGTCATCGCCCCATCCTCGGCCGGACGCGTCCGGGTAGCCAACTGGAGAACTTCTCCGTATCGTACCCGGAGACAACCGGAGAGGTTCTCCGGAAATGTGGAGGCATGTGATGGAACGGGAAGACCTCGGCCGAGTGGGAATCTGGACGTTCGCGTTCGACGGGCAACCGGCGACACGGGTCCGCGAGGCCGCCGCCGAGATCGAGGAACTCGGCTACGGGGCCATCTGGTTCGGGGAGGCGTTCGGCCGCGACAGCGTCGGGCAGGCGTGGCTGCTGCTGGAGGCAACGCGGCGGACGGTCGTCGCCGCCGGCATCGCCAACGTCGCGTTCCGCGACCCGATCGCCATGGCCGGCGCCGAACGCACGCTCGGTGAGGCGTTCCCCGGCCGCTACCTGCTTGGACTCGGCGGGCAGCGGGTGGACGCCGAGTCCGGGGAGATGGACGGTTACGCGATGCCCCCCGTCGGACGGCCGGTGTCGATGATGCGCGGCTACCTGGACGCGATGGACGCGGTGCCCGCGCACGGGCCCGTCCCCGCCGTCCCGCGGCGCCGCGTGCTCGCCGCGCTCGGGCCGCGGATGCTGGAACTCGCGGCGGAACGGAGCTGGGGCGCGCACCCCTACTTCGTCCCGGTCGAGCACACCGCGCGAGCCAGGAAGATCATGGGTCCGGACGCGTTCCTCGGCGTCGAGCAGGCCGTCGTCCTGGACACCGACCTCGAACGGGCCCGGGAGGTCGCGCGGGCGCACGTCGGCATGTACGTCCAGGCGGCGCCCCACCAGCGGGCGAACGTGGAACGGTTCGGATACGGCGAGGACGCCTCCGGCGGTCCGGGCGGCGGGCCGACGGACCGGCTCGTGGACGCCATCGTCGCCCACGGGGACGCGGAGACGATCGCCGCGCGCGTCCGGGAGCACCTGGCGGCGGGCGCCGACCACGTCTGCCTGCAGATGCTGACCGCAGACCCGGCCGCCCTCCCGCTGGAGCGGTGGCGCGAGCTGGCCCCGGCCGTCCTGTGAACCCGCCGGTCCGGAAAGGGCGGCGGGTTCAGCGGGTGTCGAGGAAGCGGTCCAGGACGCGGGTGCCGAACGCGAGGCCGTCCAGCGGGACCCGCTCGTCCACGCCGTGGAACATGCCGAGGTAGTCGAGGCCGGGACCGAGCCGCAGCGGCGCGAAGCCGTAACTGGTGATGCCGATGCGGTGGAACGACTTGGCGTCGGTGCCGCCCGCCATCACGTAGGGGACCGGACGGGCGAGGGGGTCCTCGGCGCGCAGGGATCCGGCGAGCGCGGCGAACGTCGGGCCCGCCGGGTCGGCGGCCGGGGCGTCCTCGAAGTTGACGAACTCGCGGGTCACCTTCGGGCCCAGCAGCCGGTCGATCGTGGCGAGGAACTCCTCCCCGGTGCCGGGCAGGTAGCGGCCGTCCACCTGCGCGGTCGCGGAACCGGGCACCACGTTGGTCTTGTACCCGGCGTCGAGACGGGTCGGGTTCGCCGAGTTGCGGACCGTCCCGGCGAACAGCCGCCCGGCGCGCCGAGGCGGGCGCCTCCGCGTCCAGCCGGTCGTGGTCGATCGTGGTGCCGAGCGCGTCCGCCAGGCCGTCCAGCAGGGCCCGCACGCCCGGGGTGAGGCGGACGGGCCAGGGGTGCGAGGCGATCCGGGAGACGGCGTGCGCGAGTTCGGCGACCGCGTTGTCCGGGGCGGGCTTGGACCCGTGCCCGGCCGTCCCGCGCGCCGTGAGCCGCATCCACGCGGTGCCGCGCTCGCCGGTCGCGATCGGGTAGACGCGGGCGCCGCCCGCGTCCACGCTGAACCCGCCGGACTCGCTGATCGCCTCCGTGCAGCCGGTGAACACGTCGCGGTGCTCGCGCGCCACGTACCGGGAGCCGTACTCGCCGGTGCACTCCTCGTCGGCCAGGAACGCCAGGACGAGGTCGCCGCGGGTGCGGCGGCCCTCGCGGAGGCGGCGCGCGACGACCGCGATGGGTCATCGCCAGGGTGCCCTTCATGTCGACGGCGCCGCGGCCCCACACGCACCCGTCGCGGACCTCGCCCGCGAACGGCGGGACCGTCCACTCGGCGGCGTCGGCGGGCACGACGTCCAGGTGCCCGTGGACGAGCAGCGGTTCGGCGGCCGGGTCGGTGCCGGGGATCCGGGCGAGGACGCTCGCCCGGCCGGGCGCCGACTCGACGAGCACCGGTTCGCGCCCGCGTCGTCGAGCAGCCCGGCGACGTGCTCGGCGGCGGGCCGTTCCGGCCGTGCGTCGCCCTCGCCGCGGTTCGTCGTGTCGAAACGGACGAGGTCGGCGCAGATCCGCGCGGCCGCGTCGCCCGCGCCGCCCGCGTCGCCCGCGTCGCCCGTCACCACCGACACCCCATTCCGTAACAAAACTTCATTTTGTCCCCTCGCTGACCTCTGTCAACGGTTGATCGCCAACGTCTCGATCCGGTTTCGACTCCGTGAGCACCGTATGCACAGCGTTACTCCGGGTGGACGCTGCGGGCAATCTGCGAGTGCGGCGCGAGGATCCGCGGCGCGCGGGCGAGGAGGGACATGATCGGCCAGAAGGGTGTGCGCGGACGGGCGGGCGCGGGGCTCGCCGCGGTGCTGCTGGCGGCCTCGCTGGGGCTGACGGCGTGCGGCGGCGCGGCGGCGTCGGACGACGGGACGTTCGTCGTCGGGCACTCCGAGCCCGACCACCTGGTCCCGGGGAACACGACCAGCAGTTACTCGTTCGACGTGCTCGGCGGGCTGTTCGACAACCTGATGACGCTCACCGAGGAGGGCGAGCCCGTCCCGCTCGCCGCCGCGTCGGTCGACTCCGACGATCAGCGGATCTGGACGATCAAGGTCAAGGCGGGGCAGAAGTTCCACAACGGCGAGCCGGTCACCGCGCGGAGCTTCGCCGACGCCTGGAACAACGCGGCGTACGGGCCGAACGCGTACGCCGCCAACAGCTACTTCGCCTACATCGAGGGCTACGACGCGCTGAACCCCGAGGACGAGAACGCGACGCCGGAGACGAAGACGCTGTCCGGCCTGGACGTCGTGGACGCCGCCACCCTGAAGGTCACGCTGAACGACCCGTTCCGGCAGTTCCCGCTGCTGCTGACCTACCCCGCGTTCGCGCCGATGCCCGAGGCGGGACTGGCGGACCTCAAGGCGTTCGAGGAACACCCGATCGGCAACGGCCCGTACATGATGAGCGGGAACTGGGAGCGCAACCGGCAGATCAAGCTCGTCCCGTTCCCCGGTTACACCGGGCCGCGCAAGCCGAAGAACAAGGGCGTGACCTGGAAGAGCTACACCGGCGCCGACACCGCGTACACCGACCTGCGCGCCGGGCGCATCGACGTGCTGCAGACGATCCCGGCCGGCAAGGTGCCCGAGGCGAAACGGGTCCTCGGCGACCGGTTCCTGGCCCGCGAGATGAGCACGATCGACTACCTGGGGTTCCCGTTGTTCGACGAGCGGTTCGCCGACCCGAGACTGCGGCGGGCGATCTCGATGGTCATCGACCGGCAGGGCATCAACAAGGCCGTCTACCACGGGGCCTACCATCCGGCGGACTCGCTCCTCCCGCCGACCATCCCCGGGTACCGTCCGGGCGCGTGCGGGGAACCGTGCACCTACGACCCGGCGAAGGCGAAGAAGCTGTTCGACGAGGCGGGCGGGTTCGGCGGGACGCTCGAACTGTACTTCTCCAACTCGCAGCCGACGTACGAGCAGTGGATGCGGATCGTCGCGAACTCCATCCGCGACAACCTCGGCGTCCAGGACATCCGGTTCCGCGAAGTCCCCGCCTCCGAGTACTTCTCGATGCTGCGCGCCCGCGAGGAGAAAGGCCCGTACCGGCAGAACTGGGAGGCCGACTACCCCAGCCCCCAGAACTACCTGGAGAACATGTGGGGCTCGGAAGGCAACCGGATGGGCTGGAAGAACGAGGAGTTCGACGAGCTCATCGCGAAGGGCAACCGGTCCGCCGACCGGGCGGAGGCCATGAAGCACTACCACGCGGCCGAGGACATCGCGATCCGCGAGATGCCGATGATCCCGCTGTGGACGTGGGCGGGCCAGGGCGGCCGCTCCGAACGCGTCGGCAACGTCACCATCACCCCGTTCTCCACCGGCCTGCTCGCCCCAGAAGTGACGGTCGAGTAACCGGATGTGGCGGTACACCCTCCGGCGGATCCTGCAGGCCGTCCCGGTTTTTTTCGGCACCACGCTGCTCATCTACGCGATGGTGTTCGCGCTGCCCGGCGACCCGATCCAGGCCCTCGCGGGGAACAAGCCCGTCCCCGACAACGTCCTGCACACGCTGCGCGAGCGCTACAACCTCAACGACCCGCTGCTCGTCCAGTACGGCAAGTACATGTGGGGGCTCCTGCACGGCGACCTGGGCGAGAACTACACCGGGCAGAGCGTGTCGGAGATGCTCGCCGGACGCTGGCCGGTGACCGCGCGGCTCGCCCTCACCGCCTGGATCTTCGAACTGGTCGTCGGGATCGCGCTCGGCGTGTGGGCGGGCCTGCGCCGCGGCCGCCTCGCCGACACGCTCGTCCTCGGCGGGACGACGCTGGTGATCGCCGTCCCGGTGTTCGTGCTCGGCTACACCGCGCAGCTCGTGTTCGGGCTGCACTGGCGGATCCTCCCCACCGCCGGGATCGACGACGGCTGGCCGATGAGCTACCTGCTGCCCGGCATCGTCCTCGGCGCGTTCGGCCTGTCGTACGTGGCGCGGCTGACCCGCACGAGCCTCGCCGAGAACCTGCGCGCCGACTACGTCCGGACGGCGCACGCCAAGGGGCTGCGGCGGGCGCGCGTGATCGGCCGGCACACGCTGCGCAACTCGCTGATCCCGGTCGTGACCTACCTCGGCGTCGACTTCGGGTCGCTGATGGGCGGCGCGATCGTCACCGAGGGGATCTTCAACCTGCCCGGCATCGGGCAGCAGGTGTTCCAGTCGATCCAGCTCAAGGAGGGGCCCGTGGTGGTCGGCGCCGTCACCGTCCTGGTGCTGATCTTCCTGCTGGTCAACCTGCTCGTGGACCTGCTCTACGGGCTGCTCGACCCGCGGATCCGGTACGAGTGACCGGCGGCGCGGGCATCGGCGGGAGGAGGGGGACGTGACGACCGACGAGCGTGACGCGGGGGCGGCGGGCACCGCGGCGTCCGGAACCGTCGTCGGCGGGCGGCGCCCGCCGGGCGGCGGGGGACCGGCCGGTGCGGGGCGCGCCTCGCGCTGGGACGACGCCGTGGCACGACCTGCGGCGCCGCTGGGTGTTCTGGGGGTCGGTGACGATCCTCGCGGTCGTCGCGGTGATGGCCGCCGTCCCCGGGCTGCTCACCCGGTACGAGGCCAACCGGGGCTGCGACCCGAACGCCGCCCGGCTCGGCCCGTCCGCCGCGCACTGGTTCGGCACCGACGGGGCGGGCTGCGACTACTTCGCGCACGTGGTGCACGGCGCCCGCCCGACGCTGCTGATCGGCGTCGCCGTGACGATGTTCGCGTTCGCGATCGCGCTGGTGTTCGGGATGCTCGCCGGCTACTACGGCGGGCCGCTGGACACCGTCATCGCCCGGATCACCGACGTGTTCTTCGGCCTGCCGTTCGTCCTCGGCGCCACCGTGATCCTGGTGGCCTTCCCCGGGCACGGCATCGGCGCGATGACGCTCGTGCTCGTCCTGCTCGGCTGGACGACGATGATCCGCATCATGCGGGCGCAGGTCATCGCCGTCCGGGACGCCGACTACGTGCAGGCGGCGCGGCTCCTCGGCGCGTCCGACGTCCGGATCATGGCGCGGCATGTGCTGCCGAACGCGATCGCGCCGGTGATCGTCGTCGCCACCCTCAACGTCGGCAACGTGATCGCGGGGGAGGCGACGCTGGACTTCCTCGGCGTCGGGCTGCAGTACCCGGAGGTGTCGTGGGGGCTCCAGCTCAACCAGGCGCAGGACTCGTTCATCGCCTACCCGCATCTGCTGATCTTCCCGGCGGTGTTCCTGTCGGCCACGGTGCTGAGCTTCCTGCTGCTCGGCGACGCCGTCCGCGACGCCCTCGACCCGAAACTGCGGTGACGCCATGACGACCGAAGCGATCGACGACCGGGCCGGGGCGCCCGAACCGCCCCCGCCGCTGCTCCGGGTCGAGGACCTGCACGTGACCTTCCGCGTCCGGGGCCAGGAGGTACGCGCCGTCAACGGCCTCTCCTACGGGCTCGGCGAGGGCGAGACCGTCGCGATCCTCGGCGAGTCCGGGTCGGGCAAGAGCGTCGCGGCGCAGGCCGTCATGGGAATCCTGGACGGCCCGAACGCCCGCGTCACCCGCGGATCGGTCCGGCTGCGCGGCACGGAACTGCTCGGCCTGCCCGAGCGGCGGCGCCGCCGCTACCGGGGCGACCGCATCGCGATGATCTTCCAGGACGCGCTGACCGCGCTGAACCCCGTCTTCACCGTCGGCGACCAGATCAGCGAGATGTACCAGGTGCACCGCGGCATGCGGCGCCGGGAGGCCAGGGCGAAGGCGGTGGAGCTGATGGAGCGGGTCCGCATCCCGTCGGCCGCCGCGCGGCTCGGCGACCATCCGCACGAGTTCTCCGGCGGGATGCGCCAGCGCATCATGATCGCGATGGCGCTCGCGCTCGAACCGGACGTGCTGATCGCCGACGAGCCCACGACCGCGCTCGACGTGACCGTCCAGGCGCAGATCATGCGGCTGCTCGCCGGGCTCCGCGACGAGCTGCGCATGGGCATGGTGCTGATCACCCACGACCTCGGCGTCGTCGCGGGCGTCGCCGACCGGATCGTCGTCATGTACGCGGGATCGGTCGCGGAGGAGGCGCCCGCCCGGGACCTGTACGCGCGGCCCGCCCACCCCTACACGCGAGCTGCTCGCGTCGGTGCCCCGCCTGGACCGGCGCGGCGGGCCGCTCACGCCCATCGGCGGGACGCCGCCGAACCCGGTCGCGCTCCCGCCCGGCTGCCCGTTCCACCCCCGCTGCCCCCGCGCCGAGGCCCGCTGCGCCGCGGACCGTCCGCCGCCGGTCACGGTCGCGCCCGGGCACGCCGCCGCCTGCCACTTCGCCGAGGAGGTCCACGGTGCCGCACCCGCCGACCGCTGAGGGGCCCGCCGCGGAGCCGATCCTGCGCGTGGAGGGCCTCGTCAAGCACTACCCGGTGACCCGTGGCGTGGTGTTCAAGCGGACCGTCGGGCGGGTGAAGGCCGTGGACGGCGTCGACCTGGAACTGCGGCCCGGCGAGACCCTCGGCGTCGTCGGCGAGTCCGGCTGCGGGAAGTCGACGCTCGCCCGGTTGCTGCTGGCCGCCGAGCGGCCCACCGCGGGCACCGTCCGGTTCGCCGGACGGGACGTCTTCGCGCTCTCCCGCGCCGAGCTGCGGGCTCTGCGCCGCCGCATCCAGATGGTCCTCCAGGACCCGTACTCCTCCCTCGACCCGCGCATGACCGTCGGCGACATCGTCGGCGAGCCGTTCGCGATCCACCCGGACGCGGCGCCCAAGGGGGAGCGGCGCGCCCGCGTCGGGGAACTCCTGGAGCTGGTCGGCCTCGACCCCGGCCACGCCGACCGCTACCCGCACCAGTTCTCCGGCGGGCAGCGGCAGCGCGTCGGGATCGCCCGCGCCCTCGCGCTGCGCCCGGACGTGATCGTCTGCGACGAGCCGGTGTCGGCGCTCGACGTGTCCGTGCAGGCCCAGGTGATGAACCTGCTCGCCGAGCTCCAACGCGAACTGGGGCTGGCGTACGTGTTCATCGCCCACGACCTCGCGGCCGTCCGGCACATCTCCGACCGCGTCGCCGTGATGTACCTCGGGAAGGTCGTCGAGACGGGCGACGAGACAGAGATCTACGAGCACGCCACGCACCCCTACACGCAGGCGCTGCTGTCCGCCGTCCCCGTGCCCGACCCGGACGCCTCGGCGTGGGCGGAACGGATCGAGCTGGAGGGGGAACCGCCGTCGCCGCTGGACCCGCCGTCCGGCTGCCGCTTCCGGACCCGCTGCCGGAAGGCCGCCGACGTCTGCGCGGAGCGGGAGCCCGTCCTGGAACCGCGGGACGGATCCGCCCACCCGAGCGCCTGCCACTTCGCCGCCGAAGCCGACCCGGCGGAGACCCCCCTCGCGGAAGGCCCCCTGACGAAGGGGCCGTGAGGGCTTCTGGCGGGGCCGGGGCGGGGCCGCGGGTCCGTAGGGTGGGGGGATGGCGCGCAAGGGCAGGGGTCCGGAGACGGAGACGCACACGATCGGCGGCGGCGAGGCGGAGCTGCTGCGGGACGCCGACCGCGACGGCGGCTGGGTGCTGCTCGTGGGCGGCGTCCCGCAGTCCTACGTGGACCTGTCCGACCCCACCTACCTCGACTTCGAGTACATGCAGCTGATGGGCGCCGTCGTCGACGCGATCGCCCCGGCCGGGGAGCCGCTCGACGCCGTCCACATCGGCGGCGCCGGCTGCACCCTCCCGCGCTACGTCGCCGCGACCCGGCCCCGGTCGAGGCAGGTCGTGCTGGAACCGGACGGCGAGCTGGTGCGGCTCGTCCGCGAACGGCTCCCCGTCAAGGGCGTCCCCGGCCTGCGGATCCGGATCACCGACGGGCGGTCCGGCGTCGCCGCGCTGCCCGACGCCGCCGACGACCTGGTGGTGATGGACGCGTTCGCCGAGGCGTCGATGCCGCCCGACCTCGCCACCCGCGAGTTCGTGGCCGACGCCGCGCGGGTGCTGCGACCCGGCGGCGTCTACCTCGCGGAACGTCGCGGACGGGTTCCGGCTGCCGTTCGCGCGCCGCGCGGCCGCCACGATCGCGTCGGTGTTCCGCCACACGCTGCTGATGGGCGATCCCGGCGTGCTGCGCGGCCGCAGGTTCGGCAACCTCATCCTGGCGGCGTCCCGGGAGCCGCTGCCGGTCGCCGAGCTGACCCGCCGCGCCGCGGGCGGCATCACCCGGGCGCGGCTGCTGGCGGACGGCGATCTGGCCGCGTTCTGCTCCGGCGCCGCGCCCCTGCACGACGGCGAGGACGTCGCCGTGCCCGTCCCGCCGCCGCAGGTCTTCGGGAAATCCTGACGGGATTCTCAACGTGCCGAAAAAGTGACACAACGCGGAGCGCCGCGCCGAATTTCCCGCCCCAGGTCAGCGCGGGTGCGGGCGCCAGAGGCCCGGCAGAGAGGGCTATTACGGGCCGTCCGCGTCGCGGTATCGGCCGCATCCGGCGGTCCGATGTTCCATAATCGACCGATGGAGTCGTCCACCCGGATTTTGATTCTCGGCCTGGATTGGGCGGGGAGAATACTCCAGTTCGACCGAAACGCCGCCGCAGTTCTGTCCGCCGATCCGGACGGCCTGCTCGGCGCCGGGCTGGACGAGGTGATCGCCGGTGCGCGAGAGCCGCTGCTGGAGGCGCTCAAGGCCGGACGGGAGCGCACCGCGATGCTCGCCGTGGAGACGCCCGGGGGCGCCGTGCTCGACGCGGTCGTCACCGTGCACCCGATGAGCGGCGGCGCGCCCGACCTCGCCGCGCTCGCGGTGATCAAGGTCCCGGTGCCGCTGGCCGACCGGTTCGTCGACCCGGCCGTGATCCGCCGGGCCCTGCTGGACGACGGCCTGCCCCGCGTCGGTTCCACCCTCGACCTCGAACTGCTGGCGCGCGGGCTGATGGACGTCCTCGTCCCGCACTTCTGCAACTCCGGCGCCCTGCTGCTCCTGGAGAGCCACCTGGACGAGGACGAGCCGCCGCCCGGTGCGGACGGCCCGCCGCTGCGCCGGATGGCCATCGGGTTCGACGACGGCGACCCCGCGTGGGACGCCGCGTTCCCGACGGGCGAGACGATCGCCTACCCGTCCGGGACGCCCTACGCGCAGTGCGTCGAGACCGGGGAGGCCGTGCTCGCCTCCTTCGACGGGGACGCCGCCCACGCCGCCGCCGACTGGCGCCGCCCCCCGGTCGCCGACCTGCTCAAGGGCTCGTCCATGCTGCTGCTGCCGATCACCTCCCCGGCCGGGGTGCTCGGCTTCTTCATCTGCTCGCGCAACACCGCGCACCGCCCGTTCGACCCGTACGACGTCGAGATCGGCTCCGCGTTCGCCGCCCGCGCGTCCACCTTCGTGGAGAACGCCCGCCGCTACTCGCGGGAACGCGCGACCGCGCTCACCCTGCAGCGCAGCCTGCTGCCCACCGGCCTGTCGGCGCCGTCCCCGGTGGAGGTCCACCACCGGTACCTGCCGGGCAGCCGGATGATCGAGGTCGGCGGCGACTGGTACGAGTCGATCGCGCTGCCGGGCGCCCGCGTCGCGCTCGTCGTCGGCGACGTCGCCGGGCACGGCGTCAAGGCCGCCGTCACCATGGGGCGGCTGCGCACCGCCATCCACACCCTCGCCGGGCTGGAACTGCCGCCCGCCGAGGCCCTCGAACGGCTCGACTCGCTGATGAGCACCCTCGGCGAACGCGAACCCCACTTCGCCACCTGCGCCTACGTCGTGTACGACGCGGTCAGCGGCCGCTGCGAGGTCGCCAGCGCCGGGCACCTGCCGCCGCTGCTCGTCCCGCCCGGCGGCGCCTCGACGTACCTGGACGTCCCGCCCGCCCCGCCGCTCGGCGTCGGCGACGGCCCCATCGTCAGCCGCGAGTTCACCGTCGAGGACGGCACCCTGCTGTTCCTCTACACCGACGGGCTCGTGGAGAACCGGGCCCGCGACATCGACGACGGGCTGGCCGGGCTGCGCCGCATCCTCGGTCCCGGCGCCGCCGCCCGGCCGCTGGACGAACTGTGCCAGGACGCCCTCGACGGCGTCTACGACGACCAGCACCGCGACGACATCGCGATCCTCGTGGCGCGGCTGGCGCGCATCCCCGAGGACCGGCACGCCTCCTGGGAACTGCCCGCCGACCCCGCCGCCGTGCGCCGCGCCCGGGGCCTGGTCCGCGACCGGCTCACCCGCTGGGGCCTCGACGAGCTCGCCGACTCGACCGTCCTGCTGGCGTCCGAACTGGTCACCAACGCGATCCGGCACACCACCGGACGGCTCGTGCTGCGGCTCGTCCGCGAGGGCGGGCTGGTCTGCGAGGTGTTCGACCGCTCCGACGGGCGTCCCCGCGTCCGCCACCACGGCGAGCCGGGGGACGCGCCCGCCGACGATCGCGCGGGCGGGAGCGGCGAGGCGGACGACCACGCGGGCGTCCGGGCGGGCGACGAGGTGGGCGACGACGTGCGCGCGCCGACGGGATGGCCGACGCCGGCCGCGGGCTGCACGTCGTCGGGCGGCTCGCGAGCCGCTGGGGCGTCCGCCGCACGCCCGGCGGCAAGGCCGTCTGGTGCGAGCAGGAGCTTCCGTAGGGCGGACGGGTCGGGCGGGGCGGACGGGACCTCAGCGCAGCACCGAGATGTGCACGTGGTCGTAGTGGTTCTGGGTGAGGCTCCCGCGGTCCGGCATCGTCCGCCACCCCTCGCCGGCGCGGGCGATGTTCCAGATCCGCTGCCGCCAGATCACGTAGGACACGCCGAGCCGCTCGGCGTTCGCGACCGCGTACGCCGCGACCTGGTCGCCGTGCCGCAGCGCCGCCGCGCTCGGCGTCCGGCCGCCGGTGCTCTCCATGAAGTCGCAGGCGCGGCCGTCCCCGTGGTCCTGGGGATCGGCGGTGCTGCGGTAGCAGCCGATGGTCGGGAACGGCCCGAACACCGAGTTGATCTCCAGCAGCAGCGTCCGCATCGTGGGCGTCATCCGGTTGCCGGTGATCGGCGTGCTGTCGCCGCTCGCGCCGTCGGGACGTCCCGTCACCCGCGGCCGGTCCTGCCCGCCCGCGTCCGCGGGCTTCTCGGCGGCGCGCAGCCGCGCGACCTTCGTGCCGTCCGGCAGTACCTTCGCCAGCTTCCCGGCGAGCTTCTTCAGGTCCGCCTTCGGGGCGCTCACCACGAGCCCGTTCCCGCTCGGCAGGCCGAGGGCGCGCGCCTGCTCCCGGGAGACGACGGCGTCGACGTCCTCGATCCCGAGCGAGGCGTACGCGCCGACCCGTACCCGGCCCTCCCGCGTGCTCCCGCCCGCCGGGACGACCGTGCCGAGCGGCAGCGCTTCCGTGCGGCTCAGTTCGAACGACACCGCCATGCCGCCGGAGGCGACCGTCCGCCACAGTTGGTCGGACTCGGCGGTCCGGCGCGGGGTGAACGCCCGGAACTGCGACGGGTCGACGCCGAGCAGGCCGAGCCGCTCCCCGCCGACCTGCGCGTTCGCGGCGTCCACGACGGTGACGCCGGTGACGCCCTTCAGGTCCCGGGCCCGCTCAACGGCGCCGCCCGGCAGCGCCGCGTCCCCGGCGACGAGGAGGTCGGCGGTGCGGCGCTCGGTGAGCGGCGCGACCACCGGGGGCGGCGGCGCCGCGTCCTCGGCGACCGAGACCAGGTTTCCGGGCGCGGCCGGGGTCGCGGGCCGTCCGGGGGGCTCCAGATGTCCCGACAGCAGCAGCGCGACGTCGGTCACGAGCGTGGCGGCGACGGCCGCACCGACGATCACGGGCAACGCCCTGCCCCCACGCCGCATCGAGCCCCCGTCCCGCCAGCCGGTTCCTACGCGCCCGTCCCTCCGGCGCATCGTAGGGGAGCGGCGCGCCGCGCGGAACCACCGGAGGCCGGGCCCGTCCGCTCACTCCAGAGCCACGGAGCCCAGGGCGGCCAGCGACCGCGACGCGCGGAGCCGGTCGAGCGCGCGCGCCCTCGTCGGGCCGATGCTGCCGATGGGGATCCGCAGCATCCGGCTGATCTCCGAGTACGGTATCGGCGGATCGTGGAGCAGCAGGGAGAGCAGTCTCCGGTGCTGGTCGGAGAGTTCCGCGAAGGCTTTGAAGAGCGCGCTCTTGCGTTCGCCGCTCACGATTTTCTCGTCCCAGTCGAACGTGGCCTGCAGATACGCGGAGTGGACGGTGCTCCAATCTTCGATCAGTACCGTTCTGGTCGATGCGCGAAAGGTGTTGACGCACTCGTTTCTGGACGTCGTCGCTATCCATCCCGGTAGCGAATTGGGATCGCGCAGGTCGTCGATTTTCTCCAGTAGGTGCAGCCATACGGTCTGATGGACGTCGTCGGCGTCGTCTCCCTTGAGGCCGTAGCGGACGACGATCGACCGTATCAGCGGGGTGAATCGGTCGACCAGTTCGTCCCATCCCTGCGTCCGGCCGCAACGCGCGGCGTCGACCGATCGCGCCAGCCGTTCGGTCTTCTCCGCGGTCGCCCTTCTCCGCTCGATGATCCCGCTCTTAACCGAATGATCGTTGTCGTTACCGGAAGTAATGCCTTCGGCCACCGTTGTCCCCCTGTTCGACGCTACGCCTCGCGGGTGGCGCGCCAAATGTGAGTTCTCCCGATATCGCTGTCGCCGCTCCGATGTGAACGCTCGCGCGACGCTTGAAAGATCTATGAACAGATCTCCATGCTGCCTATTTTGAGTGCTTGGTCCGGCACCCGGAACTATCTGCGGGGTGATGCATGGCGCCCATTCAGCGGTCCTATTGCGGCTATGTCCTTTTTGTCATCCGAGATTCATCTTGACAGATCTTTGATGTGCCAGGTAAAGATGGTACGCATTCGAAACGGCTACCGTCACAGGCTGTCGGCTTCGTCCCCCGCCTCTCACCTCTAACACGCATCGAGCAGGTCAGAGCGTTGCACGGCATGTCGATGTTTCCGGGGACTCCGGAAGTGTGTGGGAGGTGTTCCCTCATGGAGCAGGGATCCGAGGAGTTTTCGTGTTTCGTGCGGGAGGCCGGGCCGGCCCTGCGGCGCCGCGCCTATCTGCTGTGCCGCGACTGGGACGAGGCCGACGATCTCCTGCAGCAGACCTTGATCAAAATCTTCCATCGCTGGAATGACCTCGACCGGCGCGATCAGGTCGTCGCCTACGCGCGGACGGTCATGGTCCGCACGTTCATCAGCGGACGGCGCGCGCGCCGGTGGTCGAGCGAGGTACTCGTCGACCGTTTGCCCGAACCCTGCCCCCGGCCCGCCGATCAGGAACGCTTCTCGGACCTCTCGCTGCTGGCCGGCGCGCTCGCCCAGCTCGGTGTCCGGCAACGCTCGGTCATCGTGCTGCGATTCTGGGAGGATCTCACCGCGGAACAGACCGCGGAAAGGCTGGGATGTTCCAGTGCGACCGTCCGCAGCCAATCCTCCCGCGCGCTGCGGAGACTTCGCGCGATTCTCAGCCGGGAACTTTATTCGTGAGGTCCTGAACTTGAGACGAACAGGATTTCAGGCCGCCGTCGGACGCGTTATCGGCCCATCCCCAACCCAGGCCCCGCTTCGTCAGGAAGGTGTCGATCGCGGCGGCGACGGCGGGCGCGTCGTCGACGTACATGAAATGCGCGGTGTCGGCGATCACGGCCAGCTCGGCGTCCTTGTGGTTCTCGTGGATCCACTTCGCCTGCTCCGGCGGAGTGCAGCGGTCGTGCTCGCCCGCCACGAGGAGCGTGGGAACGGTGAGACGCCGCACGAGATCGCGCAGATCGGGATGCTTCATCCCGATCAGCCGCCGGTGCACCTCGAACGGTACGGACGACCAGGCGGCGCAGACGCGCCGCGCGGTCTCCGGGTGCCGTTCGTGGAAGAACACGGGACGGGCGCGGACATTGGCCTCGCGCACGAAGGCGGCGAAGGTCTCACGGGTCACCGGGATCTCGGGCCGCCGGAACGGGAGCCGGAAGGTCGCCGCGGTCCCCATCAGGACCAGCGCGGCGACCCGCTCGGGCCATCGGTCGGCGAACGTCATCGCCGTGGCCGAGCCGAGGGAGTGGCCGACGAGCACGAGTCGTTCCCAGCCGTAGTGCCCGGCGACCTCGTGCACGTCGCCCGCGAGCAGCTCCGGGGTCGGCGTCCGGTCGAGCGTGGACGAGAGCCCGTGCCCGCGGAAGTCCAGCGCGGCGGTGTGCCAATGGTCCTGAAGCAGTTCCTGCACTTCGGTGTAGTGGGAGTGGTTGTCCCGGTTGCCGTGCAGCAGCAGCACCGGAGGCGTGCTCCCCGGGTTTCCGGCGTGCCTGCAGAACAGCTGCGTCCCGTCCGCCGCCTCGATGTAGTCGGTGCGGCGCGTTGCGGTGGTGACGGTCACGACGTGTCTCCTCATGAAGACGGTTCCGGTGCGCCGGTCACTGCTCGACCAGGGCGAAGGGCCGCGCCCAGCCCGCCCCCGCCCCGGCGACCCGGACGGGCGCGCAGAAGACGGTGAATCCGACGGGCCCCGGCAGCGCGCCGAGCCCGGCCATGCGCTCGATCTGGAGATACTCGCGCCGCCTGCCGTACAGGTGGCAGGGCCACAGGTGCGCGGCGTCGCCGGACGTGACGAAACGCTCGACCATCGTGCGGGTGGGCAGATCGAAGCCGCACGTGTCGATGCCGATCAGCCTGACGCCGCGGGAGACGATCGCCTCGATCGCCTCGGGGGACAGCGCCGGATGCTCGGTGAAGTACGCGGTGCCCGGCCAGCGCCCGCACCAGCCGGTCTCGACGAGCACGACGTCCCCCGGCCCCGGCCGGTGGCCGATCCGCTCGACCTCCCGCTCCACGTCGTCCCGCGTGATGACCTCCAGGGGCCCCTTGCCGCGGAACGACAGGCGGACGCCCGGCCCGCAGCACCATTCGAGCGGGATCTCATCGATCGTCTTCGCCGGCAGGCCCGCCGAGGTGGGGCCGTAGTGGAACGGCGCGTCCAGATGGGTGCCGCCGTGCACGGTCAGCGTCAGCACCTCGTTGCTCAGGAACGTTCCGTCCGGAAACGTCTCTTCGTCGAGGACGGGCACGGGCGCGATGCCGTGCTCCCCGGCGACGGTCGCGATGAACTCGGCCATCGCCGTTCCGATCCGTCCCGGGCCGCTCTCGTGCGTCCAGCGGTCGATGGCCCGGACGTTCGGGTCGTCCGGATGCCGGGTGATCGTCATGCTCAGATCGATCAGGCGCATGGGCCGGCCCCGCCCGACGGAACGCGAAGCGCGCAGAGACGCATTTCGCTGGGCCGGACGAAGAACGGCCGCATTTCGGCCGTCATGCTCTCGTGCGCCGGCGAACGGAGCCACTCGGTGAACTGCTCGAGTTCTCTCCACTCGCTGACCAGGACATAGGAGCCGGGCGAGTCCTCCACGCGCAGGAGTTCGTCGCGGATGTGCCCCGGCACGGCGGCGACGCGTTCGCGGACCCGGCCGAAGGCGGCCTCGAACTCCTGCTCCCGCTCCGGGTCGACGGTCGAGAACAGCAACATCCGAATGGTCATGTGACGTCTCTCCCCAGATCGCCGGCGGTGTCCGTCCGTGGTGTGGATTAGTAGTGTGGATTAGCGGTGTAGAACAGTGGTATTACACGGTGATCGCGAAAAGCGCGATGCTGCCCCGCGTGCGAAGCAGGTAGTCGGAGAATCGCTGGTCCAGCGCGTCCTTCAGGTCTTCGAGAGAGTCGTCCTCGTTGGAGAAGACGCCCATCTTGTTCATGTAGTCGAGCTGCGATCGCGACAGCCTCGTCTGCGGCACTCCACGGCTGAGAATGGTCGAGCCGAACAGTGTGCCGCCCGGCCGCAGCAGCGGCGCCAGACGGTCCAGGACCTGCGCCTTCTCGGGAATGCTCCCCGGCAGGCAGTGCAGCACGTGGGCGAGCGCGATCGAGTCGAACTGCCCCGGCCGCAACGTCAGCGGTTTCAGCAGGTCGGCCCGGATGCACTGCGGGTGATGGTGGGCGATCCGCGCGGCCGCCCGGTGCAGGGCGTCGGAGTTGACGTCGAGCAAGTAGATCCGTGGATTCGCGTCAGGAAATCTGCACTTGCGCAGATACCAGCCGGTGCCCGGTCCGACATCGAGATGCAGCCCGGAAACGTTCCCTTGGTAAAGAGCGCGAATGATCTTGCTGGGGCAGCGCCACGTCACTCTGTTCTGGAACCGGATGACGAGGGGATCGTAGACATGACGCAGAAAGAACGGCGTGTAGGCGGCCTGCCCCGCGTGCGCCGGGTCGTCGGCGTCCAGGCGCCCCTCGTGCGAGTGACCGTTGTTCTGCGACCTTGGAGTGGAGGGCATGCACTGTAGACGGGGCCGCACCGCCGTAGATACCTGATCCGCCGAAAATATCGGCACGGGCGGTCATGTATCACGCGGGGCCGGCACACGTCTGAATTGGCGTCCGGGTTCTCCGCCCACGAGTCCGCCGTCCCAGGGGGAGTCATGTCTTCTGCCGAACCGTCGCTCGATCGCCTCGTCGGAGGCGGCGTTGTCAGGCCGGGCGATCAGCACTATGACGAATACCGCCGGGTGTTCAACGGAATGATCGACCGCCGTCCCGCCTTGATCGTCCGGTGCGCTTCGCCGTCCGATGTGGCCCGGGGGATCGCCCACGCCAGGGAACGGGGGCTGCCGCTGTCCGTGCGTGCGGGGGGTCACGGCGTGACGGGCGACGCGGTCCTCGACGGCGCGGTCTGCCTGGACCTGCGGCCGATGAACGCGATCACCGTCGATCCCGGACGCGGCGCGCGCTCGTCCAGGCCGGGGCGAACTGGGGCGAGTTCGACGCCGCCGCCCAGAAGTACGGCCTGGCCGTGACCGGCGGGAGGATCCGCGGCACCGGGGTGGCGGGCCTGACCCTCGGCAGCGGGAGCGGCTGGCTGGAACGCAAACTCGGCCTCACCTGCGATTCGCTGCTCTCCGTCGAGATCGTCACCGCCGACGGGACGCTGCGGACCGCGTCGGCGGAACGGAACCCGGAACTCTTCTGGGGAGTGCGCGGCGGAGGCGGCAACTTCGGCGTGGTCACGGCGTTCGAGTTCGAACTCCACCCCGTGGGCCCGGAGATCCTCGGCGGCCTGGTGATGTACCCGCCGTTCCGGCTCGCCGAGCTCGTCCGGCACTTCCGCGACTTCATGGCGACGGCGCCGGACGAGGTCGGCGCGGGGCTCGCGTTCATCTCCGCGCCCGACGAACCGTTCGTCCCCGAGTTCGCGCGGGGCAGGCCCGTGGTCGGCGCGGTGCTGTCCTACTTCGGGCCCGTCGCGGAGGGCGAGGAGGTGCTCCGGCCGCTGCGCGAGTTCGGGCCTCCGGTGAACGACATGGTCGCGCCGATCTCCTACACCGACCTCCAGGGCCTGCTGGAGCCGGGCAACCAGGAAGGAATGCAGAACTACTGGAAGGCGGAGTTCCTCGCGGAACTGCCCGACGAGGCGATCGAGCACATCGTCCGTTTCACCCAGACCGTTCCTTCGCGGTTCACGCAGACGATCCTCATGCCGCTGGGCGGCGCGCTGGCCCGCGTCGACAACGACGCGATGGCGTTCGGGCAGCGGGACGCGCCCTTCAACCTGCACATCCTGTCCATGTGGGAGGACCCAGCCGACTCCGCCCGGCAGATCTCCTGGACGCGCGAGTTCCACCGGGCGATCGAGCCGTACAGCAGCGGGGGCGCCTACCTCAATTTCATCGGCAGGGAAGGCGGCCACCGCATCCGGAACGCCTTCGGCCCGGAGAAGTACGACCGGCTGGTCGAGCTCAAGCGACGCTACGACCCCGAGAACGTCTTCGCCGGAAACCAGAACATTCCGCCCTACGGGGCCGACGCGGAGAAGGAGTCCGAGCAGCCGGACGCCGAACGGCCGGACGCCGCGCAGGCCGACGCGCGACCGGACGCGGAGGGGCGTTTCGCGCCGTTCGCGGTTCTCGAACTGCTGAACGGCATGTGGGTCGCGCGTGCGCTCCAGGTCGCCGCCCGGCTGGGGATCGCCGACCTGCTGGACGACGGCCCTCGCCCGCTCGCCGAACTCGCCGACCGCGCCGGCTGCGACCGCGCCGCCCTCGGCAGGCTGCTGGACGCGCTCGGCACGGTCGGCGTGTTCGCCCGCACCGGCACGGACGGGTTCGGGCACACGCCGATGTCGGCGGTGCTCGCCACCGGCCATCCGCGCTCGGTGGGGGCCGTCGCCCGCCTCTTCGGAGCGGATTGGCAGTGGGGCGCGTGGTCCGGGCTGGAGCACTCGATCCGCCGGGGCGACCCGGCGCTCGACCACGTGCTCGGCATCGGCCTGCAAGCGTTCCTCGACGGCTCGCCCGCGGAGGGGCGCCTGTTCGACGAGGCCATGACCGGCCTGTCGAGGCTCCTCAACCGCACGATCCTGAACGCCTACGACTTCTCCGAAGCCGGACGGATCGCCGACGTCGGCGGCGGGCACGGCACGCTGCTCCCCGACATCCTCGCGGCCGTCCCGAAACCGACGGGCGTCCTCCTCGACAAGCCCGCGGCCGCCGCGAAGTACCGGGACGCCCTGCGGGGCAGCGACCTGGCGGACCGGCTGGACGTGGTCGGATGCGACTACTTCGAACCGCTGCCGGAGAAGGCCGACACGATCGTCCTGAACCGGGTGCTGCACGACTGGGACGACGGACCGGCCTCGGTGATCCTCCGGACGTGCCGGGACGCG
Organism: Actinomadura sp. CNU-125; assembly: GCF_001942465.1. Classification (GTDB taxonomy): domain Bacteria; phylum Actinomycetota; class Actinomycetes; order Streptosporangiales; family Streptosporangiaceae; genus Spirillospora. The sequence continues at coordinate 22,244 of NZ_MKJY01000598.1, forward strand.
CTCCGTCCCGGCGGCGGATCGTCGCGGTCGAGCAGCTCCTCACCGGCGACAAACGCGCCGCGTTCCTGGACCTGCAGATGCTGGTGCTCCGCGGCGGCCGTGAACGTTCCCCGCGGGAAGCGGACGACCTGTTCGCGCGATCCGGCCTCCGGCTGGTGCGGACGATCGGCACGTCCTCGCCCATGAGCCTCCTCATCGGCCGCCCCCTCGACGACTGAACGGGACCTTAGCCATGGCAGACACCACGCAAGTCATCAACCGCGCGGACGTCGCGCCCAACCGGAAACGCGGCGGCGACATCCGGGTGACGCTGAGCGGACGTACCGCGGGCGCCACGTCCGGGTTCGGCGGAACCCTCCGGCTGGAACCCGGCGAGTACGTGAGCGAGCACTACCATCCGTACTCCGAGGAGTTCGTGCACGTCGTCCGCGGCGACCTGGAAATGCGCGTGGAGGGCCGGCCGCACGCCCTCGGCCCCGACGACTCCATCCTGGTGCCGATCGGGCACCGCCACCGGCTGGTCAACGTGGGCGACTCGACCGCGCTCGTCGTCTTCCACCTCTCGCCGCTGGCGCCGCGGCCCGAACTCGGGCACGTCGACACCGAGCCGCTGCCGTCGGCGGGAGAAGGCGGATGAGGCGTGCCGTCGTCACCGGTACGGGAGTCCTCGCCCCCGGCGGCGCCGGCCGGGACGAGTTCTGGAAACTGCTGGCCGCGGGCCGGAGCGCCACCCGGACGCTGACCAGGTTCGACCCGGCGCCCTACCGGTCCCGGGTCGCGGCGGAGATCGACTTCGATGCGCGGGCGTCCGGCCTGACCGAGCGCGAGGCGCGCCGCATGGACCGCGCCGCCCAGTTCGCCGTCGTGTGCGCCCGCGAGGCCGCCGCCGACAGCGGGCTGGACTTCGCGGGCGTCGACCCGGCCCGCGTCGGGGTCAGCCTCGGCAGCGCGGTCGGCTGCACCACGGGACTGGAACAGGAGTACCGGGTGCTGTCGGACGAGGGCCGCCACTGGCTGGTCGAACACGCCTACGGCGTCCCGCAGCTCTACGGGTACATGGCGCCCAGCACGCTGGCCGCCGAGGTGGCGTGGCAGGTCCACGCCGAGGGGCCGGTCCACCTGGTCTCCACCGGGTGCACGTCTGGCCTGGACGCCGTCGGCCTGGGCGCCCGGCTGATCGAGGAGGGCACCGCCGACGTCGTCGTCGCGGGCGCGACCGACGCGCCGCTGTCGCCCATCACGTACGCGTGCTTCGACGCGATCAAGGCGACCACGCCGAACAACGCCGACCCCGAGCACGCGTCGCGTCCCTTCGACGCCGGACGGGACGGCATCGTCCTCGGCGAGGGCGCCGCGATCCTGATCCTCGAAGAGGAGGGCAGGGCCCGCGCGCGCGACGCCCGGATCCGCGCCGAGCTGGTCGGCCACGCGCAGCGCAACAACGCCTTCCACATGACCGGTCTGCGCCCGGACGGGCGGGAGATGGCCGAGGCGATCCGCGCCGCGCTGCGCGCCGCCCGGCTCGCGCCCGGCGCCGTGGACCACGTCAACGCGCACGGATCGGGGACCAGGCAGAACGACAGGCACGAGACCGCCGCGTTCAAGGACGCCCTCGGCGAGCACGCCCGCCGGGTGCCGATCAGCTCGATCAAGTCGATGATCGGCCACTCCCTCGGGGCGATCGGCTCGATCGAGCTGGTCGCGTGCGTGCTCGCCCTGGAACACCAGGTGGTGCCGCCCACGGCCAACCTGCACGAGGCCGACCCGGAATGCGACCTCGACTACGTCCCGCTGGTCGCCCGCGAGCACCGCATGGACGTGATCCTCAGCGTCGGCAGCGGATTCGGCGGCTTCCAGACCGCCGTCCTGCTGGCCGCCCCCGGGACGGTCCGCGGATGAGCGCCCTCGCGATCACCGGCATGGCCGTCGTGGCACCGACCGGACCGAGCCTCGACCGGCACTGGTCGTCGGTCGTCGCGGGCCGCAGCGGCGTCCGTCCCATCGGCCGCTTCGACCCGGCCCCCTACCCGGTCCGGGTCGCCGGGCAGGTGCAGGAGTACGAGGCGAGAGGCTCCATGCCGTCCCGGTTCGTCCGCGAGACCGACCGTTTCACCCAGATGGGGCTGAGCGCGGCGGAGACCGCGCTCGGCGACGCGGCGATCGACCCGGGCGACCTCCCCGAGTACGCGGTGGCGGTCGTCACGGCCAGCTCGTCCGGCGGCACGGAATTCGGCCAGAAGGAGATGGAGCGGCTCTACCGGCACGGACCCTCGTGGGTCAGCCCGTACCAGTCCATCGCCTGGTTCTACGCCGCGACCTCCGGCCAGATCTCGATCCGGCACGGCACCAAGGGCCCCTCCGGGGTGCTGTGCGCGGAGCAGGCGGGCGGCCTCGACGCCGTCGGGCACGCGCGCCGCCTGGTCGGTACCGAGGTGCGGGCCGCCGTCGTCGGCGGCAGCGACGCCTCCCTGTGCCCGTACGGTCTGGCGGCGCAGCTCACCACGGGCCGGCTGTCCACCGCGGACGACCCGGACCGCGCCTACCGCCCGTTCGACGTCGCCGCGGGCGGCTACGTGCCGGGCGAGGGCGGCGCCATGCTGGTCGTGGAGCCCGCCGCCCTCGCGCGGGAACGCGGGGCGCGGATCCACGGGACGGTGCTCGGATACGCCGCGGGTTTCGACCCGGCGCCCTGGACCGGGCGCCCGTCGGCGCTCCGGCCGACGATGGAGCGGGCGCTCGACGACGCCGGGGCCGCGCCGTCCGACGTCGACGTCGTGTTCGCCGACGGTGCGGCCGTGCCCGCCGACGACGCCGCCGAGGCCGGGGCCGTCCGCGCCGTGTTCGGCGGCCGGGGCGTCCCGGTGACCGTGCCGAAGGCGCTCACCGGACGGCTCCACGCGGGCGGCGGCGCCCTCGACGTGGTCACGGCCCTGCTCGCGATGCGGCACGGGCGCGTGCCGCACACCGCCCCCACCACGGCCGTCCCGCCCTGCTACGACCTCGACCTCGTGATGAGCGAGCCGCGCCGGTGCGCGATCGGGTGCGCCATGGTCGTGGCCCGCGGATACGGCGGCTTCGTCTCCGTGCTCGTGCTCGGCGGGGACGGCGCCGCGGGACCGTCCACCGAAGAGGAGACCGACCGATGAGCGAGCCCGCCGCCTTCACCCTCGACGACCTGCGCGCGCTGCTGCGCGCCGACGACGCCGACGAGCTGACCGAGAGCCGTCTGGACGAGGAGTTCGACTTCCTCGGCTACGACTCGCTCGCGAAGTACGAGCTGGCGTCCCAGCTGGTGCGCCGGTACGACCTCCATGTCTCGGACGAGGCGATGGACCGCCTCCGCACTCCCCGGCAGGCCATCGATCACATCAACGACCTGCTGGCCGAAAACCCGGAAAAGGAAGTGAAATCCTGATGTCGGCGCACACCGATAACGCGGTCACCATCGCCGCGCCCATGGACCTCGTGTGGGAGATGACCAACGACATCGAGTCGTGGCCGGAACTGTTCACCGAGTACGGCGCCACGGAAGTCCTGCACCGGGACGGCATCACCGTGCGGTTCCGGCTCAGCCTGCACCCCGACGAGAACGGCGTCGTCCGGAGTTGGGTCTCGGACCGGACGGCCGACCCGGAAAGCCGGACGGTGCGCTCCCAGCGCGTCGAACTCGGCCCGTTCAAGTACATGTTCCTGTTCTGGGAATACGTCCAGACGGACGAGGGAATCCTGCTGCGCTGGGTCCAGGACTTCGAGCTGAAGCCGGGAATGCCGATCGACGACGACGGCATGGCCCACCGGCTCAACACCAATTCCGTGATCCAGATGAAAGCGATCAAGGAGACGATCGAGGCGGCGGCGCGTGGGTGACCGCCCCGGGGCCCCGGGTGAGCATCCGATGTATCTGGAGCGTTCTTCGCCCGTCTTTCAAGTGTCGGCCCGCGGCCGTTCCATGGCCGCCTCACAAGGAAAGGCTCCATGAAGTCCGTCGCGGTGATCGGAGCGGGCGTAGCGGGCCCGGCGGTGGCGATGTCCCTGCAACAGGCGGGGTTCGAGCCCACGGTGTACGAGTCGCGCCCGCACGGTGCGGACGAGGCCGGAGCGTTCGTCATCCTGCACGTCAACGGCATCGACGCGCTTCGGGCGATCGGCGCGGACAAATGCCTCGACGGCCTGGGGTTCGACACGCCGCGGATGCGTTTCCGCAGCGGAACGGGACGCTCGCTGGGGGTGGCCGGCACGGGCATGCCGCTGGCGGACGGAACGGTCGGGCGCACGATCCGGCGGGCCGATCTGTACGGCGCGCTCAGGGACGAGGCCGTCCGCCGGGGCATTCCCGTCGAGTTCGGCCGCCGGCTGGTCGGTGCGAGCAGCGGCGCGAGCGGAGTCGTGGCGGGGTTCGAGGACGGGACCGTGCGGAAGGCGGACCTGCTCGTCGGCGCGGACGGCATCAGATCCAGAGTGCGCACCCTCATCGATCCCGAGGCCCCGCCTGCGCGCTATATCCCCAACCTCTATATCAGCGGCTACGCGAGAACCCCGGAGGTCGACGCCTCCCCCGGGGAATACCAGATGGTGTTCGGCAGGAAATGCTTCTTCGGTTACACGGCCGCGCCCGACGGCCGGATCTGGTGGTTCGCCAACCCGCCGTACCCGGACGAGCCGACGCCGGGCGAACTGCGGGAGCTGGGCGACGCGCACTGGCGGACGATGCTCGCCGGGCTCCTCGGCGTCGACCGCGGCCCCGCGCTGCGCATCGTCGAGACCACCCGGCACGCGCTGGTCGCGTGGCCGTTCCACGACATCCCCACGGTCGCGCGCTGGCATCGCGACCGCATGATCGTCATCGGTGACGCGGCGCACGCGACGTCCCCCGCGTCGGGGCAGGGCGCCTCGATGGCCATCGAGGACGCGGTCGAACTGGCCCGCTGCCTGCGCGACGCGCCGGGCCGCCGGCAGGCGTTCGCCGCGTACGAGAGGCTCCGCCGCGACCGGGTGGAACGCGTCGTCGCGACCGGCGCCAAATGGTCGAACTTCAAATCGGTCGGCCCCGTCACGCGGATGATCCGCGACGCGGTCATGCCCGTCATGATCAAGCACCACGCGGGGGACGGCGGAGCGTCTCTCGGCTGGATGCACCACCACCACATCGAATGGGACGAGCGGGTCCCGGCCTGACGAATGCACCGCTCCGGCAAAGAACCATGCCCCCGGTCAAGAAAGTAGAGCACATGGACGTATTGCAGAGAATCAAAGGAATCCTCGTCAGTGACCTCCTCGTGGACGTTCCCCCAGAACGAATGGAGGTCGACGACAGTCTTCGAGACGTATACGGGCTCGACTCGCTCGGCTACATCGAACTGCGCGTCTGCTGCGAGCAGATTTTCGGCGTCACCATCGACGACGACGATTTCTCCCCGGAGAACTTCTCCACCCTCGGCGGGGTCGAGGCGCTCGTGCGGCGTCTGCTGAGGGAGAAAGAGACGGTCGGCTGACGCTCGACGGAAAGGGTTCATCGCAGATGAGTCTTCGAACGGGGACACCGCAGGCGGCCGCGGAGACGGACGCGGAGACGGCCGCGGCCGTACCGTCCGCCGACCGCGAGCTCGGCTTCACCGAGATCAAGAAGTGGCTGCGCCACCGGCACCCGATGATCTACATCGACCGCGTCACCGACCACGAACCCGGGATCTTCCTGACGAGCCTGCTGTCGGTCTCCGGGAACCTCGACGCGATCGCGGGACACTTCCCCGAGCGCGCCATCTTCCCCGGAAGCCACCTCGTGCAGGCGTTCGCCCAGTCCGGCATCATCCTCTACCAGGTGAGCACCAGCCCGCTCGCCGACGACGAGCTGACCCTGATCGGCTCGGTCACCGCCCGCTTCACCAAGCCGGTCGTCCCCGGCGACCAGGTCGTCTTCGACGTCCGCGCCGACCGGCTGCGGGGCGACGCCTTCTTCTTCTCCTGCCACGCGACCGTCGGCGAGAAGCGCGTGGCCGCGTTCAAGGGGATGCTCAACCGGACGAAGGTCGAGGCGCTGGGCAGGCAGCTGTGGTGAACGCGCCCGTGGTCGTCACGGGGATGGCCTGGACGACCCCGCTCGGCGACGGGCTCGACGACGTGTGGCGCCTGCTGTGCGCGGGCGCCGTCGGCGTCGTCCCGGTCGGCGCGCCGTACCCGCTGCGCACGCCGCTGGCCGCGCCGGTGCCCGACCCGCCCTACGGGTCCGCGGCCCCCGGGGAACGCCAGGTCGCGCTGGCCGCGCGGACGCTGGCCGCGGCGTTCGCGGACGCCGGGCTGGCCACGGACGACCCCGCGGTCGGGCTCGTGCTCGGCACGAGCTTCGGCGGGCAGCTCGACACCGAGGAGGAGCCCGGACGGCACTGGACCCGCGAGGTCGCGGACCGGATCGGGCACCCGGGCGTCCCGGTGTGCGTGACGACGGCCTGCTCGGCGGGCGCGGACGCCCTGCTCGTCGCCGACGCGCTGATCCGCGGCGGCGTGCCGATCTGCGTGGCGGGCGGGGCGGACGTGCTCAGCGAGGCCAAGCGGCTCGGGCACTCGGCGCTCGGCACGATGAGCCCGACCGGGCTGCGCGCCTTCGACGCGGGCCACGACGGCATGGTGCTCGGTGAGGGCGCCGGGTTCCTGGTCCTGGAGCCGGAGGAGACGGCCCGCGCCAGGGGCGCCCGCGTGTACGCACGCCTGGACGGCGCGGGCTCCGCCAACGACGCGGCGGGCCTCACCGCCCCCGACCCGACGGGCGACGGCGTCCTCGCGGCGGTGCGCCGATGCCCGGGGGACGCGCGGGACGTCGCGGTGGTGTGCGCCCACGGGACCGGCACGCCCGTAAACGACGAGGTGGAGTCGACCGCCCTGCACCGGCTGTTCGCCGGTACCGGGAGCGATCCGGTCGTCTTCGGCACGAAGGGGAACTTCGGGCACAGCCTCGGCGCCACCGGCGCGATCGAGGCGATCGCCACCGTGCTCGCGCTCCGCCACGGCACGCCGCCGCCCCTCACGGGCCTGGCCTCGCCGATGCCCGGCTTCACCCTGCGGACGGCCGACGGCGAGACGCCCGTGGGCCGCGGCGAGGCGGGACTCAGCCTGACGCTGGGATTCGGCGGCTTCAACACCTGCCTACGATTCTCCCGCGCGGGGCCGAGCCCGGATTCCCATGGGAGTTCCCACGCGGGTTCGTGTGCGGATTCCCGTGGGAGTTCCCGCGCGGACGACTGCGGGGGTTGCTGCGAATTGCCCGCCTCGGATTCGTGCACGGGTTCACATGCTGGTCTCCGCGCGGAGCCGGGCGCGGGTTCCTGCGGGGGCTCGCTCGACGAAGCCTCCGTAAGGGCGGGCGAGGATGGGCGCGGGCCGGGGGCGGAGCCGACCGGGACCGGGACGGCGGCCGTCGTCGGCCACGGTGCGGTCACCGTCGACGACCCGGCCGCCTGCTCCGCCGACCGTCCTTCCTTCTACGCCGACCCCGCGGCCTGGCTGGTCGCCGCGGCCGTCGCGGCCGCCTCGACGACGGCCGAGTGCGGGACGGACGTGCTCGCGGCCCGCGACGACGCGGGGGTGATCGTGCTCACCGGGCCGCAGCCGCCCCCGACGTGCACCGCCCTCGCGGCGCAGGCGGCCCGGGGCCGGATCTCGCCGCTGCGCTTCGCCGGTGCCAACCCGGGGATCCTCGCCGGGCTCGCCTGCATCCGGTGGGGGCTGCGCGGCCCGTCGCTCGTCCTCGCGGCGGCCGATGACGGAACCGTCGGCACCGCCCTGACGGTCGCGGGCTCGTGGCTGCGCTCCCGCCGCGCCCGCCACGTGATCTGCGTGCGGCACCTGGCGCGGCCCGGACGCCACACCGCGTTGTGCGCCGTGTTGCGCGCCGCCGCCGAGCCGGGCGCCGACCCCCGCGCCCTCCTCACCGCCCCGCTCACCACACCGGCGTGAAGGGAATCCTCCGCAATGCCCGCCACGGACCGCGAACCATCGCTCGACGCGGGATCGGTCGCCGCCCTCCTGGCCCGGGCGGTCGATCTGGACGCCCGGCGCCCCGTCCACGCACTGGGACTCGACGACACGCTCGACGACCTCGCGAAGCTCGGCCTCGCACCGGGCGACGCGATCATCGTCGCGCTCTCCAACTCCACGCGCACCGTGCGGGTCTACCTCGCCGCCCTGCTGCTGGGCCTCGTCCCGCTCGCCATCGCCCCGGGGACCCC
>NZ_MKJY01000599.1 GCF_001942465.1 Actinomadura sp. CNU-125
CCCGACCCGCCGGACATGTCGCTGGGACGGACGTCATCCCGTGCCGCGTTGGCCCCATACCTGTACGGCGAGGGCGGTGGCGCCGCCCATCAGGGCGACGCCTAGCGGGACGTGGACGGCGGCCGAACCGTTCTCGCCGAGCGCGTACTGGACGAGGGTGAGGACGGTCGTCACCAGGCAGGTGGCCAGCGGACGGATCGGCCCGCCGTTGCGGCGTACCAGGATCGCGGCGGTGATGGTGATGACGAGGGCGACGATGACGATGCTGGACGTGGACCGGTGTATCTCGCCGCCGTTCTCGGTGCCGTCCAGGAGCAGGCCCGCGGTGATGCCCTGGATCAGCATGGTGGTCGCGAGGAACGCGGTCGACGCCTTCAGTAGTCCGTAGAAACGGGGCGGGGACGAGACGGCCGGTTCAAAGGCGGCTTGGGCGGATCGGGACGACAATGCTCACTCCTTAGTGGTGGTCGCGGGGTGGTGTTCCGGCAATTCGGCTGCTGGGCGCGGGCGAGAGGGGCGGGTGTGGATCTCGGTGAAACCGCCCTGGGCGTCCATGACGATCCGGCCGGTCTCGCGGCCGTGGACCCCGGCCTGCTGGTCTTGCCGCCTGAGGTAATGGCAGATCCGGTGGGTGAGGACGAACGCGATCACCGGGCCGACGAAGACCGCGACGCGGAAGAACCAGGTGACGGCGAACAGGTCCAGGTGGAACCGGAGGGCGATCTGGTCGTTGGCGGCGGCGAGCCAGAGCAGCCCGTAGAAGGCGATCCCGGCGGCTCCGGCGGCGGTGCGCGCGGGGCGGTCGCGCGGGCGGTCCAGGACGTGGTGTTCGGCGCGGTCACCGGTGACGATCGCCTCGCCGAGCGGCCATAGGGCCAGCGCGGTGAAGAAGACGCCCGGCACGACCAGGGCGGGGACGAGGACGGCCAGGGTGAGGGGGTGCCCGGCGATGTCCGGTTCCCAGCCGGGCATGATCCGGATCGCGCCGTCCAGGAACGCCATGTACCAGCCGGGGACGGCGCCCGCGGTGATCGCGCCGGGTTCGTACGGCCCGATCTGCCAGATCGCGTTGATCTGCGCGAATCCGCCCAAGAGGGTCAGCGCCCCGCAGGTGTACAGGAACATCGCGATCGAGGCGGGCTTGGGGGCGTCCATGATCGCGGCCCGGATGCGGGCGACGCGGTGCGCGCCGAGGCGGTCCGCGGCCTGGCCGGAGGCGAAGCGGGTGTGGCCGTGCCGTCTGCTCACCAGGCGCCGCCGGAACGCGAGCGCCCCGGCGATCACCAGGGGCAGGACCAGGATGTGCAGCCAGTAGGCCCGCTCGATGACGACCTCGCCGGGGGCGTCGCCGTCGAAGACGAGCCGCCGCAGGTCGGTGCCGACGAGCGGGATCGACTCCAGGACACCGGCGATCAGCGCCAGGCTTCCGCCCGACAGCATGTCGTCGGGCAGGATCGTGCCGGTCAGCGAGGCCACCATGCCGAGGACGAACAAGGTCACCCAGATCAGCCAGTTGAGCAGCCGGGGGCGGCGGAATCCGCCGGTGAAGAACAGCCGGAGCAACTGGAGCGCGATGGACGCGCAGAAGATCAGCGCCGCCCAATGGTGGATCTGCCGCATCAGCAGGCCGCCGCGCACCTCGAACGACAGTTCCATCGTCGAGTCGTAGGCCCGGGAGACCGGCACGCCCTGGAGCGGCTCGTACGGTCCGTCGTAGCGCCATGGACGGGTCGAAGTAGAAGGTCAGGAAAACGCCGGTGAGCAGGAGCACCACGAACGAGTAGCCGGTGATCTGCGCGAACATGAAGGTCCAGTGGTCCGTGCGGGATCTGTAACGCCGCATCAGGCTGCGGTCGTCGGTGCCGCGCAATGAGCTCCTGACCAGCACGGTCGCGATCCGAAGCGGCCGCTGCCATTTCGGTCGGACCGCCGGATCGTGCAGTTCGTCCATGGACTCCCCCGAACGGGTGGGTGGTCGAGACCACGCATAGGTCTGTCCATAAGACTTTTCAGGGGCGCCAAGTGTGACACGAGGCCGGAAATTCGCCGCCCGGTCACATGACGAACGCCGCGGCGGTCATAGGGGTGAAACCCAAGTCCGTCTCGGACGTGCCCAAGGAGAAGCTCGTGGCAATAGAGAGCGCGGCCCCGGCGGCCGGTGAACCGGATACGGCGGCCGGAACGTCGAGAGCCGACCCCAGGCGGTGGCTGGTTCTCGCCGTCATCTGCGTCGCCCAGCTCATGGTGGTCCTCGATGTGACGGTGATGAACCTCGCGTTGCCTCCGGCGCAGGAGGACCTGGGGTTCAGTAACGCCGACCGGCAGTGGATCCTGACCGCGTACATGCTGGCGTTCGGGAGCCTGCTGCTGTTCTGCGGGCGGCTGGCCGACCTGGTGGGCAACAAGCTGATCTTCCTGGTCGGCGTGGCCGGCTTCGCGGCGGCCTCCGCCCTCGGCGGTGCCGCGACCGGCTTCGAGATGCTGGTGGCGGCGCGCGCCGGCCAGGGGATCTTCGCCGCGCTGCTGGCCCCGGCCGCGCTGTCGCTGCTGACGACGACGTTCACCGACCCGCGGGAACGGGGCAAGGCGTTCGGCGCCTTCGGCGCGGTCGCGGCCAGCGGGGCGGGCGTCGGACTGCTCATCGGCGGCGGGCTGACCTCCACCCTGTCCTGGCGCTGGTGCATGTACATCAACGTGGCGTTCGCCGCGATCGCGCTGCTCGGCTCGGTACTGCCGATGGGCGACAAGCCGAAGTCGTCGGGTGTCCGGCTGGACGTCCCGGGTGTGCTGGCGGTGTCGAGCGGGATGTTCTGCCTCGTCTACGGCTTCTCCAACGCCGCCGAGGAGAGCTGGGGGGCGCCGTCGACGTGGGGTTTCCTCGTGGCCGGAGCCGTCCTGCTGATCGTTTTCGGCTACTGGGAGACACGTGCCGCGCAGCCGCTGCTGCCGCCCCGGATCGTCCTGGACCGCAACCGCGCGGGCGCCTACCTCACCATGCTGGTCGTCGGCGGCGGGATGTTCGGCATCTTCCTGTTCCTCATCTACTACATGCAGATCACCCTGGGGTACTCGGCGATCGAATCGGGTGTGGCCCTGATGCCGATGGTCGTCGCCACCGGCGCGGCGGCCAATGTGGGCAACATCAAGCTGATGCCGAGATTCGGGCCCAGGCCGCTGGTCCTCGCCGGCCTGGTGCTCAGCGCGGCAGGCTCGGCCTGGCTGACCGTGATCGACGCGAACTCGGGTTACGTGTCGGTCCTGCTCGGGCCGACCGTTATCGCGGGTGCGGGCATGGGCTTCCTGTTCGCCGCGGGACTCCAGACCGGTACGTCCGGCGTGGGGGCACGGGACGCCGGGGTCGCCTCGGCGAGTCTGCAGATCGGGCAGCAGCTCGGCGGCGCGATCGGCACCGCGCTGCTCAACACGATGGCCGCCGATGCCGCCGCCGACTACCTGGCGGGCCACGCGCGGGGACGGCCGAGCCCGGAGCTGATCGAGCTCGCGGCGATCGACGGCTACGTCGCGGTGTTCTGGTGGTGCACCGGCATCTTCGCGGTCGGTGCCGTCCTGTGCACCTTGCTTCTGCGCGGCGGCCCGCTCCCCGAAGACGAGGCGGGGGACGAGTCGGCGGGCGGGGCGCGGCCGGAGCGGACCTCGCCTCCGCCGGAGAACCGATCGAGCGGGCCGAGGGATCACGGACCTGAGGCCCGCGTGCGGTTCGCCCGGTGATCGGAGCGGGACGCACCGCCTCGCCGGGGAGGCGCGTCCCGCTCCGGCCTGCCCGAACCCCGGCACGACACGTCACGTCCATGATGAGCGATGGGAGACCCGACCGGATGAGCGAACAGGACTGGCTGGCCGAGCGCTTCGAAAGCGATCGGGCCCGCCTGCGCGCGGTGGCGCACCGGATGCTTGGTTCGTCGGCCGAGGCGGAGGACGCCGTCCAGGAGACGTGGATACGGCTGAGCCGATCGGACGTCGGCGCCGTGGAGAACCTGAGCAACTGGCTGACGACGGTCGTCGCCCGGGTGTCGTTGAACATGCTCCAGGCGCGCAAGACGCGTCGTGAGGATCTCGTGGAGACGGCCGATGCCGACGGAACGGACGGCAGGGCCGACCCGGAAGGGGAGGCGCTGCTCGCCGATTCCGTCGGCGTCGCCATGCTCGTCGTCCTCGACAGGCTCACGCCCGCCGAGCGGCTGGCGTTCGTGCTGCACGACATGTTCGCGGTCCCGTTCGCGGAGATCGCGAACATCGTGGACCGCTCTCCCGCCGCGACCCGGCAACTGGCCAGCCGCGCCCGGCGGCGCGTTCAGCGGTCGCGCCCGGACGGCCCGGACGGCCCGGAGACCGACGACGCGGACACCTCCCAGGTGACCAAGAGCGACCTCGTCCGCGCGTTCCTCGACGCTTCCCGCAGAGGCGACTTCGAGTCGCTGCTGGCGACGCTCGACCCGGACATCGTCGTGCGCGCCGATCAGCCGGCCGTCCAGATGGGCGCGGCGGTGACGACCCGCGGCACCGGGCCCATGACCGTCGAGCCCGAGATCCGCGGTGCCGACGCCGTCGGCCGCGCCTTCACCGGACTCTCCTGGGCGCCGCGCCTCGCGCTCATCGAGGGGGTCGCCGGCCTGGCCTGGGCCCCGGGCGACGAGCCGCGCGTCGCGTTCCGCTTCACCTTCGACGACGGCAGGATCACCGCCATCGATATCCAGGCCGACCTGAGCGGGTTGGACATCGCATTGTGCTGAGGGTCAGCAGAACATGAGGCTGTCATGCCGGTCGGCGGCGGAACGCGTCGGCGTTGTCGCGCGCCCAGTCGGCGAAGGTGAGCGCGGGACGGCCCAGCAGCTTCTCGACGGTGTCGGTGGTGGGGCCGGGGCGTTCGGCGTAGTCGGCGAGCGAGCCGAGGAGCCGGGCGGGGACCTCCTCGGGCAGTCCCTGGGCGAGCATCGCCCGCCGGACCTGCTCGGGCGGGAGTTCCCGGAAGGAAAGCGGCCGGCCGACGGCCGCACCGATCAGCCGCACCTTCTCGTGCTGATCGAGCGGCTGCGGGCCGGTCAGCGTGTAGACGGCTTCGGAGTGCTCCGCCCCGGACAGCGTCCAGGCCGCCACCTCCGCCACGTCCCGCTCGTGGACGGGGGAGGTGACGGCCCCGCCGAACGCGCCCCGCACGGTGTCGGACGTCTTGACCTGCGGCGCCCACGCCAGCGCGTTGGCGGCGAAGTCGGCCGGCCGCAGCACCGTCCAGCCCAGGCCGGAGTCGCCGACCAGATCTTCGGCGTGCTTGAACTGCTCGGCGAACCGGGCCTCTCCCGCCGGGTACTCGACGGTTGCGGACGAGAGCAGCACGGCGCGCCGGACGCCCCGGGCCGCGGCCAGCCGCAGCAGTTCCGCGAGGCCGGGGCCGGCCTCGCGCGGACTGATCAGCATGGCGTCCACCCCGTCGAGAACCGGGCCGTCCAGCGTCTCGGGCCGGGACGGGTCTCCGCCCACCACCCGGGCGCCCGGCGGCAGCGCGGCGCGTCCGGGTCGCGGGTGAGCGCCGACACGTCGACTCCGTCGTGCAGCAGCGCCTCGACCGTCCGCCGCCCGATGACACCGGTCGCGCCAATGATCAGAATCACGTGATGCCCCTTTTCGAGGTGACCGCCGTTTATCGGGAAGACCGAAAAAAGGAGGTCGATGTGACCGCGGGCGAACGTGACCTGGATCACCGGCGTTCGTCGTAGCCGCCGCTGCGCGGCTATGAGAGGCGACGGCGGACCCAGTAGAAGCAGAAGCCGGAGAGGCCCAGGGTCAGGACGGCGAACACGCCCGTCTCGACCCACTGGAAAGCCCAGTACCGGTCGGCGGGGTGGTAGCTGACGTGCTGCTTGAAGCCGAGACGGGCGATCTCGGCGAAGCAGCCCTCGGCGGGCCCCATCGGTTCCCGGCCCTCCTCCTGCGGCGCCGGGGCGCACGCACCGGTGGCGAGCGACCCCGGCAGCCCGCTCACCTCGCGTCCCGACCGGTCCACCGAGTGGTTGGCGAGAGTCCAGCCGCCGTCGCCTGTCTCCACTGTGATCTGCACGCTGTCCCCGGTCAGCATGAACTCCCGGATGTTGTCCCGCGTGATCGCGACCGTGGACTCCTCGGCGGGCATCAGGTGGGGACGGACCAGCAACGGCATCGCGACCTGCACCGCCGCGAACACGGCCAGGGTGATCGCCATCGCGGGCATCGTCCGGCGGGCGAGGACGCCCGCGGTGACGCCGAGCGCGAAGGCGAACGCCGCGTACGCCATCGGGACGATGCCGCGCGCGGCGAACGGAATCGGGGCGAGCCGGGGGAAGTCTTCCGCCGCGGCCAGGTCCATGGGCTCGGACCACCAGGCGACGGCGAGCGTGGCGAGTTCGGCGACGGCCACCGCGGCGACGCCCACGATGACGAGCTTGACCGCGAGCCAGCGCGTCCGGGTGATGCTCTGGTTCCACACGAGCCGGTGCGTGCCCGCCTCCAGCTCGCGGGTGATGAGCGGCGCGCCCCAGAAGATTCCGATCAGTGCCGGGATCGCCATGACGAGGAGGATCAGCGAGACGTAGACGGTCTGATAGTCGTTCCGGAACATGCCTTGGAACCGATCGCAGTCCTCGGCCGTCCCGCAGGCGGCGATGCCCTGCGAGTACTCGTTCGCGACGCCGGGGCCGGTGATCGCGAGGACGGCCGCGAGCGCGGCCAGCGCGGCGAACCCCGCCACCGCCTGGGCGCGGAACTGGCGGATCGTCAGCCAGATCATCGGACGGCCTCCAGCGCGGGGTGTTCGGGCTTGCGTTCCATGTAGGCGAGGACGAGGTCTTCGAGGCCGACCGGCCCGACCGTCCACGCGGGGTCGAGGATCGGGCCGTCGGTCCGGACGAGGAACGTGCTCTGCCGGTCGGTGTGGCTCTCGGACACGACGTGCTGGTCGTCCGGGAGCCGCGCGGCGTCCCGGCGGGGGCCGCTCAGCCGGTGGTGGGAGGCGATCAGGTCGTCCACGTCCCCGGCGACCTGGACGCGCGCCGCGGCCAGCACGACGAGGTGGTCGCAGACCCGTTCGAGGTCGGACACCAGGTGGGACGACAGGATCACGCTGAACGAGTGCTCGGCGACGGCTTCCATGAGTCCCTGCAGGAACTCGCGGCGCGCCAGCGGGTCGAGCGCGGCGACCGGTTCGTCGAGGATCAGCAGCTCGGGACGCTTCGCGAGCCCGAGGGTCAGCGCGAGCTGGGCGCGCTGCCCGCCCGACAGCCGTCCGGCGCGCTGCCGGAGGTCGAGGCCGAGGCGGGCGACGCGGTCCCGCGCCAGCCCGTCGTCCCAGCGCGGGTTGAGCCGCGCGCCGAGCCGGAGGTGCTCGGCGATGGTGAGGCGCGCGTACGTCGGGGTGTCCTGTGCGACGAACCCGACCTTCGTGAGCTGCTCGGAGCCGCTCGCGGGCCGGCCGCCGACGACGGTGATCTCGCCTTCGGTCGGCGTCAGCTGGCCGGCGGCCAGGCTGAGCAGCGTCGTTTTGCCCGCACCGTTCGGCCCGACGAGCCCGACGACGCGTCCGGCGGGAACGTCCAGGGTGCAGTCCGACAGCGCCCAGCGCTTCCCGTACTTCTTGCCCAGGCCCCGCGACTGAAGGACGGCGGTCATGCTATGTCCTCCTGCGCGGCGGTCCGAAAGGTGGTCGTGAACAGCGCCTCGATGCTCTCGTCGTCCAGCCCCGCCAGCCTGCTTGGCGAGCCATTTCCGCAGGTCCTTACGCAGTTCGCCGTGGGCGGCGAGCGACGCGTCCGCGAGCGTCCGGGTGACGAACGTGCCGACGCCCGGCCGCGGCGCGACCAGCCCTTCGTGTTCGAGCTCGCGGTACGCCTTCAGCACGGTGTTGGGGTTGATCGCCAGCTGGGCGACCACTTCCTTGACGGTCGGGAGCCGGTCGCCCTCCCGTAGCAGCCCAAGCCGGAGCGCCTGCCGCACCTGCCTGACGAGCTGCATGTACGGCGACACCCCCGATCCGGGGTCCAGATGGAACTCGATCACCCATAACTCCATTCATCTACGATGCTAGTACTTTAAGACTCTAGATTAAGGGCGTCAACATCGGCTCCGTGCCCGTGCAACCCCAGGACCCTCCGGGCGCATCAGACAGGGGCATCGCGGACGTCCGCCGGATCGCGGAGAACGTGCGGGGCGGCGGCACCGAGCCCGTGAAGTTCCCGGTCCGCGTCGGGGGTCTTCCGGACGAGTGCCCGGATACCGAGGCGGCCGAAGCGAGGCGGGCCGAGACGAGCGCGAAACCTGTATCTCTAGGGGGGACAAAAGGGGGCGAGGCGCATCATGGCGGGCGCGGTCGAGTTGTGCGGGAGAGATTCGGAGGTCGCGGCGATCGCGGGACTGCTCGCCGGGGCGCGCCGCGGTGAGAGCGCGGTGCTGGTGCTGCGCGGGGAGCCGGGCATCGGCAAGACGGCGCTCCTCGAACACGCCGCCGTGGCGGCCGGGGACATGCGGACGCTCCGCGGCACGGGCGTCGAGTTCGAAGCCGAACTGCCGTACTCGGGACTCCAGTTGCTCCTTCGTCCGGCCCTGGGACGTCTGTCCGCGCTGCCCGCTCCGCAGCGCGAGGCCCTGGAGGCGGCGTGCGGGCTCGGTGAGGGAGGCGGCGCCGATCCGATGCTGGTGGGGCTCGCGGTGCTGTCCCTGCTGACCGACCACGCGGGCGCGGACGGGGCGCTCTGCCTGATCGACGACGCGCAGTGGCTCGACCGGGCCTCGCTGGACGCGCTGCTGTTCGCCGCCCGGCGCCTGCGGGCCGAGGGCGTGGTCATGCTCTTCGCCGTCCGGGAGGGCGAGGGCGCCTTCCCCGCGGCGGGCCTGCCGGAGGTGCGGCTGGCCGGGCTGTCCCCGGAGGCGGCCGCCGCCCTGCTCGACCGGTCGCCGCTCGCTCCCGTCCTGCGCTACCGGCTGCTCGCCGAGGCGGGCGGGAACCCGCTGGCGCTGCTGGAGTTGCCGGTCGCCCTGGCCGCCGAAGGCGATGCGGCGTCCGCGCCGCGCGCCCTCCCCCTGACCGACCGCCTGCGACTGGCCTTCCACGGCCAGGTCAGCCGGCTGCCGGAGGCGTGCCAGAGCGTGCTGCTGACGGCGGCGGCCGAGGAGTCCGGCGAGGTGGCCGTGATCCTGCGTGCCGCCGCCGCGCTGGGCGCGACGGTCGAGGACCTGGCCCCCGCCGAGCGGGCCGGCCTGCTGCTGCGCGGGGACGCCGACGGCACGATCCGCTTCCGCCACCCGCTGGTCCGCGCCGCCGTCTACCAGCGGGCGCCGCTCGGGCAGCGGCTCGCCGTCCACCGTGCGCTCGCCGCCGCCCTCGACGCGCCCGAGCACGCCGACCGCCGGGCCTGGCACCTGGCGGCCGCCGCCACCGGACCCGACGACGAGGTCGCCGCCGCACTCGAACGCACCGCCGTCCGCGCCCGGGAACGCAGCGGCCACAAGGCCGCGGCGGCCGCGTACGAGCAGGCCGCTCGGCTGAGCGCCGGGCCCGCCGACCGGGCCCGGCGCGAGGCACTGGCGGCGGAGGCGGCCTTGGAGGCGGGCGACCTGGAACGTGCCAGAGCCTGGGGACGAGCGCGTCCCGGCGGGCGGCGGGCGATCCGGCCGGGAACGCGCGGATCGCCGCGGTGCGGGCGCACACGGACTTCTGGCAGGGGTCCTACGCCGTAGCCCACCGGGTGCTGCTGGACGGCGCCGCGCTCGTCCGCGACACAGCCCCGGACCGGGCCGCCGCGCTGCTGGTCCAGGCCGTCCACCCCTCCTGGTACCTGGGCGAGCGGGCGCTCGCGGAGACGCTGGACCGGCTGACCGCGCTGCCCCTGGACGGCGCGAGCCCGTTCGCGCCGATCGGCCCCTACCTCGCCCACCTCGACCGGGACCGCGCCGGTCGGCCGCCGTCCCTGGGCGACACCGTCGACGCGGTGCGACGGCGGGGCGGCGTCCCCGACCAGGTGCTGATGATCCTTTGCGGTGCGGCGCTCGCGCTGGGGCAGGACGCCGACGCGCACGCGCTGGCGACCGGGCTGGCCGCCGAGTCGCGCACCCGGGGCGGCGCCGGACGGCTGCCGACCGTGCTGTTCTTCGTGGCGGAGGGCGAGGTGTTCACCGGACGGCATCCGGACGCGCTCGCCACGGCGTCCGAGGCCCTGGGGCTCGCGCGCGCCACCGGACAGCGGCAGTGGGTCGGCCAGTTCGGCAGCGTGCTCGCCTACCTCGACGCGGCGCGGGGACGGGAGGCGGACTGCCGCCGCAACGCCGAGGACGGGCTCGCCGGGGGCGCCGTCGGCGGCATCTCGCCCGGCGCGCCGTGGGCGCACTGGTCGCTCGGGCTGCTGGACCTCGGGCTCGGCCGCGCCGAGGCCGCGCTCGCCCGTTTCGAGCGGCTGACCCGCGAGCCGATGCGCCATCACATCTGCGCCACCCGCGCCACCCCGGACCTGGTGGAATCGGCCGTCCGGGTCGGGGCGCCGCAGCGCGCCGCGGAGCCGCTGGAGCGCTTCGAGCGGTGGGCGGGGTCGGTCCGGCGGCCGTGGGCGGACGCGCTCGTGCTGCGCTGCCGCGCGCTGCTCGCCGCCGACGACCGGGCCGAGGCGCTCTACGCCGAGGCTCTGCGGCTGCACGACCGGGACGACCGCGCGCTGGAGCACGCCAGGACCGCGCTGCTCTACGGCGAGTGGCTGCGCCGGGCCCGGCGCAAGGCCGAGGCGCGCGGGCGGCTGCGGGACGCACTGGACGTCTTCGACCGGCTCGGCATGCGCCCGTGGGCCGAACGCGCCCGCGGCGAGCTCACCGCCACCGGCGTCCGGGACCGGGGCGCGCGGGCCGACGGCGCGGCCGCCGCCCTCACCCCGCAGGAACTGCAGATCGTCCGGCTCGCCGCGCGGGGCCTGTCCAACCGCGACATCGCGGCGCGGCTGTTCCTCAGCCACCGGACGGTCGGCTACCACCTTTACAAGGCATACCCCAAGGTCGGCGTCGCCTCCCGGGGCGAGCTCCGGGACGTCGCCGACCGGCTCGGGCTGTGAGAGGCTGCTCCGGTGGCGGCTCCCGACCAGGTACTTCCCGGACAGGTCCTTCCCGTGGACGTCGACGAGGTCCCGGCGGTCGACATCGGTCCCGGGGTCCGCGCCCGGCTGCTTCCGGGGATGCCGGGCATCCGGACGTGGGTGATCGACCTCGACCCGGGCGCGAATGGCCGGAACCCGACGTGCACGAGGCCTACGGCGAGGCGTACTTCGTCGTGCGCGGCGAACTCATCGAGGGGGACCGCGTCCACGGGCCGGGCACCTACGTGGCGTTCGGCCCGAAGACGAGCCACCGGCCCCGCACGGAGACCGGTGTGCGCGCGTTCGGGTTCAACTACGACGTCCGTCCCGACGAGCCCGCCTGACGAACCGGCCGTACGCCGCGGCCGTGCCGGTCATCCGGCGGCGAGCGCCTCGCGCATGGCCCGCGCGGCGGGGGCCGGGTCGTAGCCGTCGGGGACGCCCTCGACCAGGACGATGTCGCCCTCGATGTGCCGCGAGCGCAGCGGCGCGATCTCCCGGTACGCGGGCGAGTCCCACCAGGCCCGCGCCTCGGCGATCCCGGGGAAGCCGATCATCACCACGGCTCCGGGCCAGCCGCCCTCCAGCACCTCGTGGGCGGTGAGGTGCACGAGGTAGCGGCCGCCGTAGGGCGCGAAGGTGCCGGGCAGGCGCTCGATGTAGTCCGCGATCTCCGGGTGCGGAGGGGCGTCCTGCAGGTGGGCGATGACGTAGGCGGTCACGGTTTCCTCCTCGGATTCGGTGTGGACGGCGGGGGCGGGTACGCCGCCCGCCCCCTCGGGGACCGGTCAGGCTCCGGCCGGGACCCGGTCGAGGAAGCCGAGCACCTGGCGGATCCGCCCGTCCTCGCCCAGCACCGCGACGTCGAACCCGATGACGACGGGTTCGCCGCCTTCCGGGCCCAGGTGCCAGGTGAACCGGGCGATGTCGTGGTGGGCGTCCACCGCGCCGCCGAGGCTGAAGACCAGCCCGCCGAACTGCGCCTGGACGGCCGCGATGGTGGCGTCGAGCCCGTCCGTGCCCCGGACGGACGCGAGCGGGTCGGTGTAGACGGCGTCCTCGGCGAAGACCTCCGCCAGGACGGCCCGCCGCGCGGCGGCGTCGGTCTCGTTCCACGCGGCGAGGTAGCGCCGGACCAGCTCGGTGATGTCGCTCATCTGCTTCTCCCTGGGTGTCGCTCTTCCTTGTGATCACCACGCTAGGGAGAGTGCACGGGCGAGGAATCTGACGTGCTTAAGTACTTTCGCCCGAAACAAAGGTCGCCGGTGGCATCGAGAATGCCCGTATGGCGACTGCTGAACTGCGGGACTTGACCGTCCACATCGACACGGGCCGGTGGAGCGAGACCGTCCTCGACGGGGTGGATCTGGTCGTGCCGGAACGGACGATCACCGCGCTCCTCGGCGAGTCCGGGTGCGGCAAGTCGATGGCCGCCGCGGCGCTCACGGGCACCCTGCCGGACACCGCCCGCGCCGGCGGGGAGGTGCTGATCGACGGGGTGCCCGTCCGGGACGAACGCGGGTGGCGCGACCTTCGCGGACGAACCGTCGGGTTCGTCCCGCAGGACGGGGTCACGGCCTTCGACCCCGCGGAAACCGTGGGCGCCCAGTTGCTCGCCCTCGAACGCCGCCACGGGCGGTGGAGCATCGACCGCGCGTGCGGGGCGGCCCGGTATCCCGCCGAGCTGTTCGATCTGTACCCGAAGGAGCATTCCGGCGGCCAGATCCAGCGGGCCGCGCTCGCCGCCGCGCTCCTGCCCGCGCCCGCCGTCCTCATCGCGGACGAGGCGGCCGCGTCGCTCGACGCCGACACCGCGTACGCGGTGTGGACGACCCTCTACCGGTACGCCCGCGGCGGCGCCGCCGTCCTGCTGATCACGCACGACGTGCCGATGCTCACCGCGACCCGCGTCGCCGACCGCCTGGTGGTCATGCGCGGCGGCACGGTCGCCGACGCGGGGACGATCGCCGAACTCGCCGCCCGTCCCGACCCCTACGTGCGCGGTTTCTTCCACCCGAACGAGCAGTTCGACCAGCGCTTTTAACCGATCGGTTGACGCCGGGACCGGATCCGCCCTACGGTTTCTTTCAACCACCGAGTTGAAAGAAGGCGAGATGGTCACGGACACGCTGCCGCGGGTCTTCGCCGCTCTCGCGGACCCGACCCGGCTCGACATGGTGTCGCGGCTCGCCGCGGGCGACGTGACCGTGAGCCGGCTGGCCGAGCCGTACCGCATGTCGCTCCAGGCCGTCTACAAGCACCTACGGGTGCTCGAAGAGGCCGGGCTCGTCAGCCGTCCGCCGGGGCCGCAGCCCCGGCCGGTGCGCCTGGAGGTTCGGACCCTCGACCTTCTGGACACCTGGATCGAACGACACAGAAGGCGCGTCGAGGAGCGCTACCGGCGCCTCGACGCCGTCCTCGCGGAGATGGAGGGAGACGACCGTGCCGGAGACGATCATCGAAGCCGATCCGAAGGTGCCGATCATCCGGATGGCCCGTGACTTCGCGGCGCCCCCCGAACGGCTGTGGCGCGCCCACACCGATCCCGAACTGTTCGCCCGGTGGGTGGGGCCCGACGCGACGTCCACCCGGATCGAGCACTGGGACGCGCGGACCGGTGGCAGCTGGCGGTACGTGACCGTGCACGACGGCACGGAGTACGGGTTCCACGGCTGCTTCCACGAGGTGCGGCCCGACCGCATCGTGCAGACCTTCGCCTTCGAGGGCGAACCCGACATGGTCGCGCTGGAGACGCTGCGCTTCGAAAACCTGGACGGACGCACGCGCCTGCGGGCCCAGTCGCTGGTCGACAGCTTCGAGGGCCGCGACGCGTTCCTGCGCAGCGGTATGGAGACCGGGATCAACGAGGGATACGCCAAGCTCGAAAGGCTGCTCATCGATGGCACTGCCTGAACACCCCGCCGAACGGCACCGCCAGGTCGCCGGACTGTTCACCGAACGCGCCCAAGGCACCCGCTCGTGGGACGCGCCCGCACCCGTCGCCGGCTGGACCGCCCGCGACGTCGTGCGCCACCTGACCGAATGGTTCCCCGCGTCCGGCGCCGACATCGAGCTGCGCCGCGGACCGTCCGCGGACGAGGACCCGGTCGCCGCGTGGCAGGTGCACAGCGACGCCGTCCAGGAGGTGCTGGACGACCCGGAGACCGGGCACCGGAAACTCACCAACCCGCACATCGGCAGCCTGGAGCTGGCGACCGCGATCGACCGGTTCTACACCGCCGACGTGTTCATGCACACCTGGGACCTCTCCCGGGCGACCGGCCAGGACGAACGTCTGGACGCCGACTTCTGCGCGGAACTCCTCAGCGGACTGGAGCCGATGGAGGAGGTTCTCCGCTCGTCCGGCCAGTACGGCCCCCGAGTCGAGGTGCCCGCCGACGCGGACGTCCAGACGCGCCTGCTGGGCTTCATCGGCCGCGACCCGTCCTGGTCCGCCCAGTAGATCAGGCATTGCCGCCCCACCGGGGCCCCGCGTACCGGGCGAGCGTCATTTCGAGTTCCGCACGGGAACCTTTGAGCCGGTACACGGGCATGAGCATGATCCAGCCCGGCGACAAGGTGAGCGTGCGGCCGGTCGGTGAGAATCCGACGGGTGACACGGACCGGCCCCCGAAAAGCGGTGTGCGTCGGCGGGCGTCCGTCGGGTAGCGTGCGGGGCATGTCGAGTCCCGAGGCGTCTGAGGTGGGGGCTTTCGGTCACGCCGTCAGCCCCCAGAACCCCTGACTTCCTAGTGCCGTCCCGCCGCGTGCCGCGGCCGGACGGGTGCGTTCGCGGGCGCTGACCGCGGTGACGAAACGTCCCATCTCGTTTCGCATCACCTCGGAGCCACTCGATGCCTCTCCCGCTGTATCTGCTCGCCTTGGCGGTCTTCGCCATGGGCACGTCGGAATTCATGCTCGCCGGCCTGCTGCCGGACATCGCCGCCGACCTCGATGTCACGGTCGGCACGGCCGGTTCGCTGACCTCGGCCTTCGCGATCGGAATGGTCGTCGGCGCCCCGCTGCTGGCGGCGCTCGCCCGCAACCGGCCCGGAAAGTCCAGCCTTCTCGGGTTCGTCCTCGTGTTCCTGGCGGCGCACATCGTGGGCGCGCCACCACGAGCTTCCCGATCCTGTTCGCGACACGGGTGGTCGCGGCGCTCGCGAACGCGGGGTTCCTGGCCGTCGCGCTGACGACGGCCGCCACGCTCGTCTCGTCCGACAAGAAGGGACGTGCGCTGGCCGTGCTGCTGTCGGGCACGACGGTGGCCACGGTCGCCGGGGTCCCCGGCGGAGCGGTCCTCGGGACGCTGCTCGGGTGGCGGGCCACCTTCTGGGCCGTCGCCGCCCTCTGCCTGCCCGCGGCCATCGGCATCCTCAAGGGCGTCCCCGGCCGTCCCGTGGCGGAGGACGGCCCCGGCGGGCCGGGGCTGGGCGCGGAGCTCGCACTGCTTCGGCGTCCGCGGCTGCTGCTGGTCATGCTGCTGGGCGCCCTGGTCAACGCGGCGACCTTCGCGAGCTTCACGTTCCTCGCCCCGATCGTGACCGGCACCGCCGGGCTGGGCGACCTGTGGATCTCCGTCGTCCTGGTGCTCTTCGGTGCCGGTTCGTTCGCGGGCGTCACCGTCGCCGGACGGCTGTCCGACAAGCGCCCCGGCCTGGTCGTCACCGCGGGCGGCCCGTTCCTGCTCCTCGGCTGGCCCGCCATGGCCCTGCTGGCCGACCGCCCGGCCGCCCTGCTCGTCCTGGCCTTCGTGCAGGGTGCGCTGTCGTTCGCGCTGGGCAGCACGCTGATCACGCGGATCCTCTACGAGGCCGCGGCGGCGCCCACCATGGCCGGCTCGTACGCGACGGCGGCCTTCACGTCGGCGCCGCCGCCGGACCGCTCATCGCCGCGTCCACCCTGGGCACCACCGCCGGAAACCTCGGCCCCCTGTGGACGAGCGCGCTCCTCGTCGCCACCGCGCTCCTGATCGCGCCCGTGCTCCGCGCTTCGGGGCGCGCGTGGGACCGGCAACAGCCGGATCGGCCCCTGGAAGCCGTCAGGCCCGAGCGAAAAGGATGAGCGTGCAACTGGAGGCGATCGCGACGGCGACGCCCCGCAAGGGCCCGATGCCTTCGCACGTCAAGGCACGTTCGTCCGGCCAGGCCGGTCCGGGATCCGGATCCCGGACGAGGTGCTCACCGGTGTCGCCGCGAAACCCGACACCGGACAATCCACCGACCGGGACCTCCACCAGCGGACGCCACGGTGCCGGGGGGCTCCTGCGGCGGCGCCGTCCGAAACCGGGCCCGCAGCCGATCCTGGTGCTCGCTCAAGGAAGGTCGAACCGGCCGTCCCGCGCCGCGAGCAGGAACGCGGCCCAGGCGTCCGGACGGAACGCGAGGTGTCCGGCGTCCGGCGCCTTGCTGTCGCGGACACCGATGTTCACCGCAAGGTCGGCGACCTCAACGCAATTGCCGTTGCCGCCGCTCCGGTTGCTCTTGCGCCACTGGGCATGCGACAGGTCGTACGGGGTGCTCATCGTGCTCCTCTGCCCTCATGCTGGTCTTCGGCCATCGTCTTGATCAACGAAGCGGACGCGCTCGGGCTGAGCGCTCCGGCGCGAAGATGCGTGAACACCAGGCTATACCGGGCGATATCCGCTTCCTCCTCTAGAAAGAGGTTGCCTGCCTGGGTTTCGGTGTACACGAGGTCGGGCCCGATTGCTTCGGGAAAGTTCATGATGACGAAGGAACCATGCATGCCTGGATGGGCTCCGGCCTCGAATGGGAGCACTTGGAGATGGACGGTCGGGAGTTCGGTCACTTCTAGGAGGTGTTCCAACTGCTCTCGCAGCACCTCGCGCCCGCCGACGGCTCGACGGAGGGCGGCTTCGTCCACGATCGCCCAGAGCTTGAGCGGCTGATCCTTCGTGAGGGCGGCCTGCCTCTGCATCCTCGCGTCAACACGATGCTCGATTTCGTCTCGGCCGCACTCTGGAAGCACGCCGCTGATCGCGGCTCGCGCGTACCGCTCGGTCTGGAGCAGGCCGGGGATGAACAGACACTCGTAGTTCAACACCTCGCGCGCTCGGTCTCGAACTCGATGAACGAGGCATAACGCTCCGGAAGGTCGGAGGAAAAGGTGGGCAGCCAACCGCGATGCGCCGACTCCCTGAGCAAGGTGATCATTTCTGAGCGTTTCGGCTCGACCACCTTGTAAGCGTCCAGTAGAGCGGTGAGGGTTCGCGCTTGGGGGCGAGTGCGGGCGGTCTCGATCCGGTAGAGCGTGGCCTGGTTGATACCCGTTTGTTCGGAGACCGCCTCGCGTGTGAGGTCGGCGGCGCTCCGGAGTCGGCGAAGCTCGGATGCGAGGCGTCGAAGACGCACCGTCGGTGTCGGCACGGTGATTCCTTCCCGGTTGTGACCTACGAGTTCGGGCATCGAGCTACTTGCAAGTAATGCTTATGCATACCTTGCGTTGTCACGTGGAGCAATGCATGCTGTGCACAGAGTGGCATGGAGCGAAGCTCACATGCAGGAAGACGCCGAATCAAGGCGGCCCCGGGCCGGTGGTGCATCACCGGGTCCCAGGGCCTCGGCTCGACTGGCAAGGAGTCAGAACCTGTGAACAACGTATCGAATCCCCCATGGCCGGACGGCGATCGCTGGCGGGTCGGCTGGGACATGACCGTCCGGCGGGTGGGGCTGCTGGCCGACCTCGGGCTCGGGCTCGTTGAGCTGGGGCGCCGTCGCGGCTGCTGATGGAGGGCAACGGCCAGGTCGTGCTGTCGGTGCCGGACGAGCGCGGGTTCGCCTCGGTGGCCGTGGTGCAGGACGGGCGGGGCGGCTGGGCGTATGTCTGGGGCGCGTCGCGCGGGTGTCCGGCGGGTGCGGGCGCGGCGGCGGCTCGGCGTGCGGCGGCGGCGCTCGCGCGGATCGTCCGGTGAACGGTCCCGGACGGACGCGGCGACGCACGGGTTCGCGGGTGCCGCGGGCGTGGACGTCCGGGCGGTGCGGCGCTGGGTGCGGCGGGAGATCGAGCGGCTCGGTGCGGGGCGGGTGGACCTCGGCGAGGTTGACCTGATGGTGGACGAGATCGCGGCGAACGCGCTCCGCCACACGGCGAGCGGGCGCTCGGGCGGCGGCGTCGGGGCGTCCGTGCGGGCGTTCGCCGATGTCGTGCGGGTCGAGATCAGCGACGACGGCGGGGCGGTGTCGCTGCCCGTGGTGTGCACGATGACGGACGCCTGGGCCGAGGGCGGCCGGGGACTGGCGATGGTCGCTGTGCTCGCGGAGCGTTGGGGCTTCGAGGGCGGCGGGCCCGGACGTCCGGTGACCGTGTGGTTCGAGGTCGGGCGGCCATGACCGGCGGCGGGACGGCCGCTGCTGCGGCCGTCCCGCCCGGGATCAGCGGCTTACGGGGGTTTCTTGTTCCACGCGGGAGAGTTTCTCCGGGTTGCGCACGACGTAGAGGCCGGTGATCCGGTCGTCGTCGATGCGCATCGCGATGACGGAGTCGATCTCCCCGTCGATCCGGACGAGCAGCGCCGGGCAGCCGTTGATCTGCACCGGCTCGACCGCCAGGGCGCCGTCGAGCCGGGGAAGGCCGATGGCCAGCAGGCGGCCGACCCTGTCGCGCCCATGATCGGCCGCACCACGGTCTGCCGGACGCCGCCGCCGTCGCCGAGGAACACGACGTCCGGTGCGAGCACGTCGACGAGGCTCTGCAGGTCGCCCGTTTCGAGGGCCCGCCGGAACGCCTCGACCGCCGCCCGCGACTCGGCGGCGGAGACGTCGCCGCGCGGCCGGCGGGCGGCGACGTGGGTGCGGGCCCGGTGGGCGATCTGCCGGACGGCCGCCGGGCTCTTGCCGACCGCCTCGGCGATCTCGTCGTGGGGGAGGTCGAACACCTCGCGCAGGACGAACACGGCGCGTTCGGTCGGGGCGAGCGTCTCCAGCACGAGGAGCATCGCCATCGAGACGCTGTCGGCGAGTTCGACGTCCTCGGCGACGTCCGGCGAGGTCAGCAGGGGTTCGGGCAGCCAGGGGCCGACGTAGGACTCGCGGCGGCGGCGGAGCGTGCGCAACCGCATGAGCGCCTGCCGGGTGGTGGTCCGCACCAGGTACGCGCGCGGCTCCCGGACGGTGGCGAGGTCGACGCCCGCCCAGCGCAGCCACGTTTCCTGCAGGACGTCCTCGGCGTCGGCGGCCGAGCCGAGCATCTCGTAGGCGACGGTGAACAGCAGGTTGCGATGGGCGATGAACGCCTCGGTGGCCGCGTCCGTCGTTGGCTCGCGCATGCTCTCGGCTCCCGCCCGTCTCGTCGCCTGTGCCCACAAGACGCCGGCCGCCGTCCGTTCGTGACATCCCCGGCCGGTGGCGTACGTCACTTCGTGGGGGCGTCACCGGGGCCGGGACGGCGGCATCTCGTGTTCGTCAGGGCGCCGCGCGGCGCCCACGAGCGAGGAGGAATCCATGGAGGCCAGGTTCAACCTGTTCGACAGCGAGACCGCCGCGAAGTTCGCGAAGCGGTTCCACGGCGTCGCCCCGGTATTGGAGCAGTCGTCGCTGCCGAAGTCGACGCAGGAACTGGTGATGCTGCGGGTCAGCCAGATCAACGGCTGCTCGATGTGCGTCGACATCCACACGAAGGAGGCCACGGCGGCCGGGGAGGACGCCGTCCGGCTGCACCAGGTCGCCGTCTGGCGCGAGTCGACCGTGTTCACCGAGGCCGAGCGGGCCGCGCTGGCGCTCGCCGAGGAGGGCACCCGGCTCGCGGACGCCCACGAGGGGGTGTCCGACGAGACCTGGGCGCGGGTGCGCGAGCACTACGACGACGACCGGACGGGCGCGCTGGTCGCGGTGATCGCGATGATCAACGCGGCCAACCGGATGAACGTCATCGTCCGTACGCCCGGCGGCTCCTACGAGGCGGGCATGATCAAGACGGCGCTCGACTGACCCCGTCCCGTCCCGCCCCGCGGGACGGACGGGCGATGTGGAACTCCGGTCCGGCGAAGCCGTGCTCGCGGAACGCGGCTCGTACGGCGGCTTCGACGGCGGGCCGGTCGCCCTGGTCCACCAGGGCGATCGCCGATCCGCCGAAGCCGCCGCCGATCATCCGGGCACCCAGCGCGCCCGCGGCGAGCGCGGCCTCGACGGCGGTGTCGAGCTCGGGGGCGCTCACCGCGTAGTCGTCGCGGAGCGAGGCGTGCGACGCGGTGAGCAGCGGGCCGATCTCCCGCACCCGTCCCGCGCGGAGCAGTTCGACGGCGTCCAAGACGCGGGCGTTCTCCCGGACGACGTGCCGGACGCGCCGTACGGCCACCGGGTCGGTGAGGCGGGCGAAGTCGGTGACGTCGCGGAGGTCCTCGACCCCGAGGGCCTCCGCCGCCTCGCGGCACGTCCGGCGGCGGGCGCCGTACTCGCCGTCCGCGTGCCGGTGCGGCGACCGGGTGTCGACGACGAGGAGGTCGAGCCCGCCGGCCGCGAACTCGCACGGGACGGGTTCGGCGGTCAGGTGCCGCGCGTCGACGAGGATCGCGCGGTCCGCTTCGCCGTACAGGGAGGCCATCTGGTCCATGACGCCCGTGGGCGCGCCGACGTACTCGTTCTCCGCGCGCTGGACGATCCGGACGAGCGCCGCACGGTCCGGGTCGAGGCCGTGCAGGCCCGTCAGCGCGAGGGCGACGGCGCATTCGAGGGAGTGCGAGGAGGACAGCCCCGCGCCGTCCGGGACGGTGCCGTCGATGCGCAGGTCGGCTCCCGTCAGGGCCGTCCCCGCACGGGCCAGCGCCCACGCCACCCCGGCGACGTGGGCGCCCCAGCCGGTGACGTCGCCGGGGGCGGTCGCGACCGGGAATTCCACGGTGCCGTATCCGGCGGACGTCGCGGTGATGCGGCCGTCGTCGCGGAGCCGGGCGCGCACGACGGTGCGCTGGGCGATGGCGAAAGGCAGGGCGAAGCCGCCGCTGTAGTCGGTGTGCTCGCCGATGATGTTCACTCGTCCGGGCGCGGACCACGTTCCGGTGCGCACGGCTCAGACCTCGCGCAGGCGGCGGGCCACCTGTTCGGGGACGGTGTCGGTGACGAAGGCGCCCATGCCCGACTCGGAACCGGCGAGGTACTTCAGCTTGTCCGCCGAACGCCGGATCGAGAAGAGCTGGAGGTGCAGGTAGCCGAGGTCGTCGGGGTCGTCGACCGGCCCCTGGTGCCACGCGGCGATGTAGGGCAGCGGCGCGTCGTACAGCCGGTCGAGGCGGGCGAGGAGATCGAGGTAGACCGAGACGAGCGCGTCGCGTTCGGCGTCGTCGAGGTCGGGGATCGTCTTCGCCCTCCGGCGCGGGTAGAGGTGCACCTCCACCGGCCAGCGCGCGGCGGCCGGGACGAACGCGACCCAGTGCGGGTTCTCGGCGACGACCCGGACGCCGCGCGGCGTTCGGCGTCGAGCACGTCGGTGTGCAGATCGCCGCCGGTGCGGCGGCGATGCCGCAGCGCCGCCCGGAACATGCGGGACGTGCGCGGCGTCGTGAACGGGTAGGCGTAGATCTGGCCGTGCGGGTGCGAGAGGGTCACGCCGATCTCCTCGCCGCGGCTCTCGAAGCAGAACACCTGCTCGACGCCCCGGACGCGCGACAGCGCGGCCGTGCGGTCCGCCCACGCGTCGACGACCAGCCGCGCGTGGCCGGGGGACAGGTCGGCGAACCTCTTGGAGTGGTCGCTGGAGAAGCAGACGACCTCGCAGCGCCCCACGCCCGGCCGGACCTCGACCAGCGGGTGGTCGCCGGGCCCGCCGTCCGGGGCCGCGCCGGTCGAGAGGCTGGGGAAGCGGTTCTCGAAGACGACGACGTCGTAGTCGTCCGCGGGGATCTCCGTGCGGCGCCCGTCCGCCGACGGGCACAGCGGGCACTCGTCCGCCGGGGGGAGGAACGTGCGGCCCTGCCGGTGCGACGCGATCATGACCCACTCTTCGAGCAGCGGGTCCCGGCGCAGTTGCGCGGTCGTGCTCACCGGCGGCAGCGTCCGCGGGTCGGTGCCGGTCCGCCGCGCGTCGGCGCCGAGGTCGAAGTAGATCAGCTCCCGTCCGTCGGCGAGCGTGGTGGCGGTCTTGTGCGGGGTCATGGTTCCTTGTGGGGCGTAGTGGCGACCGTGCGGAATCCGGCGTTCCCCATGGACGAGTCAGGTGTGTTCGAGGAGCGGGCGGCGTTGCGGTACCGGTTGCAGTAGGAGTCGTGGCAGAGGTAGGAGCCGCCGCGCAGGACCCTGGACGCGCCGTCGCCGGGGCCGGTCGGGTTCTCGCTCGGCGACGTCCGGTAGTAGGCCGGGTCGAACCAGTCGGCGCACCACTCCCAGACGTTCCCGACGGTCTGCCAGAGCCCGTAGCGGTTGGGCTCGAAGGACCGCACGGGCGCGGTCGTCGCCCAGCCGTCCTCGGCGGTGTTGCGCGTCGGGAAGTCGCCCTGCCAGATGTTGGTGCGCCACGTCCCGTCCGGCATCAGGTCGTCGCCCCAGGGGAAGCGGGCGCCGGTGAGGCCGCCCCGGGAGGCGAACTCCCATTCGGCCTCGGTGGGCAGCCGCCGTCCGCTCCACGCGCAGTACGCGACGGCGTCGTCCCAGCTCACGTGCACCACAGGGTGGTCGTCGAGCCCGTCGAGGCCGCTGCGGGGGCCGCCCGGGTTCCGCCAGGACGCGCCGCGCACGCCGAGCCACCAGGGCGCGCCGTCGAACGAGCCGATCACGTCCGCGGGGGCGGCGGCGAGCGCCAGGTGGAACACGGCGGAGAAACCGTAGGTCTCCGCGTCGGTGACGTAGCCGGTGGCGTCGACGAACGCCGCGAAGGCGGTGTTCGTGACGGTGGTCGCGTCGATCGTGAACGGGTCGACGCGCACCTCGTGCACCGGGGTCTCGCCGTCGGACGGGTCGCCGTCGCCGGAGTGGTCGCCCATGCGGAACCGTCCGCCGGGGACGGTGCACTGTTCGGCGGGCGGGCCCGCCGGGCCGGGGGCGGGCCCCGGAACGATCGTCCGGGGCCCGGCGGAACCGGCGGGACCAGTGGAACCGGCGGGACCGTCGTGCCGGAGGGCCGGCGCGCAGCACGCCGCCGGTTCCGGGGGCCGGTCGGTCATGGAACGGTCCTTTGGTAGGTGGCCTCGTCCAGACCGCTCAGGGTCGGGTCGTACGCCACCTCGCCGACGTCGTACATGGACGTCATCCAGTGGTAGAAGTTGTCGCCGCGGTCACGGAGCAGGGTGTAGAGGCGGCGCATCATGCGCGCGCGGACGTCCCGCATCTCGGGCAGTTCGTAGCGGTTCAGCAGCTCGTCCGGGTCCGACTCCAGGTCGTAGAGCTCGTTGACCGAGTCGGGGTTCACGACGAGCTTGTACCGGTCCGTGCGGAGCATCCGCTGGGGATACGGGAAGTGGTGACCGTGGAACTCGCAGACGATGTCGTCGTCCCATTCGGCCGCATCGCCGTCGAGCAGGGGCAGCAGGCTGCGCGAGTCGACGGCCGCCTTCGGGTCCAGCCCGGCGAGTTCGAGGATCGTCGCGGTGCAGTCGAGCAGGCTCACGAACTCGTCGCGGACCACCCCGCCGGGGCGTCCCGGCACGCGCAGCAGCCCCGGCGTGCGGTAGATGTCCTCGTACATCGCCGGGCCCTTGTCGTGCAGCCGGTGCGCGCCCGTGAACTCGCCGTGGTCGCAGGTGAAGAAGACCGAGGTGTCGTCGGCGAGCCCGAGCCGCCGCATCGCGTCCATGACCCGGCCGATCTGCCGGTCGATGAGCGCCACGTATCCCCAGTAGACGGCGATCAGCTTGCGCGTCGTCTCGATCGGCATCGTGTCGAACGTCCAGTGGGCGCTGTAGTTCTTCTGCACCGGGGGCTTGCCGCGGAACGTCTCCGCGATCGAGCGCGGCAGTTCGACGCCGGACGGGTCGAAGAGGTCGAAGTACTCGTCCGGCAGGATGTACGGCAGGTGCGGGCCGAAGAAGTGCAGGGCCAGGAAGAACGGCTTCTCCCGGTTCCGGACGTCTTCGGCGTACCGTTCGAGCATCTCGATCGCCCGGGTGGCGAGGTAGTGCTCGAACGTCGCCTCCACGGGCTGGTGCAGCCGCGCGGCGAGCAGGTTCCCGGGGCCGCCGTTGGGCAGCGTCCCGCGGATCCGGTCGGAGATCTCGTACGGCGGCAGGTCGTGTTCGGCGAGGTAGGCGAGGTAGTCGGGGTTGTCGACGGGGTTGTGCCAGCCGGGCAGGTCCGGCCCGTCGAAGCCGAAGTCGGCGGCGGTCTTCTCGGTGCCGACGTGCCACTTGCCGATCAGGCCGCAGTTGTAGCCCTGCTCCCGCAGGGCACGCGAGAACGTGAACTGCCCGTCGGCGAGGTCCTCGATGTAGCCGACGTTGCGTTCGTGGTTGGCGAGCAGCTTGTGCCGGAACGCGCCTGCCCGGTCAGCAGGCTCGCGCGCGCCGGGGTGCAGATCGCGGTCGGGGTGTACCACCGGTCGAAGCGGGTGCCGCTGCTCGCCAGTTCGTCCAGGACGGGCGTGGCCGCCCGCTCGTTGCCGTACGCGCCGAGCGTGTCCGCCCGGTGCTGGTCGGTCATGAGGAAGAGGATGTTGCGGGGCTGTCCGGGCTTCGTCACTTGGCGGCCGCCGTGAACAGGTCGCCCGTGTAGAAGGTCTTCGGGTCGACCGACGCGTCGAGCTTGCCCGCGTCGACGAAGTAGTCGGTCATCGTCGTCAGCCACTTCCCGACGGTGCCGTCCTTGGTCATCGTGTCGAGTTCCTCGACCGACAGCACCTTGACGTTGGCGGCGTCGGCCTTGACCTGGTCGACCGGCATGTCCAGCATCTCGGCGGTGAGCTTGATCGACTCGTCCATGTTGGCCGTCCGGTACTGCATCGCCTCGCGCAGCGCCGCGAGCAGCTTCGCGGTCTTGTCCTTCTCGCCGGAGACGACCTCGTTGCCCGCGACGAACGCGGTCGGGAACGCCATCTCCGCCTCGAAGTCGGAGTTCTTGGCCAGCTCGGTCAGGTCGGGGACCTGCTTCTTGATCGTCGCGATGGCCGGGTACCAGAAGCCCGCGGCGTCGATCTGCTTGGAGGAGAACGCCGACACGATCGTCGAGGCGTCCATGTTGACGACCTTGACGTCCTTCTTCGTGAGGCCCGCCTTCTTGAGGGCGAGGGTGAGGATCATGTCGCCCGAGGTCCCCTCGGGCACCCCGACGCTCTTGCCCTTGAGCTGCGCGAGCGAGGTGATGCCGCCCTGCGCGATGACCCGGTCGGCGTTGCCGAGGGTGTTCAGCGCGATGATCTTCGCCTGGCCGGAGGCGGGCAGCCAGAACGCGCCGGGACCGATGTATCCGACGTCGAGGTCGCCGGTGCCGAGCGCCTGGATCTGCAGCGGGCCGTTGGTGAACACCTTGGCGTTCACGTCGAGGCCGTGCTTCTCCCAGATCTTCTGGTCCTCGGCGATGGCGAGCAGGCTCGTGCCGTTGTAGTCGTTGATGTAGCCGAAGTCGACCTCGATCGCGTCGCCTCCGGCACCGGAGTCGCCGCAGGCGGAGAGCATCAGCACGGCGGCCGCACCGAAGGCGTGACGGCGGAGAATCTACGGGAAAGAGACATGTCCGTTCCTCGGATCAGGCCGTGGACGATGACGGCATGGGGTGCTTCGAATCGGCGGCCGTGCGGCCGTCCTGGTGGTACACGGAGTGCCAGACGCGGTTGCGCAGCGCGGCGAACTCCATGCTGAGCCGGAACTCCTCCGATCGGGGGTAGGGAAGGTCGACGTCGACGACGTCGTAGATCCGGCCGGGGCCCGCGGCCATCACGATGACGCGGTTGGCGAGGAACACCGCCTCGTCCACGTCGTGGGTGATGAACAGGACGGTGCGCTTCTCCTCGCTCCAGGTGTCGAGCAGCTGCTCCTGGAGCTTCACCCGGGTGAGCGCGTCGAGCGCGCCGAACGGCTCGTCCATCAGGAGGATCGAGGGGTTCCCGGCGTACGCGCGGGCGATCGCGCACCGCTGCCGCATCCCGCCGGACAGCATCTTGGGCAGCGCGTCGGCGAACTGCGCCAGGCCGACCAGGTCGATGAAGTGCTGCGCCCGGTCGCGGCGCTCCGCCTTCGGCACCCGCGCCGTCTTCAGCCCGAACTCGACGTTCTTGCGGACCGTCAGCCAGGGGAACAGCGCGTACTGCTGGAAGATGACGCCCCGCTCGGGACCGGGGCCCGACACGGCGGCGCCGTCCACGAGCGCCTGCCCGTCCGTCGGCCGCTCCAGGCCCGCCAGGATGTTCAGCAGCGTGCTCTTGCCGCAGCCGGACGGGCCGACGACCGTGACGAACTCGTTGTCGGCGATGTCGAGCGAGACGCGGTCGAGCGCGGTGAAGGACTCCTTGCCGAGGGCGAAGACCTTGCTGACGTCCTTGACCGAGATCTTCGGTGGGCTGGTCATCGGCGCTCCTGCCATCCGGTGAGCTTGCGTTCGGCCAGCAGGAGCACCCGGTCCATGAGCAGGCCGAGGATCCCGATGGTGATGAGTCCCACGAAGATCGTGGGCAGGTCGTAGTACAGCTGCGCGTTCTGCATCCGGTAGCCGAGTCCCTCCTGGGCGGCGATCAGCTCGGCGGCGACCAGCGTCGCCCACGCCGACCCGAGCCCGACCCGCATCCCGACGAGGATGAACGGGGTCGACGCCGGCACGACCACGCGCAGGAAGATGCCGAGGTCCTTGGCGCCGAGGACGCGCGCCGCGTTGATCAGCGTGCGGTCGATGTCGACCACGCCCTGGAACGTCGAGATGACGCAGACGAGGAACGCGGCGAGGAAGATGACGAAGATCTTCGGTGTCTCGCCGATGCCCATCAGCACGATGGCCAGCGGGATGATCGCCAGCGGCGGGATGGTGCGGAAGAACTGCACCCACGGCTCGACGAGCCCGCGGACGAACCCGTACCAGCCCATGAGGAACCCGACCGGGATCGCGAGGCCGGTGCCGAGGGCGAACCCGGCGAGGACCCGGCCCATGCTGGCGAGGATGTCCTCTTGGAGCGTTCCGTCCGACAGGAGCGTCCCCGCCTTCGACACCACCTCGCCCGGTGTCGGGAGCGTGAGGCCCGCCGCGGCCAGCGCCCACCACAGGGCGATGCCGAACCCGACGGACACGGCGTTCAGCAGCAGGGAGATCCCCCTGCGGCGCGCGCCCGCCGCTCCGCCCGCCGAGCCCGCCGTCGTGCCCGAGCGCCCCTTGCCGGTCGGTGCGCCCGAGCCGTCCCGCCCGGCGCGGCTCCCCTGGCCGCTCTGATCACTGAGCACGGCCATAAGCCACTCCTCTGTTCGTTGTCTTCCGTGCGCGCTCGATCGGCGCGGTGGCGGCGGGGGGC
Source organism: Actinomadura sp. CNU-125 (assembly GCF_001942465.1). Classification (GTDB taxonomy): domain Bacteria; phylum Actinomycetota; class Actinomycetes; order Streptosporangiales; family Streptosporangiaceae; genus Spirillospora. The sequence continues at coordinate 27,465 of NZ_MKJY01000599.1, forward strand.
GCCTCGGGCGCTCCGGATAGGCCGCCAGCAGCGGCGAACTGTGGAAGAGCGCGGCGAGCGCGCCGAGCGCGCCGTCGTCGTCGGACAGCTCGGCCCGGCGGACGACCGGCCGGGAACCGCCGGGGAAGTGCTCCGCCGCGATGGCCGCGGCGGCCTCCTCCAAGACGGCGGGCGCCACCCTGGTGATCTCGCCGCCGATGACGATGTCCGCCGGGTCGAGGATCAGCGACGCGGTGCCCAGCACCCGTCCGACGGCCGCCCCCGCCGCCCGCAGCGTCCGGTCCGCGACCGGGTCGCCGCGCCGGACCGCGGCGGCCAGGCCGTCGAGGTCGGCGACGCGAGACCGCGGTCCCGGCAGGTCCGCAGGATGGCGGGGACGGACGCGAGGGTCTCGACGCAGCCGCGCTTCCCGCAGCGGCACTCCAGGCCGTCCGGGGCCACGGTGACGTGCCCGAGCTCCCCGGCCAGCCCGGACGATCCGGTGACCAGCCGTCCGCCGACGACCAGCCCGCCGCCGACGCCGTCGGAGATCCGCAGGTAGAGCAGGTTCTCGACGGAGCTGCGGCCGAAGACGGCCTCCGCGAGCGCCGCCAGCCTTGTGTTGTTGTCCACGATGACGGGCGCCCCGAACCGCTTCGCGAACGCGGCCTGCACCGACGCCTCGGGGGTGCCGTCCTCCGCCGCGTCCTCCGCCGCGTCGTGCGGCGTTTCGTGCGGCGTTTCGTGCGGCGCCATCACGAGGACGCCCGGCGTCGCGCGGTACGGCCCGGGGACCCCGATGCCGATGCCCTGCAGCGCGCCGAAGTGCACACCGGATTCGGCGCTGAGCCGGTCGATGAGCCGGAACGCCAGTTCGAGCCGGAGCGGCCAGGGAGCGTCGTAGTACCGCTCCGACCCGGACAGGACGATCTCGTGCGACGCGTCCGCGACCGCCAGCCGCACCCGGCGATGACCGAAATCGACGCCCATGAACTGCCCGGAGGCCGGATCCAGGGCGAGCCGCTCGGCCGGGCGGCCGCTGCCCTCCCGCTTGGCCGCGTCGGTGTCGACGACCACGATGGCGCCGCGCTGCAGCAGGCTGCCGGTGATCTCGGAAAGGGTGGTGCGGGACAGCCCGACGGCGAGGGCGATCTGCCGGCGGCTCATGGCGCCGTGCTCACGCAGGACGCGCAGCACGCGCTCCTCGTGAGTGCGCCGTACCAGCGCATGAACTCCAGCCGACGTCGTCATGGCGCAACGCTGACAGCGGGCAATTTTTCCGTCAACACTCCGACAGAAAGATCCTGTGCGCCTCCGGATCGTCTCCGGATCGCCACCGTAGCTCCCGGCGAGCCGGTGCCGAACCGGTGCCGGACCCGGCCGCACCGCGCGTCCAACGACCTTTCTGCCGCTTGTTCACCGACGGAAAGAGTCTCTATACCGTCACGTCCCAGGCAGGGCAGCGGCGTCCTGCACGACGAAGGTGGAGTGAGCGATGATCGGCTCCGAAAACGGCCCGCGCCTCGGCCGGCGATCCCTGCTGATCGGTGCCGCCGGTTCCCTGGCGGCTGCGGCGCTGCCCGCGACCGCCGCCGCGCAGGCGATCCCGGCGGACGCCGCGGCGCGGCGGCGGTACCCGTCGAACTGGCCCGACCCCGCCCCATACGGCCTCGCCGACACCCGGCCGGACCTGTGGCCGCGGCGCGACAACTCGTTCGTCCTCCCGCTCGAACTGCGCCCCCGCGACCGGGAACGCGGCGTGGTCTGGATGCGCGACACCTACGTCAACCGCTTCGTCGTCGGCGGCCGGTCGCTCTACGTCGCCACCGGCACCAGCCGCGTGCCCGGACTCGACCGCGCCGCCCCGTGGAACGACGGCGTGTTCGTGTGGGTGGCCCGGTCGCTGCGGGGGCCGTGGCGGCTGGTCGACACGACCCGGGTCCGGCCCGGCGCCGAGAAGGGCAAGGTGTGGTCGCCCGAGTTCGTCGCCGAGAACCGGCCCGGACGGACGGTCGTCGCGCCGTGGCAGGAGTACTGGCACGACGACGAGTTCGGCAAGCGCGGCGAGGTGTGGGCGCCGGAGGTGCACTACTTCCGCGGCACCTGGTACATCGTCGCCTGCATGGGCGACCACTCCCGCAAGGTCGGCTCGTTCATGCTGGTGAGCGAGGGCGGGATCGAGGGCCCGTACCGGCTCGTCGAGGGCAACCTCGACAAGCCGTTCGGCGAGTCGTTCATCGGCGGGCCGAAGTTCATCGAGCCCGGCGCGTACCACCACATCGACGGCGGCATGTACACCGAGGACGGCGAAGCGTGGCTCGTCCTGCACAACGACCTGTACGCGAAGTTCCGCGACGACATGGAAGACATCGTCCCGACGACCGATCTACCGACGTTCCGGCAGACGCCCTACTCGCCGGAGCCGTACCTCGAAGGCGCCTACGTCATGAAGTTCCAGGGCAAGTACTACCTCTCGCACGCCGTATGGGACCGGACGTCGACCGACCCGGACGGCGGCACGCGCTACGCCTACGACCCGGGCGGCGCGGGCCGCACGCAGTACCAGTACGACACGGTCATCGCCGTCTCGGACCGCTTCGAGGGGCCGTACTCCGAGCGCTGGACGCTCGGCGTCGGCATCGGCCACAACAACCTGTTCACCGACCGCACCGGGCGTCCGTGGGCGACGTTCTTCCGCAACCCGAACGCCGGGTACTGGTCCGATCCGTCGCGCATCGACGACGCCGCCGTGCCCGGAGTCGTCCGGCTGGAATGGACGGGACCCGAGGGCGGCCGCCTGTACGTGCAGCGCCGCGGCCGGGGGCACCGGTCCCATGGCTGACGACCGTTCACGGACGCGCACGCGGCGCACGCGGCGCACGCCACGTCGTCGCCGCCTCCGCACCGGCCGCCGTCGCCGCCGCCCTCGTCGCCGTCCCCGCCCTCGCCGCGTGCCCGGCGACGCCGCCGCGGG
>NZ_MKJY01000600.1 GCF_001942465.1 Actinomadura sp. CNU-125
CCCCGCGCCGGCGCCCGTGCCCGAACCGGCCCCGGCTCCCGAACCCGCGCTCGTCAGCGCCGCCGCCGCGCGCAGCGAGATGAACGGGCACGGCACCGTCACCACCGTCGAGGAGCCCGCCGCCGTCCCCACACTGGACGCCGAGACGCTGCGGGGCGCCCGCTCGCCCGCGAGATCCTCGAACGCACCAACGGGGACACCGCCGCGACCGTGAGCGAGATCCGCGCCCAGGGCCACGTCTTCGACGAGACCGAGGTCGTGTGGGTCCGCGAGAAGATCTGGTTCCCGTACGCGGTGTACCGGCTGCTGGCCAAGCACGACGCGACGGCGCGCTCGTCGCCCGGGAACTGGACGAGCAGGGCGTCGACTACGACCAGGCGAAGCTGGACGAACTCGTCCGCTCCTGGCAGTGAACGACGGTTCACGCCGCCCGCGACGGAAATTCCGTCGCGGGCGGCGTCGTCCGTTCGTACGGTGTCGCGCATGGCCAAGCGAATCGCGGTGCTGACGGGCGCGGGCATCTCCACCGACTCCGGCATTCCCGACTATCGGGGCCCCTCCGGCGTGTGGACCCGCGACCCCGGACTCGCGAACCTTTTCACGCGGAAGAACTTCGTCGCGGACGCCGACGTCCGGCGCCGCTTCTGGCGGGCACTCGACCTGTTCGACGACGCCGAGCCGAACCCCGCCCACCTGGCACTGGCGGAACTGGAGCGGACGACGGCCGTCCGGATCCTGACGCAGAACGTCGACGGGCTGCACCAGAAGGCGGGCTCGACGCCCCGCAAGGTCCTCGAACTCCACGGCAACCTGGCGAACGCCGAATGCATGCGGTGCCACGCCCGCGTCCCGACGGCCGATGTGCTGGCGCGCGGCGAGGACGATCCGGCGTGCACCGGCTGCGGCGGCGTCCTGCAGCCGTCGGTCGTCCTGTTCGGCCAGTTCCTGAACGCCGACGTGCTCTCGCACGCCGCGAACATCGCGCGGGTGTCGGAGGTGTTCGTGGCGGTCGGCTCGTCGCTCGGCGTCGAACCGGCCGCGGGCCTGTGCGCCGTCGCGGTCGAGTGCGGCGCGACGCTGATCATCGTGAACCGCGACCCGACGCCCTACGACCACCTCGCGTCGACGATCGTCCGGGAGCCGATCGGCGAGTCGCTGCCCGCGCTCTGCGGCGAACTCGCGGGATGAGCGACCGCGTCCTGCTGCTGCCGCCGGGGGCCACGGCCACCGCGGGACGGCTGGCCGAGGCCGCGGCGGCGCGGGGCCTGCCGGTGCGGACGCTGCACCGGCGGACCCGTCCCGTCCGGGCTCCGGGGGCGGGCGCACGTGTACGGCGGCGAGGCGTTCGCGGCCGAGGTCGCGGCGGCCCTGGACGTCGCGCTGCTGGCGGGCGGGCCCGGGTGGCTGCCCGGCCTTCCGGCGGAGTTCACGGGACGGCGCGTCCGGCTCGGCTCGCTGGGCGAGGCACGCGCGCTGGACCGTCCGGCGTTCGTGAAACCGGCGTCCGGCAAGGCGTTCCCGCCCGGCGTGCACGAGCCCGGCCCGCCGCGAGATCCGCCGCGGGACCTGCCGCACGACCTGCCGGACTCGACGCCCGTGCTCCTCGCCGACCCGGTGACGTTCGCGGGCGAGTACCGCCTGCACGTCCTGGACGGCGCGGTGCACGCCGCGTCCCGCTACCTGCTCCACGGGGTGCTCGACGCCGCGCCCCTCGGCGACCTGCCGGAACGCGCGGCGGTCGAAGCCTTCGCCGCGGACCTGCTGGCCCGCGCCGCGCCCGGCCTCCCGAGCGCGGTCGTCGTCGACGTCGGGCTGATCACCGCGCCGGGCCCGCCCCGCTACGCGGTCGTCGAGGCCAACGAAGCGTGGTTCAGCAACTGCTACGCGGCCCCGCCGGAGCGGGTGCTGGACGTCGTGCTGCGCGCCGCCGCGCCCCGCACCGACCTCGCGCGCCGCGTCGAACCGTTCGTCCGCCGCTGACCGGGGCCGGCCGGGCTTCCGGACGGCCGCACGGCCCGCCCCGCCGGGTGGTGCGCGGGGTCGGGACGCGGTCGCGGGGCCGTTTCTGGGATCCTGCTGATCGGCGTCGACGAGAGGACGAAATGCACGGGAAACGGCACCGGCTGGGGCTGGACGACGAACGGGTGCGGGAGTTCTGGCGGGAACGGCGCGTGTGCACGCTCGTCACGCCGCGCCCCGACGGGACACCGCACGCGGTGCCGGTCGGGGCCGTGCTGGACGCCGCCGCGGGGATCGTCCGCGTGATCACCTCCGGCGGGTCGGCGAAGGCCCGGCACGTGCGGGCGGCGGGTCCGGCGGGGCTGCCGGTCGCGGTGAGCCAGGTGGACGGGCGCCGCTGGTCGACCGTGGAGGGACGGGCCGTGCTGCGGGCGGACGCGGAGTCGGTCGCCGAAGCGGAGCGGCGGTACGCCGAGCGGTACAAGCAGCCGCGGGTCAACCCGAAGCGCGTCGTCATCGAGATCGCGGTGAGCAAGGTGCTGGGCAATGTCTGACGTGGAGAACTCGGGCGCCCCGATCGTCCCCCCGGACGGGCGGGGCGGCGGCGGTGTCGGCCCGGCCCCCGCGACGGCCGAGGACGTGGTGGGCGGCGGCCACCGGATCGCCGTCGTCGGGATCGGCGCGGTGGGGACGGGCTGGGCGCGCCGCCCGGGACGCGCTCCGGTCCGCGGAGGTCCTGGTCGCGGCGGGCGCCAGCTCGGGATGCTGCCCGACTTCGCCGCCGAGTGCGTCGCCGTCGCGTGGCCGTCGCCGATGCTGCCCGCGCTGCCCGCGCTGTTCGAGGAGCACCGGGGACGGCGGGTCGTGGTCGTCGCGAGCGGCGACCCGATGTTCTTCGGGGTCGGGACGACGCTGGTGCGGTTGCTCGGCGCGAAGAACGTCCGGGTCCTGCCGCACGTGTCGTCGATGTCGCTGGCGTGCGCGCGGCTCGGCTGGTCGCTGGAGGACACCGACGTCGTCTCGGCCGTGGGCCGTCCGCTGGCCGCGCTGAACCGGCTGCTGGCGCCCGGGCGGCGGGTGCTGGTGCTGAGGCGGACGCCGGCACGCCCGGGGAGGTCGCCGACCTGCTGAACGAGCGGGGCTTCGGCGCCAGCGAGGTCACCGTGCTGGAACGGCTGGGCGGGCCGGACGAGCGGGTGGGGCCGCCGCGCGCGGACACCGCGGCCCTCAACGTCGTGGCCGTGCACTGCAGGGGCGCGGGCGTCCAGGTCGTGCCGGGGCTCCCCGACGACGCCTACGACCACGACGGGCAGCTCACCAAGCGGGAGGTCCGGGCGATCACGCTGGCGCGGCTCGCGCCCGTCCCCGGGGAGCTGCTGTGGGACGTCGGCGCGGGCGCCGCCGAGCGTCGCGATCGAGTGGATGCGGGCGCACCGGAGCTGCCGGGCCGTCGCGGTGGAGGCGCTGGCCGCGCGGGCGGACGCGATCCGGGCGAACGCGAACGGCTCGGCGTGCCGGGCCTGCGGGTGGTCGCGGGCGAGGCGCCGAAGGCCCTCGACGGGCTGGACGGGCCGGACGCGGTGTTCATCGGCGGCGGCGTCACCGCGGACGGGATGATCGACGCCTGCTGGGCGGCGCTGAAGCCGGGCGGGCGGCTCGTCGCGAACGCCGTCACGCTGGAGTCGGAGAGCGCGCTGGTGAACGCGCGCGGGAGGCTGGGCGGTGACCTGACCCGGGTCGAGGTCAGCCGGGCCGGGCCGGTCGGCGGGTTCACGGGCTGGCGGGCGAAGATGCCGGTGACGCAGTGGGCGGTGACGCGGTGACGGTGCATTTCATCGGCGCCGGGCCCGGTGCCGCCGACCTGATGACCGTGCGGGGCCGCGACCTGGTCGCCGCGTCGCCGGTGTGCCTGTACGCGGGCAGCCTCGTCCCGGACGAGGTGCTGGAGTGGTGCCCGCCGGGCGCGCGGGTCGTCGACACGGCGAACATGGTGCTGGACGACATCGTCGCCGAACTCGTGGCCGCGCACGGGCGGGGCGACGACGTGGCGCGGCTGCATTCGGGCGACCCGTCGGTGTTCAGCGCGATGGCCGAGCAGATGCGGCGGCTCGACGCGGCGGGCGTCCCGTACGACGTGACGCCGGGGGGTGCCGGCGTTCGCGGCGGCGGCCGCGGCGCTCGGCCGGGAGCTGACGGTTCCGGAGGTCGCGCAGACGGTCGTGCTGACGCGCACGTCGGCGCGGGCGACGCCGATGCCGCCGGGCGAGGACCTGGCGACGCTCGGCCGGAGCCGCGCGACGATCGTCCTGCACCTGGCCGTGCAGCGGATCGACGCCGTGGTGGCCGAGCTGCTCCCGAACTACGGGGCCGGCTGCCCGGTCGCGGTGGTGGCGCGGGCGTCGCGGGAGGACGAGCTGGTCCTGCGGGGCACGCTGGCCGACATCGCGGGGAAGGTGCGGGACGCGGGCGTGCGGCGCACGGCGGTGATCATCGCCGGGGCGGTGCTGGGCGCGGAGAACTTCGCCGACAGCCACCTCTACTCCGCCGACCGCCGCCGAAGCTAGCGCGCCGTCACGTTGACTTGCGGCGTGTTGCCCTTATCCGGCCGCTTATAAGGGCAACACGCCGCAGATCAACGAAACCGGCGGGAGTCGGGGGCGCGGCCGACGATCGTGCCGGCCCGGTCGATGACGACGATGTCGACCTCGACCGGGGCGCTGCGCAGGACGTCCAGTGCGGTGGCCCGCGCGCGCTCTGCGACGAGGTCGCCGAGCGGGATCCCGGCCTCCTGGCACACCTGGAGCGCGTGCAGCGCGGTGTTGCAGCCGCGCACGCGTTCGGCGGTGTCCGGGTCGTCGATCATGGCGGCGAGGACGCCGAAGTCGACCTGCGAACGCTTGGAGTGCAGGTCGAGGTGCCCGGCGGCGAGCTTGGCGAGCTTGCCGATGCCGCCCGCGATCGTCAGCCGGGGCACCGGGTGCCGCCGCACGTACTTCAGGACGGCCCCGGCGAAGTCCCCCATGTCGAGGAGGGCGTCCTCGGGCAGGCCGTGGAGTTCGGCGACGACCTTCTCGGACGTGCTGCCGGTGGCCCCGGCGACGTGCGTGCGGCCCATCGCGCGGGCGACGTCCACGCCGCGGCGGATGCTGTCGATCCACGCCGAGCACGAGTACGGGACGACGACGCCGGTCGTGCCGAGGATCGACAGGCCGCCGAGGATGCCGAGCCGCGGGTTCCAGGTGCGGCGGGCGAGTTCCGCGCCGCCGTCCACGGAGATCTCCACGATGACGTCGGCGTCGCCGAGGACCTCGCGCATCATGCGGCGCGGCACCGGGTTGATCGCCGGTTCGCCGACGTCGAGCGGCAGGCCGGGCCGGGTGACGGTGCCGACGCCCGGGCCCGCGCGGAACGTCACGCCGGTGCCGGGCTCGCCCGGGCGGACGGTCGAGCGGACGAGCGCCCCGTGCGTCACGTCGGGGTCGTCGCCCGCGTCCTTGACGATCCCGGCGGTGGCGCGGCCGTCGCCGAGTTCCTCGACGGCCAGGGCGAACGCGGGCCGCTGCCCCTTCGGGAGGGTAATCTCGACGGGGTCGGGGAACTCGCCGGTGAGCAGGGCGGTATGGGCGGCTTTGGTGGCGGCCGTCGCGCACGCCCCGGTCGTCCACCCGTACCGCAGTCCGCTCATAGCATTCTCCCGTGACGAAACGTGTGCTGCTGCTGGGAGGCACCGCGGAGGCGCGGCTGCTGGCCGGGCGGCTCGACGGGGACCCGGCGGTCGAGGCGGTCAGCTCGCTGGCGGGCCGGACCGCCGCCCCGCGCCCCTCCCCGGACGGGTCCGCGTGGGCGGGTTCGGGGCGCGGACGGGCTCGCGGCGTGGCTGCGGGACGAGCGCGTCGACGCGGTCGTGGACGCGACGCATCCGTTCGCCGCGCGGATGAGCGGCAACGCCGTCCGGGCCTGCGAGGCCGCCGGGGTGCCGCTGCTGGTGCTGCGGCGTCCGGGCTGGTCGCCGGGGGCGGGCGACGATTGGCGGCGCGTCCCGTCCCTGGCGGCCGCCGCCGCGGACCTGCCCGGCGAGCGGGTGTTCCTGACGACCGGCCGCACGGGCCTCGCGGCGTTCACCGGGGACGATCGCCGCCGGTTCGTCGTCCGCTCCGTGGACCCGCCCGGACCGCCGATGCCGCCGCGCACGACGATCGTCCTGGCGCGCGGCCCGTTCACCGTCGCGGACGAGACGGCGCTGATGCGCGAGCACCGGATCGACGTGCTCGTCACCAAGGACAGCGGAGGCGCGATGACGGCCGCCAAGCTGACCGCCGCCCGCGACCTGGGCGTCCCGGTCGTGCTGGTGGACCGGCCGCCCGTCCCGGCCGGCGTCCCCGTGGCGGCGACCGTCGAGGACGCGGCGGCCTGGCTCGTTCATGCCGGGTAGCGGCGGGGGGTGAAGACGGCGGTGCCGCCGCCGCGCTCGGCGACGCGGGTGCGGGACGAGCCGATCAGCAGCAGGCAGCGCATGTCGACGCCGGTTCCGTCGAGGTCGGCGAGGCGGATCACGCGGACGCTCTCCTCCGGCCCGCCGACGTCGCGGCCGATGACGACCGGGGTATCGAAATCGCGGTGCGCGAGCAGGACGTCGCGGGCCTTCGCGACCTGCCCGGTGCGCGACTTCGACGCCGGGTTGTAGATGGCGATCGCGAGGTCGGCGGCGGCGACGGCCGCGAGCCGCTCCGCGATGACGTCCCACGGCTTGAGGCGGTCCGACAGCGACAGCACGCAGTAGTCGTGGCCGAGGGGCGCGCCGATCCGGGACGCGACGGCGTTCGCCGCGGTCAGACCGGGCAGCACCCGCACCGGGACGTGCTTCCAGCGGTCCTCGGCGGCGACCTCCAGGACGGCGGCGGCCATCGCGAACACGCCCGGGTCGCCGGACGACACGACCGCGACGCGCCGTCCCCGGTCGGCCAGCGCCAGCGCGAACTCGGCCCGCTCGGACTCCACCCGGTTGTCGGACGCGTGCCGCTCCTGCCGCGGGTTGGCGGGCACGCGCGCCAGGTAGGGGGCGTAGCCGACGAGGTCGTCGGCGGCGGCGAGCGCGGCCTGCGCCTCCGGGGTGAGCCAGTCGCGCCCCGCCGGGCCGAGCCCCACGATCACGACCTCGCCGGGCCCGCCGTCCGCGGGCGTCCGGGGCGCGGGCAGCTCGCGGCGGGTCCGCTCGTGCACGCGCGACGGGAGGATCGCGAGGGAGAAGTACGGGACGGTCTCCGCGTCGACGTCGGCGAGCGGCTGCATCCGCTGCCCGCCGGTCGTCGCGCGCTCCACGTACCAGGCGTCGTCCAGCCGTCCGGCCTCGTCGACGGCGCCGCGGACGTTGCCGAAGGTGCGTCCGAGCTTGAGGACGGCCGCCGAGTCGGTCGCCGCGAGGCGGCGCGCGAGGTCGTCCGGCGGGAGGGTGCCCGGCAGCACGGTCAGGACCTCGTCGCGCTCCACCAGCGGACGCCCGAGCTCGGCGGACGCCGCGCTCACCGACGTCACGCCCGGCACGGCGGTCGCCGGGTAGCGGCCCGCCAGCCGCTTGTGGAGGTGCATGTACGAGCCGTAGAAGAACGGGTCGCCCGCGCAGAGCACGACGACGTCGCGGCCGGCGTCCAGGTGCTCGGCGAGGCGGGCGGCGCACCGCTCGTAGAACTCGTCGAGGACGCGCTGGTAGTCGTCGGTCGCCTCGGTGGTGACCGGGTAGATCAGCGCCTCCTCGATCTGCCCGTCCCGCAGGTGCGGCTCGGCGATCTTCCGCGCGACGCTGCGGCCGTGCCGGGCCGCGTGGTGGACGATCACGTCGGCGGCCCCGATCAGCCGGACGGCCTTCACGGTGATCAGCTCCGGGTCGCCGGGCCCCAGCCCGACCCCGTACAGGTGTCCGGTCATCACTCTTCCTCGCTGGCGATGGCGTTGATCGCGGCGGCGGTCATGGCGCTGCCGCCGCGCCGTCCGTGCACGACAAGGTGCGGCAGACCGGACGCGGCGAGCGCCTCCTTCGACTCCGCGGCACCGATGAACCCGACCGGAACGCCCAGGATCGCGGCGGGACGCGGCGCGCCCGCGTCGATCATCTCCAGCAGGCGGAACAGCGCCGTGGGGGCGTTGCCGATCGCGACGACGGACCCGGCGAGCCGGTCGCGCCACAGTTCGAGCGCGGCGGCGCTGCGGGTGGTGCCGAGGTCGGCGGCCAGCGCGGGGACGCCCGGGTCGCCGAGGGTGCAGACCACGTCGTTGTCCGCGGGCAGCCGCTTGCGGGTGACGCCGGACGCCACCATCCGCGCGTCGCACAGGATCGGGCGTCCGTCCAGCAGCGCGGCGCGCGCGGCCGCGACCACGCCCGGCGACCACGCGAGGTCGCGGACCAGGTCGGTCATCCCGCACGCGTGGATCATGCGGACCGCGACCCGGGCGACGTCCGCGGGCAGGCCCGAAAGGTCCGCCTCCGCCCTGATGGTCGCGAACGACCGCCGGTAGATCTCCGCACCGTCGCGGACGTACTCGATCACTCGCTCCTCCGTGTTCCGTCGACGGCCGCCGCCGTCGCCGCCGGGTCGGGGGGCCGGGCGCGGACCTCGTCGCCGAGCCGCACCTCGTAGCCCCGGGGGGTCGCCACGACCGCGACGTGCCGATCGGGCGGGTGCCCGCACCGCCGCTCGCAGCCCGCCCAGTGCACCGGCAGGCCGTCCGCGCCGCCGCGCGGGGACGCGGACGCCCGCACGGCCGCGGCCGCGTCCGCGCGGACGTCGGTCAGCGACTTCGCGCAGCCCGGACGGCCCGCGCACGCGGTGACCCCCGCCCAGTCCGCCGCCGTGACCAGGCCAGGAAAGTGTGGCATGTCCGTGAGGTCGGGGATCACGACGCCCCGCCACGGAGTGACGATGATCTCCGCGAGGCTATCCGCGAGGTCGCGGAGCGGCGCGGGGTCGAGCCGTCCGAGCGGGACGAGCGCGGAGAGCGCGCGCCGCCCGTCCCGCTGGCCGATCGTCCCGAGCGGCGTCCGGTACGGGACGTCCGGCGCGGCGACCGGCTCGGGCGGCGACGCCCGGCCTCGATGCCCTCGACGAGCCCCCCGGCGGCCTCGCCCGGCGGCGTCCCGTCCGGAGCCGCGGCGGGTACGCCCTCCGGCGGCCGGCCGTGGTCTCCGCCCCCGGGATCGCCGCCGCGTCCGACCGGCCGCATCCCATCGGGGGGTGTGTCGGGTAGGTCGGAGATGCGCCATTCGGTGGTGCGGGCTCGGAGGAAGGCGCGGGCGGCGTCCAGGGCCAGGGCGACGGCGTCTTCCGGGCGCGCGCGCAGACCGGTGTCGGTTCCGGCGAGGACGAGCGCGAGTTCGTCCGGTGCGAGGGCGTAGAGGCCGATGTCGCCGCGCATGGCGATGACGTCGCCGCGGCCGTCGTCGACGGCGAACAGGAAGCGGCCGGACAGGGCGGCCAGGGACGGGTCGGCGCACAGGGCGGCGTCGAGGGCCGCGACGAGCGGACGGACGTCGAGGTGGCCGGCGCCGTCCCGTCCGGACAGGACGCTCGCGGCGATGTTCCGCACCCGTTCGTGCGTCGTCGAAGGCAGCAGCCCGGCGGCCCGGAGCCGGTCGCTCAACTCGGCCTCGGCGCCGTCGGCGATGCCCCTGAGCTGGAGGTTCGCTCGCGAGGTCAGTTCGAGGAAACCGTCGCCGAGGTCGGCGGCGGCGTCGGCGAGCGCGGCGGAGCGGGGGCCGGTCAGCGCGCCGCCGGGGAGGCGGATCCGCGCCAGCCCGCCGTCGGCGGCGGCGTGGATCCGCAGCGTCCCCGGGCAGCGGTCGGGTCCGGTTCGTGATCGTGACGGCACGGGACGGATCCTATGGAGTCGGGCGTCCCGCCGCCGACCCGGCTATGCCTCGCCCGGCAGCGGACGGTACTCGAACCAGTCGAAATCGGCGTGGTTCGCGGTGGCGCGGCCGTTCGAGGACGCGTAGAGGCCGATGTAGACGCCGGTGAAGCCGCCCGCGACCTGGCTGCTCAGCATGTCGCCGTCCAGCGGGTCGCCGAGCGGCACCGGCGGCCCCGGCCGCACCGCGTACGACGCCCGGTACCAGCGGCCGTGCGCCTCGAAGCCGAGCCGCACCCGGCCCGGCGCGGGCGCGGTCTCCGCCAGCACCGTCTCGACGCCCTGCTCCCGTTTGAGCAGGCGCAGCCCCCGGTCCGTCGACACGAGCAGCACGTGGAAATCGCCGTTCTGCACGAGCGCTAGCCCCGCCTGCTCGTCGTCGGACGCCGCGAACTCCAGCTCGGTGAACGCCGCGAAGTCCGGATGCTGCTGCCTGCGCCCGACGAACGACGGGTTCGCGGCGTCCGCGAGGGTCTCCGGCCGGACCCGCAGCCGCAGGTGGCCGGGACGTTCGGTCAGGCTCCACCACCGCTCGCGCGGCGGCCGCAGCATGTTCCACTCCGACCCGAGTTCGGGCGCGTCGAACTGGTCGCACGCGGGCTCGGCCGGCCACGGCGCGAGCACCGACGGGGCGTCCCGGACCGGCTCGACCGGGGCGGCGAGCGGCCAGCCGTCCTCCCAGCGGACGGACGTCAGGAACGTTTCCCGGCCGAGGACGCAGCGGTCCCCGTGGTGCGGCCGCATCGCCAGCAGCACCATCCACCACTCGCCGTCCGGGGTCTCCACCAGGTCGCCGTGGCCGGTCCCCACGACGGGGTGGTCGAGGCCGAGGTGCCGGGTGGTCAGCACCGGGTTGCGCGGGTTGCTCTCGTACGGGCCGGTGACGGCGTCGGCGCGCGCGGTCATCACCGCGTGGTCGAGCGCGGTGCCGCCTTCGGCGGTCACCAGGTGGTACCGCCCGCCGATCTTGTAGAGGTGGGAGCCCTCGGACCAGATCGCGCCCTTGACCGTCCCGTCCCAGATCACGTGCTCCTCGCCGACCAGGGCCGGGCCGGACGGGTCGTACTCGCGCAGCCAGATCTCGGTGTGCCCGTCGTAGCGGCCGGTGAGGCGGGTACCGGTGCACCACGCCCGGCCGTCGTCGTCGAAGAACAGCGACGGGTCGATGCCGTTGCCGTCCAGCCGGTGCGCGTCCGACCAGGGACCGGCGGGGTCGTCGGCGGTCAGCACGAAGTGGCCCGACCATTCGGGGCCGTCCACCAGGGTGCAGACCAGGTGGAAGCGCCCGTCGTGGTGCCGCAGGGTCGGCGCGTACAGGCCGCCGGACGCGGGGACGCCGTCCAGCGGAAGCTGTCCGGACGGTCCAGGGCGTGCCCGATCGGCCGCCAGTGGACCAGGTCGCGGCTGTGGAACACCGGCAGCCCGGGGAACCATTCGAACGTGGACGTCACCAGGTAGTAGTCGCCGCCGACCCGGCAGATCGACGGGTCGGGATGGCAGCCCGGCAGGATCGGGTTGCGGAATCGGGTCACAGCGGGGTCACCTCCGCGGGGACGGTGCGGACGCGGTCGGCGCCGAGGACGCGCACCGGGCCGTCCAGCGTGAACGCGCCGCGCAGCGGGAGGTCCTCGCTGGACCCGCCGACCATGACCTCGACGGCGCCCGGTTCGACGATGCGGCGCAGGTCGGCGCCGGTGAACGAGGTGCGGTCGGCGTGCACGGTGAACCCGACGCGGGCGGCCTCGCCCGGCCCGAGCCGGACGCGGGCCCACCCGGCGAGCCACCGGGACGGGCGGACGACCGACGCGACCGGGTCGGCGAGGTAGAGCTGGACGACCTCGGTGCCCGGTCGGTCGCCGGTGTTGCGGACGACCGCGCCGACGGTGACGGACCCGTCGGTGCGGGCGCGCTCGTCGACGCGCAGGTCCGTGTAGGCGAACCGCGTCCAGGTGAGGCCGTGGCCGAACGGGAACAGCGGCGCCGGGCTGACGGCGCTCCAGTCGTGCGGGCCGTCCATCTTCGAGCGCAGGTAGGTGACGGGCGGGCCGGACGCGCGGCGCGGGACGCTGACCGGCATGCGGCCGGACGGCTCGACGCGGCCGGTCAGGACCCCGGCGACCGCCCCGGCGCCCTCCTCGCCGGGGAAGAACGCCTGCACGACGGCGGCGGCCCGGTCGGCGACGTCCTCGATCGCGTACGGGCGGCCCGACAGCATGACGATCACCGTGGGGGTGCCGGTGGCCAGGACCGCGTCGGCGAGGTCGCGCTGCCGTCCGGGGAGCGCGAGCGTCTCGGCGTCGCACCCCTCCCCGGACGTGCCGCGCCCGAACAGGCCCGCGCGGTCCCCGAGCGCCACGACCGCCACGTCGGCTCCGCGGGCCGCCGCGACGGCCGCGTCGATGTCGGCGCCGGGTGACGAGCACGTCCGCGGACGGGGTCACGGTGACGTGCGGCAGTTCGCCGCGCAGCGCGTCCGCGAGGGTCGCGACGTCCACGCCGAGCGGGAGGTCGGGCCGGTGCCGGCCGACGTGCGCGGGGAAGGTGTAGCAGCCGAGCATCCCGGCCGTGTCGTCGGCGAGCGGACCGGTCAGCGCCACCCGGCGGGCGCGCGCGAGCGGCAGCGTCCCGTCGTTGGCGAGCAGCACGACCGACTCCTCGGCCACCCGCCGCGCCAGCCCCCGGTGCCCCGGCCGGATCGAGGTCGTGCGCCCGGTCCCCGGACGCCCCCGGGCCGGGGACGCCGCCGTCCCCGGAGACCGCCGGGGCGGGGGCGTTCTCCTCGTGCTGGGCGGTCCCGTTCGGGGGCCCACCGGGTTCGGGCGGGGGGTCCAGGAGGCCGAGGGTGGCCTTGAGGGTGAGGACGCGGGCGGCGGCCCGGTCGAGGAGGTCCGCGGGGACGGCGCCTGAACGGACCCCTTCCAGGAGCGGTTCGCCGTAGCAGCGGACGGTCGGGAGTTCGACGTCGATGCCCGCGCGAGGGCGAGCGCGGCGCGCTGCCGCGCGAGCCCGCGACGCGGTGCCGGCTTTCGAGGAAGGAGATCCCGAAATAGTCGGACACGACGGCGCCGGTGAAGCCGAGTTCGCCGCGCAGGAGGTCGGTGAGGAGCCGGACGTCGGCGGCGGCGGGGACGCCGTCCACGTCGGTGTAGGAGTGCATGATCGAGCGGGCGCCGCCGTCGCGCAGGGCCATCGCGAACGGTTCGAGGATCACGTCGGCGAGTTCGCGGGGGCCGATCGGGGTCGGCGCCATGTTGCGCCCGGCGCGGGAGGCGGAGTATCCGGCGAAGTGCTTGGGCGTCGCGGCGACCCCGGACCGTTCCAGGCCCCGGACGTAGGCCGTGCCGAGGACGGCGACGAGCTGCGGGTCCTCGCCGATGCACTCCTCGGTGCGTCCCCACCGGGCGTCGCGGACCACGTCCAGGACGGGCGCGAGCCCCTGGTGGACGCCCGCCGCGCGCATGCTCGTCCCGATCGCGGCGGCCATCTCGCCCACCAGGTCGGGGTCGAAGGTCGCGCCCCAGGCGGGCGGGCTGGGGAAGACGGTCGCGCCCCAGGTCATGAACCCGTTGAGGCATTCCTCGTGGGCGATCGCGGGGATGCCGAACCGGTTCGCGGCGGCGATGCGGCGCTGCAGGTCGCGCAGCCGGGCGGCGCCCTCGGCGGCGGGGACGGGCGCGGTGCCGAACACGCGGGTGAGCTGGCCGAGGCCGTGCGGGAGGAGGTCGTCGAGGGCGGGCGCCGTCTCGTGCGAGTCGTCCTCCATGGGGGCGACCGGTTCGCCCGGTCCGGCGGGCATCGCCCAGAAGCCGGCGAGTTGCGCCGCCTTCTCCTCCGGGGTCATGCGGGACAGCAGGTCGGCGACCGGTCGGAGACCGGGAGGGCGGGGTCGCGCCACGGTTCGGCGGCCGTGCCGGGGGTCAGGGCTTCGGTCATCACTGCTCCGAGGGGGCGGCGGTGGAGGCGCGGACGCGCAGCTCGGTGGCCAGCTCCACGCGGGGGGTCAGCGGCGGCCGTCCGTCCAGCAGCTGGAGCAGGGTGCGGGCGGCGACCCGGCCCATCTCCTCCAGCGGCTGCCGGACGGTCGTGAGCGGCGGCGACAGCCATTCGCAGGTCGGCAGGTCGTCGAACCCGACGACGCTGAGGTCCTCGGGGACGCGCAGGCCGGCGAGGCGGGCGGCCTGGTAGGCGCCCATGGCCTGCTGGTCGCTGCCCGCGAAGATCGCGGTGGGCCGGTCGTCCAGTTCCAGCAGCTCGCGGGTGCGGGCGAAGCCGCCCTCGTGGTGGAAGTCGCCGTACCGGACGAGGCCGCGGTCGACCTCGATCCCGGCGCGTTCGAGGGCCGTCCGGTAGCCGTCCACCCGGGCCTGCGTGCACAGCATGTCGGCGGGGCCGCCGATCATCGCGATGCGGCGGTGGCCCAGCTCGATGAGGTGCTCGGTGGCGGCGAGCCCGCCCGCCCAGTTGGTGGCGCCGACGCTGGCGATGTCGGTGTCCGGCAGGTTCACCGGGTCGACCAGGACGAGCGCGACGCCCGCGCGTTCGAGCTGCGCGCGCTGCCGGTCGGTCATCCGGGACGTCACCAGGATCACGCCGTCGCTGTGGTGCAGGGCGGGCAGGTTCTGCCAGCTCGGCGGGCGCGCGTCGTCCTCGCGCACCAGCGACACGACGACGCCGGTGCCCTGCTCGGCGCATTCGGCCTCGACGCCGCGCAGGATCTCCACCGCCCACGGGCTGTCGAGCCCGGCCAGGACGAGGTCGATCAGTCCCGACCGGCGGGCGCGGCGGGAGCCGCCGGGGCCCGGGTAGTTGTGGTCGCGCAGCAGGGCCTCGACGCGCTCGCGGGTGGCGGCGGCCACGTCCGTCCGGCCGTTGAGGACCTTCGAGACGGTCGCCTGCGACACCCCGGCCTCGGCGGCGATGACCGCGAGGGTCGGCCGGGACGGTGCGTGCTGCGCGCCGGGCGGGTCCGGCGGGTCTTCGGTGGTGCGCACGGTCACGCTGTTCTCTCCTCCCCGAGGAAACGATTGCGAACGTTATCGCAATATTTCGCTCGCTCCTAGTCCCGAATCGCCGCACGATCGTCGCGGCGTCGCGTCGTCGGGGTGACCCGGCCCACACGAATCCAGCGTGAAGCCTTGACCGACAGGGGTGCCCTTCTTAGAGTTTCTCGGCAACAGCCTACCGAAGATTTTCGAAATGTTTCGAGGGACTTCCTCCGCCACGCCGCCCACCCCCCATCCAGGAGGCCACCCAATGGGCACCTCGCAGCAGTCACGCCGTTCCCTGCTGACCGCGATCTCCGCGGGCGCCGCCATCGCCGTCGCCGCGCCGCTGCTCACCGCCTGCGGCGACGACGCCGACTCCGGCAAGGTCACGATCGAATGGCTCGACATCGCCACCACCGAGCCGTCCAAGACCATCTACCCGGAGATCGCCGCGGCCTACGAGGCGGCGCACCCGAACGTCGACATCAAGCTCACGAACATGGAGAACGACGCGTTCAAGGCGAAGATGACCGCCGTGACCGCGTCCGGCGACCTGCCCGACGTGTTCGTGACCTGGGGCGGCGGCGTCCTCAAGCAGCGCATCGACGCGGGGCTCGTCAAGCCGGTCGAGGACACCGGCTTCCTGGACGGCTTCACGCCGGTCTCCCTGCAGCCGTACCAGTTCGACGGCAAGGCCTACGCCGTCCCGTACGACATGGGGATGGTCGGGTTCTGGTACAACAAGGACCACTTCGAGAAGGCCGGGATCGACGGGCCCCCCGCGACCTGGGCCGAGTTCCTCGACGCCGTCCGCAAGCTGAAGACGGCCGGGATCACGCCCATCGCCCTCGCCGGCAAGGACAAGTGGCCCGGGCACTACTACTGGGCGTACCTCGCGATGCGCCTCGCGGGCCCGGACGGCGTCAAGCAGGCGGCCGAGGCCCAGAACTTCGGCACGCCCCCGTTCGTCCAGGCCGGGCAGAAGCTCAAGGAACTCGTCGACCTCGACCCGTTCCAGGAGGGCTTCCAGGGCGCCGCCTACGACGCCCCCGGCGGGCAGGCCGCCACCATGGGGGCCGGCAAGGCGGGCATGGAGCTGATGGGCCAGTGGGCGCCCGTCGTGCAGAAGGACGCCTCCGGCAAGGACCTCGGCGACGCGCTCGGCTTCTTCCCGTTCCCCGCCGTCGAGGGCGGCCCCGGCAAGGTCACCGACGTGTTCGGCGGCGGCAACGGGCACGCGCTCGGCAAGGACGCGCCGCCCGAGGCGCTCGACTTCCTGAAGTTCCTCATGAACGAGGAGAACGAGGCGCGGCTGGTGTCGTCCGGCGCGTTCATGCCGGTCGTCAAGGGCGCCGAGAGCTCGATCGAGGACGCGAACCGGAAGATCGTCGCGGAGAAGCTGAACGGCACGACCGGGTTCCAGCTCTACCTCGACCAGGCGTTCCCGCCCGCCGTCGGCGAGGAGGTCAACGACAGCGTCGCCGGGCTCATGGGCGGCAAGAAGAACCCGCAGCAGGTCGCGCAGTCGATCACCGAGGCGGCCAAGAACGCATGACGCCGTCCCCCGCATCGCCTGTGCAGACCGCCGCGCCGACGCGGACCCGGCAGCCGCCGCCCCGGCCGCCCCGGCCGCGCCGGGGGCGGCGGCTGCGCGGCTGGTTCGCCGCCACCTGGTTCCTCGTCCCGGCACTGCTGGTCTTCGTCCTGTTCGTACTGATCCCGATCGTGATCGCCCTCTACACGAGTTTCTTCCGGTGGGGCGGTTTCGGCTGGCCGGACGACTTCGTCGGGCTCGGCAACTTCCGCGACCTGTTCGCCGATCCGCTGTTCCGCGGCGACCTGTGGCGCGGGCTCGTCCTGGTCGTCCTGTCGGTCGTGGTGCAGCTGCCGATCGCGCTCGGCACGGCCGTCCTGCTCAACCAGCGGATGCGGGGACGGGCGGTGTACCGAGCGATCTTTTTCGCGCCGTACATCCTGTCCGAGGTCATCGCCGGCGTGCTGTTCGGGATGATCTTCCTACCGGGGTCGGGCCTCGCCGACGCGCTGATCGAGGACGTGCCGCTCGTGGGCGGGCTCGCCGGGAAGTGGTTCTCCGACCCCGGCACCGCGCTGCCCACGCTGTTCGCCGTCATGACGTGGAAGTACTTCGGCTTCCACATGATGATCTACCTCGCCGGACTGCAGGGCGTCCCCAAGGAGGTCCTGGAGGCGGCGGAGATCGACGGCGCCGGGCCCTGGGAGCGGTTCCGGCACGTCACCCTGCCGCTGCTCGCCCCCACGATCCGGATCAGCGTGTTCCTGTCCGTCATCGGCGCGATCCAGATGTTCGACCTCGTGTGGGTCACGACCGGCGGCGGGCCCACGCACTCCACCGAAACGATGGCCGTCTCCATGTTCCAGTTCGGATTCCAGCGGTACCAGATGGGCTACGCGAGCGCGATCAGCGTCGCGATGTTCGCGATCAGCCTGGTGTTCTCCCTGCTCTACCAGCGTTTCGCGCTCCGCCGCGACCTGCAGGGCGCCATGACGTCGGCGGGAGGGGCGCGATGAGCGCGATCGGACGCCGCGGCGGGCGGACGCGCGGCCTCTCACGGCACGCGCTCGTCTGGATCCTCGGCTCGTTCATCGTCGTCCCGCTGCTGTACGCGGTGCTGTCGGGCTTCAAGTCGACGGGCGACCTGACCGACGACCCGTTCGGTCTCCCCTCCCCCTGGCAGGTGTCGAACTACACCGGCATCCTCGGGTCCGGCGACTTCTGGCGGCAGATCGCCAACAGCGTCCTGATCGCCGCCGCGACCGCGCTGATCACTGTCGCGGTCTCGGCGCTGGCGGCGTTCGCGTTCGCCCGCTACGCGTTCCGCGGCCGCGAGGCGTTCTTCACCCTGTTCGCGGTCGGCCTGATGTTCCCGCCCGCGGTCGCGGTGCTGCCGCTGTTCGTCCTGCTGCGCACGTTCGGCCTGCTCGACAACCCGCTCGGCGTCATCCTGCCGCAGGCGGCGTTCGCGCTGCCGATGACGATCATCATCCTGCGGGCGTTCTTCCGGACGATCCCCGCCGACCTCGAAGAGGCCGCCGTCATCGACGGCTGCGGCCGGTTCGCGTTCTTCTGGCGGATCCTCCTGCCGATGGCCCGCCCCGCCATCGGCACCGTCTCTGTGCTCGCGATCGTCACGAGCTGGAACAACTTCTTCCTGCCGCTGCTGGTGTTCACCGACCCCAAGTGGCACACGATCCCGGTCGGCATCCAGCAGTTCCAGGGCCAGTACTCGACGAACTACGCGCTGGTGTTCGCCTACATCGTCCTCGCGATGATCCCCGCGCTGGCCTTCTACGCCGTCGCCGAGCGGCAGCTCATCGGCGGCCTGACGGCGGGCGCCACGAAGGGCTGACGCCGCGCGACCGGACGCGCGCGCCGTCACGTCCGGTCGCGCGGGCGCGGACCTCCGCCGCCGAGCGGACGCCGTCCGTCGGGGCCGTCGGACGAACACGACGCCCCGGGCGGGCAGGAAACGGGCGTCGCGTGGGTACGGGAACCACGAGGCCCGCGGGCGAGGAGGCGGCGACCGATGATCCAGGTGGTGCTGTTCGACGTCAACGAGACGCTGGGCGACCTGTCCTCCCTGCGCGGGCGCCTGGAGGACGTCGGCGCGCCCGGGCACCTGCTGCCCACGTGGTTCGCCGGGACCCTGCGGGACGGCATGGGACTCACCGCCGCGGGCGCCTACGCCGACTTCGCCGAGGTCGCCGAGTGCGGCCTGCGGAGCCTGCTGACCGGCCTGGACGGCTGGGCCGGGGACGCGCGCCGCGCCGCCGCGCACGTCGTCAGCGGCTTCACCGACCTCGACGTGCACCCCGACGTCCCCGACGCCGTCCGCGCGCTGCGCTCGGCCGGGCTGCGGCCGGCGACCCTCACCAACGGGTCCGCCGCCGTCACCGAGAGCCTGCTGGAACGCGCCGGGGTCCGCGACCTCTTCGAGGCGCCGCTCGACGTCTCGGTCCCGCGCGCGTGGAAGCCCGCCGCCGCCGCGTACCGGCACGCCGTCGACCGGCTGGGCGTCGCCCCCGACCGGATCCTGCTCGTCGCCGTCCACCCGTGGGACGTCGACGGCGCCCGCCGCGCGGGCCTGCGCGCCGCGTGGCTGAACCGCGGCGCGCTCCCCTACCCGTCGATGTTCGAGCGCCCCGACCACACGATCACCGACCTGCGCGACCTCCCCGGGGTTCTCGAACGTCGGCCGGGCGCCTGAACCGGGGCGGCGGCGAGCGCGCCGGTGTTCGATCGGCCTGTTCCGGCAAATGCCTCCCCCAAAGTGATCTTGGGTTGTTGGATGGGTTCTGACAATCCCAACACCCCCGAGTGAGGAAGTCACCGTGACGGACGAGGCAGCCGCGATCAACTCCGAGGTCCCGCAGACCGCCCGGATCTGGAACTACTGGCTGGGCGGCAAGGACAACTTCGATGTCGACCGGCAGGTCGGCGAGGAGATCCTCAAAGTCATCCCGAACATGGCGCTGATGGCACGGGCGACGCGCCAGTTCCTGCAGCGCGCCGTGCACCATCTCGCGGCCGACCTGCGCGTCCGCCAGTTCCTCGACATCGGCACCGGGCTCCCGACGGCCGACAACACCCACCAGGTCGCCCAGCGGGCCGTCCCGGACGCCCGCGTGGTGTACGTCGACAACGACCCGCTGGTGCTGGCGCACGCGCGCGCCCTGCTCACGAGCTCACCGGAGGGGAAGACCGCCTACCTTCCCGCCGACCTGCGCGAACCCGAGAAGATCATCGCGGGGGCGGCCGAGACGCTGGACTTCGACGAGCCCGTCGCGCTCCTGCTGATGGGGATCCTCGGGCACATGACCGACTACGAGGAGGGGCGGTCGATCGTCCGGCGGCTGGTGGACGCGCTGCCGAGCGGCAGCCACCTCGCCCTGTACGACGCCACGAACGTCGTGGACCCGGCGACCGCCGAGGCCATCGCGATCTGGAACCGGTCCGCCGAGCCGCCCTACGTGCTCCGGACGCCGGAGCAGCTCGCCGGTTTCTTCGAGGGCATGGACCTCGTGCCGCCCGGCGTCGTCTCCTGCCCGCTGTGGCACGCCGTGGGCACCGACATCGGCACGGTCGAGGAGATCGACGAGTTCTGCGGGGTCGCGCGTAAACCCTGAGGCCGGCCGGTTGTCACCGGCGGGGCCTACGATCACCGGCCATGGCGAACAAGAAGCAGTCCGCACCGCCGCGGCCGATCGCGGCGGGGGACGTCGTGGCGGCGTTCTCCGCCGAACTCGGCGAGTGGACGGCGGCGCAGATCGTCCGGATCGACGCCGCGAACGAGACGGCGGCGGTGCTCGAACTGGACTGGTCCGGGCCCGAACCCGTGTCGGTCGGCGAGCTCGGCGACGTGTCGCCGCTGAGGCTGACGCACCATTCGTGGAACGGGAGCCTGTCGTACTGCAACTTCGAGTGGGTGCTTCCGCGCAGTCACAAGGTCATCGGGAATCTGCCGCCGCTGCACGACGAGCCGTCGAACGGCTACGGCTACGGGTGGCGGCTCGGTGACCAGCTCGTCCGGCAGCGGCGGTGGGACGCGGGGCTGGAGGACGATCCGCCGATGCCGTGGAAGCTGGCGTGCACCGGGGCCGAGGTCGACGAGATGGGCGGAGTCCGGCCGGACGTCACCCGCCTGCACGTCCGGGACATCGTGTCGCTCGACTGCGGGCGGCTCGTCGGGCTGTTCCCGAACCTGACGGAACTCGATCTGCGGGGCGATCTCGGGCTGCTCGCGGAGGCGGGCCGGTTGAACGACCTGACGTCGCTGAAGTCGCTGTCGGTCTTCGACCTGTTCGGGATGACGAAGGAAGATCGCCTGCAGCCCCGGTGCACGCCCGATCTGGAGGAGCTGTACCTGTACGGGATTCCGGCCGAGTACGCGAACGCGATGCGCTCGACGTGGCGTCCGGAGATCCCCAACGGGACGCGCATCGACATCCGCGGTGCCCGCAAACCGGAATGGGTCGCCGAGAACCGGGACAATCCGCTGCGCGATTGGGACGGCCGCGGGCAGATCAGCAAGACGAACTTCAAGAAGTCGGTCGCGCAGTACAAGGCGACGCGGCGCGCGGTCATGGCGGTGCTGGCCGAAGTGGCGCCGGACGATCGTCCGGCGCGGCTGACCGAGATCGGGCGCGAGTACGGGGAGGCGTTCAACGAGTTCGATCGCCGCGCGGGCTTCATCGAGACCGTCGAACGCGAGGAGCTCTTCGAGGCGCTGCACCGCATCGCGACGGACGCCGGAGCCGAGCACGGCCTCGAACCGGACGGCACGTTCGACAGCCTCGCCTCGGGTGTGGAGTCCGTCCGCGACTGGTGACGGTCGGGCCCGTCCACCGTGGACCGGCCCGCGGAGCCGTGCCTCGGGCCCCGCACGAGCCGCCGCGCTCGTCAACGCGAGGACGTCGTCCGCGCCGGGTCCCACCGCGTCCGGCTACGCGAACAGGCGCACTCCCCTTGTCGCGTGAGCCCGTTCGCCGAGTAAGGGCGCGCGACGGGCCCGTCCACGGATCAGTCGAGTGGCCGGGGCTTTTTGCGCAGGGACGCGCCGGCGGCGCGTTCGGCGGCGGCGTGCCACCAGCCGGGCGGGGACGGACCGACGATCTTCGAGGTCGGCTGGTCGGGGTGGAGTCCGAGTCGGCGCAGCGCGTCCGGTTCGATCCGAATGTCGCACCAGCCGCGCCAGCGGCCGGTTTCGGGGTCGGGGCCGCAGGCCAGTCCTATGACGATCTCATCGTCGCGGAACGGCATCCAGTCGATGCCGCGCTCGCGCAGTCAACCCCGCGTCGCCGCCATGGGCGACGGGGCTCCGGGCAGGTTCTCGTAGGACGTGACGAGGATCCAGTCGCGGTAGGTCGCCATGAACCCCATGATGCAGGAAATCTGCCCGCCGTGATGGTTCGCGACGCCCTCGCGCCCGCTACAGGCCCCCTCGGAGGCCCCGCTGACAAGGGATGGCGGCGGCCGGGGCGGGCATGACGGGCTGGGCGGCCGTCACCGGCGAACTCGGCGACGGCGGTCGCCCTCCATGCCGCGTCTTCGTCGTCGGCGGGCATGGGGCCGGACGGGCGTCGGCGCCGGAGGCGGCCGGGGCGGCACGAGCGGCCGGGGGCGGGGCGCGTTAGGGTGTGGGCGGCGACAAGCGGAGGAAGCCGGTGCGAATCCGGCGCTGTCCCGCAACTGTCACCGGGGAGCGGACCCCAGCACGGCCACTGCGCGAGCGGGAAGGCCGGGGCGAGCGTCGATCCGGAAGCCAGGAGACTCCATGTCGCCGCCGTTTCCCTGCGATTCGGGGCGAGGACCCCGGGTGAGGACGCGATCCGCGTGATCCTTCTGCTGTCCACCTCGGACACCGATCTGCTCAGCGCGCGCGCCGGTGGCGCCGATTTCCGGCTGGCCAACCCTGCGCGCGTTCCGGTGGAGGAACTTCCCGGACTCGTCGAGGGCACCGACCTGGTGGTGGTCCGGTTGCTCGGCGGGCGCCGGGCTTGGGAGGAGGGGCTGGACGCCCTGCTGGCGGGGCCCCGTCCCGTGGTGGTCCTCAGCGGCGAGCAGGCCCCGGACGCCGAGTTGATGGGGCTTTCGACGGTTCCGGCCGGTGTCGCCGCCGAGGCGCACGCGTACCTCGCGCACGGGGGTCCCGGGAACCTGCGCGAGTTGTTCCGGTTCCTGTCGGACACCGTGCTGCTGACCGGGTTCGGGTTCGCACCGCCCGCGGAGACGCCCGCCTGGGGCGTCCTGGAGCGGGACGCGGCGGACGGCGGCGGGCCCGTGGTCGGAGTGCTGTACTACCGGGCGCACCACCTGGCCGGGAACACCGCGTTCGTGGACGCGCTGTGCCGGGCGATCGAGGCGAAGGGCGGGCGGGCGCTGCCGGTCTTCTGCGCGTCGCTGCGGACGGCGGAGGCGGGGCTGCTGGAGACGCTCGGGCGGGTCGACGCGCTGATCGTGACGGTTCTGGCGGCGGGCGGGACGAAGCCCGCGCTCGCGGGTGCGGGCGGGGACGACGAGGCGTGGGACGTCGGCGCGCTCGCGGAACTGGACGTCCCGATCCTGCAGGGCCTGTGCCTGACGAGCGAGCGGGCCGCGTGGGAGGGCGGCGACGACGGGCTGTCGCCGCTGGACACCGCGACGCAGGTGGCGGTGCCGGAGTTCGACGGGCGGCTGATCACGGTGCCGTTCTCGTTCAAGGAGACCGACGAGGACGGCCTCAGCGTCTACGTCGCGGATGAGGAGCGGGCCGCGCGGGTGGCCGGGATCGCCGTCCGGCACGCGGCGCTGCGGCACGTCCCCGAAGGGGACAAGCGGGTCGCGCTGATGCTGTCGGCGTACCCGACGAAGCACGCGCGCATCGGCAACGCGGTCGGGCTCGACACCCCGGCGAGCGTGGTGCGGCTGCTGGCGGCGATGCGCGAGCGGGGCTACGACGTCGGGGACGCGCTGCCGGACGAGGGCGACGCGCTGATGCACGCGCTCATCGAGGCAGGCGGGCAGGACGCCGACTGGCTGACCGAGGAGCAGCTCGAACGCAACCCGGTGCGGGTGCGCGCGGCGAGTACGAGGCGTGGTACCGGACGCTGCCGGACGGGCTGCGGGAAGGCATCGAGCGGTACTGGGGGCCGCCGCCGGGCGAGCTGTTCGTGGACGGCGACGACATCGTCCTCGCGGCGCTGCGGTCGGGGAACGTGGTCGTGATGGTGCAGCCGCCGCGGGGGTTCGGGGAGAACCCGGTCGCGATCTACCACGATCCGGACATGCCGCCGAGTCACCACTATCTGGCCGCTTACCGGTGGCTGGAGGGCGAGTTCGGTGCGCACGCGGTGGTGCACGTGGGCAAGCACGGCAACCTGGAGTGGCTGCCGGGCAAGGCGGCGGGGATGTCCGCGGAGTGCGGGCCCGACGCCGCACTGGGCGATCTGCCGCTGATCTACCCGTTCCTGGTGAACGATCCCGGTGAGGGGACGCAGGCGAAGCGGCGGGCGCACGCGACGCTCGTCGATCATCTGATCCCGCCGATGGCGCGGGCGGAGAGCTACGGCGACATCGCGCGGCTGGAGCAGCTCCTCGACGAGCACGCGAACGTCGCCGCGATGGACCCGGCGAAGCTGCCCGCGATCCGCGCGCAGATCTGGACGCTGATCCGCGCGGCCCGTCTCGACCACGACCTCGGGCTGGACGACCGTCCGCACGATGCGGAGTTCGACGACTTCCTCCTGCACGTGGACGGGTGGTTGTGCGAGGTCAAGGACGTGCAGATCCGGGACGGGCTGCACGTGCTGGGGGCCGCGCCGGAGGGCGCGGGCCGCGTCGACCTGGTGCTGGCGATGCTGCGGGCCCGGCAGCTGTGGGGCGGTTCGCAGGCGCTTCCGGGGCTGCGCGAGGCGCTGGGCCTGGACGAGGACTCGACGGAACGCGCGCGGGTCGACGCGTTCGAGGAGCGGGCGCGCGCGCTCGTCGCGGCCATGGAGGAGCGCGGCTGGGATCCGGGGGCGGCCGGGGAGATCGCCGAGGGGACGGTCGCGGAGATCCTGCGGTTCGCGGCCGGGGAGATCGTGCCCCGGCTGGCGCGGACGTCCGACGAGATCGGCATGGTGCTGCACGCGCTCGACGGCGGCTACGTCCCGGCGGGGCCGAGCGGGTCGCCGCTGCGGGGCCTGATCAACGTGCTGCCGACCGGCCGCAACTTCTACTCGGTAGACCCGAAGGCCGTGCCGTCCCGGCTGGCGTACGACACCGGCCGCGCGATGGCCGACTCGCTGCTCGCCCGGTACCGGGACGAGACGGGCGAATGGCCGCGCTCGGTCGGGCTGTCGGTGTGGGGCACGAGCGCGATGCGGACGTCGGGCGACGACATCGCCGAGGTGCTCGCGCTCCTCGGCGTCCGTCCGGTGTGGGACGAGGCGTCGCGGCGGGTCACCGGGCTGGAGGCCGTGCCGCTCGCCGAACTGGGCCGCCCGCGCGTCGACGTGACCGTCCGGATCAGCGGCTTCTTCCGGGACGCCTTCCCGCACGCGGTCGCGATGCTGGACGACGCGGTGCTGCTGGCGGCCGGGCTGGACGAACGCGACGACGACAACTTCGTGCGCGCGCACGTCCAGGCGGACACGGCGGCGCACGGCGACCGGCGGCGCGCGACGATGCGGGTGTTCGGCTCGCGGCCGGGCGCGTACGGCGCGGGGATCCTGCCGCTGATCGACAGCCGGAACTGGCGCGACGACTCCGACCTCGCCGAGGTGTACGCGGTGTGGGGCGGCTACGCGTACGGGCGCGGGCTGGACGGCGTCCCGGCGCGCGGCGACATGGAGAACGCGTACCGGCGGATCAG
Source organism: Actinomadura sp. CNU-125 (assembly GCF_001942465.1). Classification (GTDB taxonomy): domain Bacteria; phylum Actinomycetota; class Actinomycetes; order Streptosporangiales; family Streptosporangiaceae; genus Spirillospora. The sequence continues at coordinate 25,217 of NZ_MKJY01000600.1, forward strand.
CGTGGCGGCGAAGAACACCGACACGCGCGAGCACGACATCGCCGACTCCGACGACTACTTCCAGTACCACGGCGGGATGATCGCCACGGTGCGGGCGCTGACGGGGAGGGCGCCGAAGGCGTACATCGGCGACAGCACCCGCCCGGACGCCGTCCGGACGCGGACGCTCGACGAGGAGACGTCCCGCGTGTTCCGGGCGCGGGTGGTGAACCCGCGATGGCTGGCGGCGATGCGGCGCCACGGGTACAAGGGCGCGTTCGAGCTGGCGGCGACCGTCGACTACCTGTTCGGGTACGACGCCACGGCCGGGGTCGTCGCCGACTGGATGTACGAGAAGCTCGCGCGGACGTACGCCCTCGACGAGGAGAACCGGGCGTTCTTCGAGAAGTCGAACCCGTGGGCCCTGCACGGCATCGCCGAACGCCTGCTGGAGGCGGCGGACCGGGGCATGTGGGAGCACCCGGAGCAGGCCACCCTCGACGCCCTGAAGCGGCTCTACCTGGAGGTGGAGGGCGACCTGGAGGACGGCTAGCCGGTGCGCCGGGCCGCGCCGAGGAGGTCCTCGAACGGGACGGGGTTCTCGTACGGGTCCTCGGCGGCGGGGGCGGGGCGGCCCGCGACCAGGGCGGCGAGTTCCGTGCCCGCGCGGCGGATCCGGTCGCCGAGGCGGGTCTCGCCGCTCCCCCAGTCGGCGGACGCGGCGAACACGGCCGTCGGGACGACGTTCGCCCGCAGGTACGCGAGCAGCGGGCGGACGGCGAAGTCGAGGGCGAGCGAGTGCCGTTCGGTGCCGCCGGTCGCGCCGATCAGCGCGGGCGTCCCGTCCAGGGCGTCGCGGTCGAGGACGTCGAAGAACGTCTTGAACAGGCCGTTGTAGGACGCGTTGAACACCGGGGTGACGGCGACGAGGCCGTCCGCGCCCGTCACGGCGTCGACGGCGGCGCGCAGGTCGCCGCTCGGGAAGCCGGTGAGGGTCGCGTCGACCATGGCGTGGGCGTGGTCGCGCAGGTCGACCGGTTCGACGACGACGTCGCGCGCGTGCTCGGCGCGCAGGGCGTCCGCGGCGGCGTCGGCGAGCCGGTCGGCCAGCAGCCGGGTGGACGACGGGCGGCCGAGCCCGGCGGACACGACGGCGAGGGTGCGGGTGCTCATCGGCTCTCCTCGGTGACCTTCGCGGCGCGGGCGGCGTGCGTCGGGGCGGTGGCCGGGACGTGCGCCGGGCGCAGCGACTCGAACTCCTTGCGCAGCACCGGGACGACCTCCTCGCCGAGGATGTCGAGCTGCTCCAGGACGGTCTTCAGCGGCAGGCCCGCGTGGTCCATCAGGAACAGCTGGCGCTGGTAGTCGCCGAAGTTGTCGCGGAACGTCAGCGTCCGGTCGATGACCTGCTGCGGGCTGCCGACGGTGAGCGGCGTCTCGGCGGTGAACTCCTCCAGCGACGGGCCGTGCCCGTACACGGGCGCGTTGTCGAAGTACGGGCGGAACTCGCGGACGGCGTCCTGGGAGTTCTTGCGCATGAACACCTGCCCGCCGAGCCCGACGATGGCCTGGTCGGCGGAGCCGTGCCCGTAGTGCTCGTAACGCCGCCGGTAGAGGCCGATGAGGCGCTGGAAGTGCGTGGTGGGCCAGAAGATGTGGTTCGCGAAGAATCCGTCGCCGTAGTAGGCGGCCTGCTCGGCGATCTCCGGGCTGCGGATGGAGCCGTGCCAGACGAACGGCGGGACGCCGTCCAGCGGGCGGGGCGCCGAGGTGAACGACTGCAGCGGCGTCCGGAACTCGCCTTCCCAGTCGACGACGTCCTCGCGCCAGAGGCGGTGCAGGAGGTGGTAGTTCTCGATCGCGAGGGGGATGCCGTTGCGGATGTCCTGGCCGAACCACGGGTAGACGGGGCCGGTGTTGCCGCGTCCCATCATCAGGTCGACCCGGCCGTCGGCGAGGTGCTGCAGCATCGCGAAGTCCTCGGCGATCTTCACCGGGTCGTTGGTGGTGATCAGCGTCGTCGCGGTGGACAGGACGAGCCGTTCGGTGCGGGCCGCGATGTAGCCGAGCATCGTCGTCGGCGAGGACGGGACGAACGGCGGGTTGTGGTGCTCGCCGCTCGCGAACACGTCCAGCCCGACCTCCTCGGCCTTCAGCGCGATCGCGACCATGGCCTTGATCCGCTCGGCCTCGGTGGGCGTCCGGCCGGTGGTCGGGTCCGTGGTGACGTCGCCGACCGAGAAGATCCCGAACTGCATGTCGGCCTCCCAGATAGTAGAACGTTCAACCATTCTAACCGGAGCCGGCGGGCGCCTATTCCGGTGCCGCTCAGGCCCGCCGGAGGGCGATGCTGCTCTCCAGCGCGTCGATCAGCCACAGGACCACCGCGCCCGGGACGGCCGCGTCCCCCGCCACCTCGCCGTTCAGCGCCCAGTACCGGCGCATCCGCGGGTCCTGCTCCAACGCGACGGCGGGCAGGAGGGAACGGCGGAACCCGGGCGAGTCGCGTTCGCGCCGTCCGGCCGCGTGCGCCTCCATGAACCGTTCGAGGGCCGGTCCCGGCTCCGGTTCCCGGCGCGCGCGCACGAGCGGCATGGCCAGCTCGACGGCCTCGCGCATCCCGTCGAGCAGCGTCGGCTCGTCCACGACCCGCTCGGCGTTCGCCCGGCCCTGCGCCCGCAACTCCCGGACGAGCGCCCGGTCCCCCGCCAGCGCGACCATCTCCGCGTACGCGACGACCTGGCCGGGCGCGGGTCGTCGGGCGGTGCGGGCACCGTCAATTCCAGGTGGACGCGCACGATCTCGTCGGGTACCGGCACCATGATGCGGCGCCGCCAGAAGTCCAGGAGCGCCTCGTGCGCCTTCGGGCCGTCCTGGACGGCGGCCAGCAGGTCCAGGCGCGCCGCGCGCTCGGCCGGATCGGCGTCCTCGACCGCCCGCAGGGACGCGCGCCGCCACGCGAGGGCCGCGAGTTCGACGTCCAGCGCGGACCGCTCGGCGGCGACGGCCTCGTCCAGGGACCGCTCGCCGGTCAGCACGGCGGTGATCGCGGGCAGGCCGAGCCCGAGGCCGCGCAGCCGCCGGACGAGCCGCAGCCGATCGGCCGCCGCCGCGTCGAACCGCCGGTGCCCGCCCGTGCTGCGCACCGGTTCGAGGATCCCCTCGTCGCAGTAGAACCGGATCGTCCGCACCGGCACCCCCGTGAGCGCCGACAGGTCCCCGATCGCGATCGATGTGGCGTCCGTCACAACTACTTGAACCTCCACCCGGCTGGAGTTCCTACCGTACGTGCGGACCACCGGAAGAGAGGAGCGGGACATGGACGTCCTGGACATCACGCGCATCGCGGAAGGGCTGCGGCAGCACACCGCGGGGCTCGCCGACGCCGCCTCGGGGCCGGCCCCGGACACGACGGTTCCGACCTGCCCGGAATGGACGCTGCGCGACCTCGTCGGGCACGTCGGGCAGGCGCACCGCTGGGCCGCGGCGATGTTCCGCACCGGCGGAACCGCCGTGACGGACGAACTCCCCCGCGACACCCCGGCCGACCAGGCGGACTGGGCGGGGTGGCTGCGCGAGGGCGCCGCGGAGGCCGTCGCCGCGCAGGCCGCGCACCCCGGCCCGGTCGCGCACCCGCTGATGGGCGACGCCCCGTCGGCGATGTGGCTGCGCCGGATGCTGCACGACACGTCCGTCCACCACGCCGACGCGACGATCACCGCGGGGACGCCGTTCACGATCGCGCCCGACCTGGCCGCCGACGAGATCACCGAGACGATGGGCCACATCACCAGGCCGGAGGCGCGCGGCTCAAGCCCGAACTCGGCGAACTGCGCGGCACCGGCCAGACCCTGTGCCTGCGCGCGGACGAGCCGTCCGTCCCCGGCTGGCTGATCACCCGCCGTCCGGACGCCGCGGTCGTCGAGTACGAGGCCCGCGACGCCGACGTGACGGTCGCGGGCCCCGTCCAGGACCTCATGCTGCTGTTCGCGCGCCGCCTCACCCCGGACACCGCAGCCGTGAAAGTGACCGGCGATGGGGGGTTGCTGGAGCACTGGTTGGCGCATACCGCCGTGTGAGCGGCGGCCGTAACGGAGCGCAGCGGAGTGGAGGCCGACGCTCACACGGCCGCCCTTGCCGGGGGGTGTGGGGGGTCGCCCCCCACAGTGATTCGTGTGGAGGCCGACGCTCACACGGCCGCCTTGCCGGGGGCGTGGGGGGCGCCCCCACCAGTGATTCGTGTGAGCGGCGGCCGCTCTTGCGGGGGCGCGGTGCGGTTCGCCCCGTCCGCCAGAATGGGGTCATGGCGGACGGGTGGCGGCTGGTGTGGGACGCGGTGCCGAAGCGGGACGGGCTGGAGGCGTTCGGGAGCGTCGAGGACGACCGGGCGGGCTCGCATCCGGGCGTCCGGCACGTCAAGGCGCTCGGGACGATGTACCGGTTCGACATCCATCATCCCGGCGACGTCGACCGTTCCCCCGACCGGCAGCGGCAGGAGGTCAAGGGGATGCGGGCGGGCGGCCGCACGTGGGCGATCGGACGCGACGAGACGTGGCGGTTCGCCTGGTCGTGGTACCTGACGGGCGCGCTGCGGGCGACGACGAGCTTCACGCACGTCCACCAGATGTTCGCGGGCGGCAAGGGCGGTAAACCGGTGCTGGTGACGTCGCTGCGGCGGCGCGGCGGGCGCGACCTGCTGGAGTTGAACGCGATCCACGCGGGGGTCGTGGCCGGGGAGACGGACCTGCGGCCGCTGAGGAGCCGGTGGATCGACGTCGTGCTGGAGGCGCGGTTCGCCGAGGCCGGGAGCGTCCGGTGGCGGGTGTCGTCGGAGGACGGCGTGGCGGTGGACGTCGCGCGGGACGGCCTCGACCTGTGGAACGGCAAGGGCGACATCGCCCCCAAATGGGGGATCTACCGGTCGCTGAAGGACTCGTCGCGGCTGTCGGACGCGCACCTGCTGATCAAGGATCTGCGGGCGTACCGTCCGGCGTGATCGATTCGAGCATTTTCCCGAGGCTGTAGCAGGTCAGGTCGTCGTCCTCGGCGGCCAGCGCCGCGAGGATCACCGGACGGCATTCCGCGGCGCACGCCTTGCGCAGGATGTG
>NZ_MKJY01000601.1 GCF_001942465.1 Actinomadura sp. CNU-125
CCACGTCCTGTACGCCGCCGCCCGCGCCCTCGCCGACGTCCACGACGGACGTTGCCCGCGCCCCGGCCGACGTCCTGCACCGCGCCACCGGCGCCCCGGCCGACCTCCTGGACGGCGCCGCCCGCGCCTCGCCGACGTCTTCGACCGCGCTGCGGGCTCCCGAGCCGAGTTCGCCGACCGCTCGTCCGGCGCCGGTGCCGATGGACTCCACGCCCCGGCCGATGTGCTCCAGCAGCTGCGGGTTGCGGTCGAGGGTGGTGAGGACGCGGTCGACGATGGCGGCGACCTCGTCGAGCCGGACCTCCAGGAGCGCCTGCGCCTCCACGCCCTTGATGTCGAGCTTGACCGCGCCGAGGCCGACGTCCGCGCCGACGTTGAGCCTCAGCATGTCGAGGACCTGTGCGGAGAGGGCCACGTGCGCTTCGAGGTTCTCGACCTCCAGGGAGATCTCCTCGACCTTGAGCTCCGGGACGTTGAGGTAGACGTCCGGCCCGCCCTTGGACGGACGCCGGTCGATCGGACGGTCCGGCTGCGGTTCGAGCTCGTCGCGTCCGCGCTCCTGGTCGTCGGGCGTGGTGTCTGCCATCTGGTCCCCTTCGGCCGATGTCGATCAGTCGGCGTCGCGCTCGCGGGCGTCGTCCTGCTCCTCCTTGACGGCGTCCTCGTGGGTCTTGACGACCTCGCCGTCGCGGATCTCGCCGCGCCAACCCTCGATCTCGCCCTGTTCGAGGACGGCGTGGGTCATCATGTGGCGCTTGATGTGCTTGAACTCGAGGCGCAGCCGGCGTCCCTGCGCGCGCCACAGGTTCGCGGTCTTCTCGAAGAAGCCGTCCGGGTGGTATTCGGCGACGAGCAGGACGCGCGTCAGGTTGGGGGTCAGTTCCGCGAAGGTCACGGCGCCGTCGACGTGTCCCTTCTCGCCTTCGGACTTCCACACGATCCGCGTGTCGGGGATCTGCTCGACGATCGTCGACTCCCAGCTGCGGTGCGAGAGGAAGATCTGCGCACGCCAGTTGATCTTCTCGTCGGACTCCTGCTCGACGCTCTCGACCTTGCTGGTGAACGAGGGGTAGTCGCCGAACCGCGTCCACTGGTCGTAGGTGGTGCGCAGCGGCAGCCCGACGTCGAACTCCTCCATGATGTTGACGACCTTGGCCTCTTTCTCGCCGCCTCCGCCGTCGCCGTCGCCGACCGAGCCCGCGATGTCCTTGGCCTTCTCCTTCGCGCCGGTCATCCCGGCGCTGAGGCCCGCCCGCAGCGGCGACTTGCCCTTGGCGATCTCGCCGGCCCCGGCGGCGAACATCTTCGCGCCGGTGCCGCCGCCGTCCCCGGCGTTCTCGCTCAGCCGTTCGGTCAGGTCACGGATCCTGCTGTTCGCGGTCGACAGCGCCCGCGTCATGACCGCGCGCGCGAGGTCCTGGCCCGCCTCCTTGAACTGGTCGAGGGGGAGGTCGTCGGTCAGACCCGGCGCGTCCTTGGTCTTGGTCTCAGGCATGGTCACCTTCTCCCGTCCCGCCGTCCGTACGGCGGCGCGCGGTTCCACTCCACCCTTCACCGCACCCGCCGACGGACAAACGACACAAACCATGCCGACCAGGTAAAACGTTGGTGCGTTATCCCGTCGGGGACGCGGACGGCGACGGGACGGCGGTCGGCGGGAAGTCGCAGTCGAGGTCCTCGGCCTCCTTGCCGCCGTCGGCCTCCTCGATCAGCACGTAGGCGCAGGCGCGGCCGTTCTCGTCGGTGAAGGAGTGCTCGCGGGCGGTCTCGCCGCATCCGGTGGCGGCCAGCAGGACGGTGCCGAGGGCCCCGGCCGCGATCCCGGCGAGGCGCAACCGGGACGGCCGGGGCCGCGTCGTCCGATCATTTCGCTTCATGCCCGAAGCATGACCGGGCGTCCGCCGCCGGTCCGCGCATTTCGCCACATGCCCGGCGAACAGCCGGTGACGTTCCGGTGGCGATCAGCCCGGCTGCAGGACGGCGAAGTCGCCCAGGTCGAACGAGATCGTGAACACGCGGGAGGTGATGCGCCAGCCGTCCGGGGTGCGGGTCCAGCGGTCCTCGTACTCGCCGAAGCACTCGTAGGCGAGCCCCTCGGCCGTCCCCTTGCCCCGGTGGTAGACGCGCGCGTACGTCAGCGACCGCGCCTCGTCGCCCCGGACCTCGACGCGGTGGTTGCCGAGGAGGTGCTGGGACGGTCCGCAGCCGCCGAGGTGCCCGCGGACGGTGGCGACGATCTCGTCCCGTCCGGTCCGGCGGTAGCCGGTGGCGGACGGGACGAACATCGCGCCGACGGCGTCCCAGTCGCGGCGGTCGAGGGCGGCGGCCAGTTCGGCGAGCCGCTCGATGATCTGGTCGCGGTCGCTCGTGGTTGAGGTCATGCCTCTCCTATACGGCCTCCGCCGCACCGGCCGCCGCCGCGTTCCCGCTCAGTAGACGCCGGGCTGCGGCCTCCGCGTCTCGGGGCGCGGCGTCTTCGGAACGGCCGGGGCCTCGTCCGTCCAGGACGCCTCAAGGTAGAAGATCTCCCCCTGCCCTCCGCCCTTCTTCTTCGCGTCGGCGGTGATCCGCTCGGCCAGCACCCGCGCCGTGTGCGGGTCGATGATCAGCCGGACGCCGGTGGTGCCGGACTGCGGCGTGCGCTGCGCGTACGTCAGCACGACGCCCTCGCGGCCGATCCCGTCGGTCGCCTTGCCCCCGGTCTTCACGCCGGGCGTCGCGGCGAGGGCGCGGAACGCCGCGGCGCGGACCTTCGGCGCGACGGGCTGGTCGGTGATCAGTCCGACGAGCGCTTCCACGACGTACCCGTCGCGGGTGATGGGCACGGCGCCCGTCTCGGCGTCCGGGGCGCGCTGCGGAACGTTGCTCAACGCCAGGGCCCGCAGCGCCTTCGGGTCGGTCGGCAGGTCCTGCAGTTCGGCCATGGACGGATCGTCGCCGAGGACGGTCGGGCCCATCGGCGCCGGTCCCTTCACCTCGTGGAGCTCCGCCGCGGGCGTGCCCGGCTCGGGGTCCGCCGTCCGGTGGCCGACCCAGCGGCGCCCGTCGCGGGTCGTCCAGCTCGCGCGGACGCTGCCGCCGGACACGACCTCGACGTGCCAGTACTTCCCGCTCGCGGGGGCCTCGGCGGCTGTCCGGCGGCGAGCAGCACCGACAGCGCCGTCGGGGGACGCGCGGCCGGGTCGTCGCCGGAGCCGCCCACGGTCGCGACGGCGAGCACGGCGGCGGCACCGGCGGCGGCGAGGCTCAGCCCCCACGCCGGACGGACGCGCCAACGTGCGGGCGGCCGGCACCGTGCCGTGTATGCGGGCGTCCAGCCGGGCCCGCGCCGCGGCGACGCTCCGCGGCTCCGGATCGGGGATGGCGTCGTAACGGTCCTGCAGTCGCTGGGTCTCATCCATGGTTCGCTGCCTCCTCGCTCGTGGGGGCCAGTACTTTGCGGAGCTTGCGGCGGGCGCGGTTGACGCGGGAGCCGACGGTGCCGACCTTCACGCCCAGCGCGCTCGCGGCCTGCGCGTAGCTGAGCTGGGCGCAGACGACGAGCAGCAGCGCGTCCCGGTCGCCCTTGGACAGGGCGGCGAGCCCGCGCGCGAGGTCGGGGCCGAGCGTCTGCGCGGTCACCCGCTCGGCGACCCGGTCGGCGTGGTCGCCGCGGACGTCGGGCGCGGCGGTGCGGGCCAGCGCCCGGTAGTGGCGCAGCTCGCCGCGGCGGTGCCGCGAGATCAGGTTGGTCGCGATGCCGTACAGCCACGGGCGGGCCTCGGGCCGGTCCGTGTCGTAGCGGTCGCGCCGATCGAACGCGGCGAGGAACGTCTCGGCCGCCACGTCGTCGGCGACGGACGGCCCGAGCCTGGCGGCCGCGTACCGGTGGATCGCGGCGTAGTAGCGGTCAAAGATCTGCCCGAACTGCTCCGGCTCGGCGCGCGATCTCGCGATGATCGACGCGTCGGTCGTCCCCGCTGGGACCTGTCCGGGGGGTGTGTGGGCCACGGTCATGCATCCGGCGCCTTTCTCGGGAAGGGATCAGCGCTGATTGCCCGAACCCGGGTGTCTTCTTCTCGCACCGCAAGAATCGGGGCCGTGAACGCGAAAAAACCGCAGACCGTATGGTCTGCGGTTTCGTGGACAGTACCCCCGAGCGGATTCGAACCGCCGTTACCGCCTTGAGAGGGCGGGTCCTAGGCCACTAGACGACGGGGGCAGGACGTGCCGTCCGCTTCCACGGGTTGCCGGGGAGGAGCGAACGTGTACCCCCGAGCGGATTCGAACCGCCGTTACCGCCTTGAGAGGGCGCGTCCTAGGCCACTAGACGACGGGGGCCTGTCCGCTGTCGCGGACGCAGCTGGGGTACCAGGACTCGAACCTAGACTAACTGAACCAGAATCAGTCGTGCTGCCGATTACACCATACCCCAGAGAGGTACGCGGGCTTCCGGCCCTTTCGGGCCTGGTTGCTCGCGCCTCGAAGAGACTACAGGACCCGGGGACTTGGACCAAAACGAATTGCGGCGGGCCGCCGCGTCCCCGGCCCCGGTCACTCCCGGGCGATGACCCGGTTGGTGAGCGTCCCGACATTCTCGACCGTGACCGTCACCTCGTCGCCGACCTCCAGCGGGCCCACGCCGGCCGGGGTGCCGGTGAGGATGACGTCCCCGGGCAGCAGCGTCATCACCTGGCTGACGTACTCCACCAGCTTCGGGATGTCGTGCATGAGCTGCGACGTGCGGGCGCTCTGCCGCACCTTCCCGTTGACGGACGTGCTGATCGCCAGATCGGCGGGATCGGCCTCGGTCTCGATCCACGGCCCGAGCGGGCAGAACGTGTCGAACCCCTTCGCGCGCGTCCACTGCCCGTCCTTGGCCTGCAGGTCGCGGGCGGTGACGTCGTTCGCGCAGGTGTAGCCGAGGATCACCTCGGCGGCCCGGGACGCGGGCACCTCGCGGCACATCCGCCCGATGACCAGCGCCAGCTCGCCCTCGTAGTCGACGCGTTCCGACAGCTTCTGCGGGTAGGCGATCGCCTCCCCCGGGCCGATGACGCTGGTCGACGGCTTCGCGAAGATCAGCGGTTCGGCCGGGGCCTCCCCGCCCATCTCCGCGGCGTGGTCGGCGTAGTTCTTGCCGATCGCGATGACCTTGCTGGGCAGGATCGGGGCCAGCAGCCGGACGTCGGCGAGCGGGAACCGCTGCCCGGTGAAGGTCAGTTCCCCGAACGGATGCGCCGCGACGGCGGCGACGGTGTTCTCCTCCACCACCCCGAAGGACATGCCCTCGTCGGTGGAGAACCTGGCGATACGCATGTTCGAGAGCCTAGTGCTTCGCTTACAGGCCGCACGCTGCGCCGTTGAGGACGCACTCGGCGGGCGCCGCCGGGGTCCCCGCGGCCCCGAACGTGATCGTCGCCGTGCCGCCCGGCGGGACGGCCGCCGCACCCGGCGTGTTCTCGATCACGACGCGCTCGCCGCCCTGCACGAGCCGTCCGCCCCATGCGCTGCGGACGTCCGCGCCGGGGATCCGGAACGACAGCCGCCACGTCGGCAGCGGCGCCCCGGTGCGGTTGGTCAGGGTGAACGCCCCCTCGTAGTAGCCCGAGTCCCGCTGGACGATCGCGTAGGTCACTCCGTCGCCCTGCAGGCCGCCCGTCCCGTCCGGTGGCGTCCCGGTCGCGGTGGGGGGCGGGCCGGACGGCGTCGCGGTGGGCTCGCGGTGGGCGGTGCGTCCGTGGGCACGGGGGCGGCGCCGCCGCGGCCCCGGACGGCGCCGCCTCGCTCGGCCGCACCGCGGTTCGGGGCTCGCCCCGTCGTCCTCGACACCGCCGCCGAGGGCGAACATCGCGGCGAGGGCCACCGCCACCACCAGCACGCCGATCCCGAGCGCGACCAGGGGACCCCGGACGTTCTCGCCGCGCTTCCGTCGGACGGGAGGCGGCGTCGAGGGAGGGGGCGTCGCGGGGACGTCGGGGTCGGGGAACTCGACGGTCCCGCCGGACCGTCCGGGCCCGGGGGCCGGAACGTTCAGCGGCGCGACCCGCACGTCCTGCGGCCCGGACGCCTCCCGCGGGACGGCCTCGTCCGGAGTGCGGTCGGCCGGTTCCGGGACGTCCGGGACGGTCTCGTTCGGCGCGTCCCCGGGGGCGTCCGGGGCGGCGCCGGGCGGGTCGGGGTCGGTGGCGTTCGGGTCGTCGGGGTTCGTGGCGCCCGGATCGGCGGCGGGGGCGGCTGGGGCGGCGGAGTCGGTGGTGGTCGTGGGGTCCGGGGGCACGTACCGGCGCTCGTCGCCGCTCATCGGCCACTCTCCCGTGTCGTCGGTCTCATGGAGTCCGACGGCGGGGACGGCCGCGAGGTTCATCCCCGTCGGGCGGTTCAGCCCGTCGCGGTGGGCTCCAGGCCCCGGCGCGCGGCCAGCCGCTGGTGCCGGTTCAGCATGTCGGTGATCAACTCGATGGCGTCCGGCGTGGTGGCGGCCTGCACGCCGCTCAGCCAGCGCGTGGCCTCGGCGAGCAGGTCCTCGGCGGACTCGTCGGCGGAGCGGGCGTCGGCCAGCCGGCCCAGCACGGCGCCGAGCCGCAGCGCCGCACCGGCGTGCCCGGACTCCGCCGCGCGCCGGTACCAGTGGGCGGCCCGCTCCAGGTCGCCCTCGTGCTCGCACACCCGGCCCAGCCCGAAGGCCACGTCGACCCGGTCTCCGTCCGTGGGACGCCCGAGATCCTCGGGTCTCCAGGGTCGGACAGGCATACGATCACTCCGGTGTTCGGGGACTTGGGGACGGCATGCGGATACGCCGCGCGTGCCGCGCTCGTCCCATGGTGGCCGCAGCGTCCGAAATCCGCCACCGATTTCGACGATTTCGACGGAACTCCTCCTCCCCCGCGCCGATACCAGCGGAAAAGCGGCGCGGGGGCCGAAGTCAGCGGCGGTCGTAGCGGGTGAGCGCGTCCTCGAAACCGTCGTGCCCGTCGGTGAACGAGCGCAGCCGGACGGGCGCGCCGCCCTCGGGTTCCGCCAGGCGCCCGGCGACCTCGCCCGGGTGCGCCAGCACTCCCCCGCCGAGCCGGACGGGGTCGCGCAGAACCGTCCGTACACCCGGTTCGCCGGAGACGAAGTCGCCGAGGACGAAACCGTCGGATTCATTCCATACAAGGGCTTTCAGCCCGAGGACGAACGTCGCGTCCCGGGGATCGGACGGGTCGAGCCAGACGTCGGCGAACCGCACTCCGCGGTCCGTGAACTCGTCGGCGACGGCGGTGATATAGCCGCGGGTGACGTCGACGAAGGGGTCCGGGTGCGGCAGGGGTCGAATGTCGCCGGTCACTGGGGCTCCCTCTCTACGTGACTTCAATCGAAGTATGGGGGGCGAGAACCCGATATGTCCTGTTTCGCTACCTAAATATCCATGAATGGGCAGCACAAAACAACCCCTTTGCCCCCAAACCTCCCTTCCGCGCAGTTCCGGAAGCCATCGCCGCCCGGTCCGCCGCCCCTGCCGTCTCCGCCCTCCGCCCCTGCGCCCTCCGGCCCGCTTCCGACCCGCTTCCCGTCCGCGACCCGGCGGCGGGCGCCTCGACCCAGGGCGCCCGCCCCCTCCCCAACCGGGCCGCGTCCCGCCCGCCCGTCCCTGTCGGGACGCCCGGCGGGACGTCGTCATTCAGTCCCCCGTCACTCAGCCCTCGTCACTCGGTCCCCGTCACTCGGTCCCCGTCAAAGCGGCGTCGTCACACCGGGTGCGCCGGACGCGCCGACGGGCGGCCGCACCGCGCCGCGGTCGGGCCCGGGCAGGTCCCGGACCACCACGTTCACCAGCAGCGCCTCCCGGCCGGCGGCCGGGGCGCCCACCCGGGAGCGGGTCCGGAACACCACGTTCTTCGTGGACCGGCCCGCGAACACGACGTAGAGCGACAGGACCGCGAACAGCAGCGTCGGCCCGAGCACCCACAAGTAGACGACGTTCATGCTGTCCTCCTCCTCCACGCATCCGGGATGTGCCCTGTCTCGAACACTTCCGCCTGCTAGGCTTGTCTCGGTCTTCAGTTCATTGACTTGTACCAACAAGCCTCTCATTCACAGTGTTACCCTTTTTAGAGGTTGCAAACATGTTGGACGGGAAGAGCTTGTTTGGTCCCTGATGTCCGGTTTCCGGGCCGACCACGGCCGGACGTCACAGGTGGACAGGTCGGAAGGGAGCGGAACCGCCATGGCCCGCACGACGCCTCCGCGCTGGCGCGATGTCGCCGAAGACCTGCTCCGGCGTATCGAGCGCGGTGATCTCGCGCCGGGCGACGGGGCCGCCACCCGGCGGCGGCTGCCGCCGGAGAAGGACCTCGAACTGCACTACGGCGTCTCGCGCAACACCGTCCGCGAGGCGCTGTCGTGGCTGCAGAAGCAGGGCGCCGTCACGTCCGAGCAGGGCAAGGGCACGTTCGTCGTCCACCGCCCGCAGGCCGACCACGTCACCCTGTCCGCCGCCGCGCTCGGCCTCTCGCCCGGCGGCGGCGACGGCGAGTGGTACAACCGGGACGCGTTCATCCCGGCGGGCCGCACGGTGACCGTCTCACCGGTCAAGGTGGAGGTCCAGGAAGGGTCGCAGCTGATCTCCTGGTACCTGCAGACGGAGGAGGAGACCGAGTTCATCTCCCGGCACCAACTCCTCTACCTGGACGGACGCGCCTGGGCGATGCAGACGTCGTACTATCCGCTGGACTTCGCGACCGCGGGGGCGTCCCGGCTCCTCAAGCCGCGCAACATCCCCGAGGGCGCGGTCGCGTACCTGAAGGAGACCCTCGGCTACACCGAGGTCGGTTTCCACGACGAGATCCGGGCGCGCATCCCGAACGAGCACGAGAAGCAGTTCTTCAGCCTCGGCGACTCCGCCGCCGACGTCGTCTTCGAGACCGCCCGGACGGCGTACTCCGAGAGCGGCCGGGCCTTCCGTCTCACCATGACGATCTGGCCCGCCGACCGGACGCGCCTGCACTACAACGCCGGGGACGTACCGGACGACGTCCTCACCCGCCCCGGACAGGGCGGCGCACGCGACATCTCGCCGCCCGGCGACGACGACGCCTGACGGCGACCGACGACGGCGGCGCCGGGACTCCGGCATCCGCGACCACTTCCGAAACGCAGGAACACGTGGACACAGACACCGGGATCCGGCAGCGCCGCCGGGTCCCACCTTCCGGCTACCGCATCCGCCTCGCCCGGACGGACGAGCTCGGCGTCGTCCTCGGGCTGATCGACGGGGCCGCCGAGTGGCTCCGGGCGGAGAAGCCCGCGACGCGCCAGTGGAACCGGCCGTGGCCGCATCCGGACGGCCGGAGCAAGCGGGTGTACGACGGGCTGCTGAACGCGGAGACGTGGCTGCTCTTCGACGACGCCGCCCCGCTCGACTCGAACCGGCCGGACTCGAACCCGATCGGCACGGTGACGTTCCGGCTGACCGGCCACGAGGAGCTGTGGACGGCCCGGGAGCGCCGGGTCGACGCCGTCTACCTGCACCGGCTCGTCATCGAACGGGGACACGCGGGCCTCGGGCTGGGCGCCGAGCTGATCGACTGGGCGGGCCGCAAGGGACGGTCGGCGCTGCCGTCGGCGAACCTGATCAGGATCGACGTCTGGTCGGACAACGCCGAACTGCACGGCTACTACAAGGAGCGCGGCTTCCAGCACATCGCCACCCGGACGACGAGCGACCGTTCGCCGTCCGGCGCGGTGTTCGAGAAACCGATCGCCCCGGAGCCCGCCGTCCCCCGCATCCACGAGGACACCGCGGTCCGCCGGACCCGCTGACCTGCCGCGTGCCGCCGTGATCCGGCCGCCCGTGCTCCCGGTCCGACGAACGGGGCGGGGGGTCGTCGTCGCGGGGGCGTGTAGGACGATGCAGGGAGAGCACGCACCCGAAGCGAAGGAGACCCGCGTTGTCCGTCGTGAAGATCAACGTCCTGACCGTGCAGCCGGAGATGCGCGAGGAGATCGAGCGCCGGTTCGCCGGCCGGGCCGGACTGGTGGAGTCGGCCGAGGGGTTCGAGGGCTTCGAGCTGCTCCGCCCGGTCGAGGGCCAGGACCGGTACCTGGTGTACACGAAGTGGCGTTCCGAGGAGGACTTCAAGCGCTGGACCGAGAGCCGGCAGTTCCAGCAGGGCACGCCGAGCCGCCAAGGACCGCCCCGCCGGGGAGGGGCACGGGCACGGCCACGGGCACGGCGGCCCGGCGGCGGCCGGCGCGGAGCTGTGGAGCTTCGAGGTCGTCCAGAGCGCCGAGCCGAAGTCGTAGCGCCGGACGCGGGCGCGGCGTCCGTCCGTCCCGTCGGACGGGCCGGACGCCGCCGTGTCCGTCAGCGGGCCGTGTCCGTCAGCGGGCCACGAGGTCGTGGTAGTCGGGGTGCTTCTCGATCCACCCCTTGATGAACGGGCACAGCGGGACGACGCGCAGCCCCTTGGCGCGCACGTCGTCGAGCGCTCCGCGGGCCAGCGCGCCGCCGACGCCCTGCCCCTTGAAGGCCGGGTCGACCTCGGTGTGCGTGAACATGACGACGCCCTCGCCGGGTTCGTATTCGGCGAACCCGGCGGGGGCGCCGTCCACGGTGACGTCGTAGCGCTGCTCGGAGGGATTGTCGGTCACATCGGTGCTCATGCACCGATCATGCCCCGCGGCGGCGGATGGATGCGTCAGCCGGCTTCGTGCCCCGCGTGGAGCAGGCAGTAGGTGACGGCTTCCTCCAGCGCCTGCCAGGACGCGGCGATGACGTTGTCCTCGACGCCGACCGTGCCCCACTCGCGGGTGCCGTCGCCCGACTCGATCAGGACCCGGGTGCGGGCGTCGGTGCCGTGCGCGCCCTCCAGGATGCGGACCTTGTAGTCGACGAGTTCGAGCCGCGCCAGCTCCGGGTACAGCCGTTCGAGCGCGAGGCGGAGCGCGTTGTCGAGGGCGTTGACGGGGCCGTTGCCCTCGCCGGTCGCGATGATCCGCTCGCCCTTGGCGTGCAGCTTCACGGTCGCCTCGCTGACCATGGAGCCGTCCGGACGGCGCTCCACGATCGACCGCCACGACTCGACCTCGAAGTGCCGCTGCCGGACGCCCGTCAGCTCCTCGCGCAGCAGCAGCTCGAACGACGCGTCGGCGGCCTCGAAGGTGTAGCCGGTCGACTCCAGCTCCTTGACCCGGTCGACGACGGCCTTCGCCTTGTCGCCGGACAGGTCGTAGCCGAGCTCGCGGCCCTTCAGCTCGACCGAGGCGCGCCCGGCCATGCTGGAGACGAGCATCCGCATGTCGTTGCCGACGGCCGCCGGGTCGATGTGCTGGTACAGGTCCGGGTCGATCTTGACGGCGGACGCGTGCAGCCCCGCCTTGTGCGCGAACGCCGACACGCCCACGTACGGCTGCTGCGAGCTCGGCGTGACGTTGGTGGCCTCGGAGACGGCGTGCGCGATCCGGGTCATCTCGGCGAGCTGCTCGTCGCGCACGAGGTTCATTCCCCGCTTGAGCTGCAGGTTCCCGACGAGCGTGAACAGGTTCGCGTTGCCGCTGCGCTCGCCGTACCCGTTGGCGCACCCCTGGACGTGCGTCGCGCCGGCCTTCACGGCGGCGAGCGAGTTCGCGACCGCGCAGCCCGAGTCGTCGTGGCAGTGGATGCCGACCCGTACGCCGAGCGAGACCACGTCGTGGACGACGTCGGCGAGCTCGTCCGGCAGCATGCCGCCGTTGGTGTCGCACAGCGCGACGACGTCGGCGCCCGCCTCGGCGGCGGTGCGGACGGCCTCCAGCGCGTACGCGCGGTTCGCCTTGTAGCCGTCGAAGAAGTGCTCGGCGTCCAGGAAGACGCGTTGGCCCTCCGCACGCAGGTGGGAGACCGTGTCGCGGATCATCGCGAGGTTCTCCTCCAGGCTGGTGCGGAGGGCCAGTTCGACGTGCCTGTCGTGACTCTTGGCGACCAGGGTCACGACGGACGCGCCGGAGTCGCGCAGCGCGGCGACCTGCGGGTCGTCGGCCGCCTTCACCCCGGCTCGGCGGGTCGCGCCGAACGCGGTGAGCCGCGCGTGCTTCAGGTTCAGCTCGGTCCGAGCGAGCCTGAAGAATTCGGTGTCCTTGGGGTTGGCGCCCGGCCAGCCGCCCTCGATGAAGCCGATGCCCAGGTCGTCGAGGTGCCGCGCGATGGCGAGCTTGTCGGCCACGGAGAGGTTGAGGCCCTCCTGCTGCGAGCCGTCGCGCAGGGTGGTGTCGTAGACGTGGAAAGCGTCACCTTGCATGGTTTCGGAAACCCCCAGATATGGGCGGATCGGCGCCAGGACACAAAAAAGACCCCTCACGGACGTGAGAGGTCTGCGCGCCGGCGATGTCCCGTCAGATGCCGGCGCGCCAGCCGATAATCACGAGGCTGTGGCGCATGATGCGACCCAGTGTGCCACAGGCCGCTCGATGCTCGGAACGCCGTCTCATGATCCGAGACCGGCCGCGCGCCCCCGGACGGCCGCGCGGCCCGCCGCGCCGCGCGTCCGCGCCCGTCCGTGCCCCGCTCATCATGTGAAGCATTGACATGAAGCATTGATAAGTGAACGCTCACATGCTTCAATGCGGAAACGCGGCCCTCCCGCCATGACCAGCGAAGGGACAGTCGATGAAGCCTCCCTCCAGGTCCCTCCCCGCCCGGTTCGTCTCCTGCCTCGTGGCGGCGCTCGTGCTCGTCACCGCCGCGTGCAGCGGCTCGACGGGCACGGGCGGAACGGGCGCCACCCAGGTCGACGCCGTCGCGGCGGCCGACCGCGACGCCGCCTTCCGGTTCGCGATCAGCATCGGAATGAACTCCCTCGATCCGCACCGGCCGGTCAACCCCTCCGACTCCATCTGGATGCGGCCCGTCTACGACAGCCTCCTCACACTCGCCAAGGGCCCCGACGGGGTGAAGATCGCCCCGCAGCTGGCGACCTCGTACGAGGTCGCGCCGGACGGGCGCAGCATCGACTTCGTCCTGCGCGACGACGTGACCTTCCAGAGCGGCGCCCGGTTCGACGCCGAGGCCGTCGCCGCGAACATGGAGCGCGCCAAGGGCCCGGACTCGACGATCTCCGGACGGATCGACGCGCTCGACCGCGTCGAGGTCGTCGACCCGACGCACGTCGTGTTCCACCTGTCCCATCCGGACCCGGGCCTGCCCTGGACCCTCGCCGACAGTTCCGCCGGGATGATGATCGACCCGGCCGCGTTCGGCACCGACCTGAAGGCCGAACCCGCCGGTTCCGGGCCGTACGAGCTCGTGTCCGCGACCAAGGACGCCGACGTCGTCTACCGGCGCCGGGACGGGCACTGGGACCGCGACGCCGCCCTCGCGAAGAAGCTGACCATCAGCACCATCCCCGACGCCAACGCCCGCTTCAACGGGGTGCGCTCCGGGCAGTACGACGCCGCCAACATGTCGCCGCCCATCGACTCGGTGTCGAAGCCGCTCGGCGAGCAGGGCTACCACTGGGAGCTGTCGCTGTCGCCGATCTCGTACGGCGTCCTGCTGAACACCGGGACGGCGCCGTTCGACGACGTCCGCGTCCGGCGCGCGGTGTCCCTGGCCGTCGACCGTCCCAAGATCTCCGAGCAGGTCCTCCGGGGCCTCAACCCGCCCTCCTACCAGACCTTCAACAAGGGCTATCTCGGCTTCGACCCGAAGCTGCACAAGAACCCTTACGACCCGGAACGCGCCCGGGCGCTGATCCGCGAGGCCGGCGCGGAGGGCGCGACCGTGACGATCCTGCAGGTCACGACGTCGCCGCACGACACGCTCGCCGAGGTCGTCCAGCAGGCGCTCACCGACATCGGCCTGAAGGTGCGGCTGTCGCCCAAGAGCGCCACCGAGAGCCACGCGATCTGGCGCGAGGGCCGGTCCCAGGCGTACGTCGGCACGATGCTGCACTATGCCGAACCCGCGCAGACGCTGACCCGCACCTACCTCAGCAAGGAGAACCCCGGCCCGGCCGACCCGAAGCTGGAGCGGATGGCGAAGGACGCGCGGGCGCTGCCGGTGGGGAGCACGGAACGGGAGAAGGCGTACCAGGCGATCGGCGCCTACCTGGTCGAGAACCCGGTGCACGTGCCGGTCGTCCAGTACTCCACCGTCGTGCTGGCCCGTCCCGAGGCCGTGGGCAGCGAGAACCTCGTCGTGCAGGACGTCGGCAAGCTCGACTTCCGCCGCGTCGGCGTCACGAAGCGGTGATCGCGTGCTGAAGCTTCTCGCCCGCCGCCTGATCACGACGGTCCCCGCCCTGCTGGGCGTCATGCTGGTCGCGCTGCTGCTGGTCGAGCTCATGCCGGGCGATCCGGCGGCGATCATGGCCGGGGAGGACGCCACGCCGGAGGCGATCGCCGCCGTCCGCGCCGACCTGAACCTGGACGACTCGCTCTTCGAGCGGTTCGGCTCGTACGTGTGGGGCGTGCTCCACGGCGACCTCGGCCGCTCGCCGGGCAGCGGCACGCCGGTCTGGGACCGGATCTGCGAGGCGCTGCCGATCACGCTGTCGATCGGGCTCGTCGCCATGGTGTTCGCGGTGCTCATCGCGATCCCGGCGGGGACGCTGGCGGCGCTGCGGCGCGGCGGCCTCGCCGACCGGGCCGTCACCGCCGTGGCCGCGGTGATCCAGGCGGTCCCGCCGTTCGTCGTCGGGCTCGCGCTCATCATCTTCTTCGCGCTGCAGCGCGCCTGGCTGCCCACCGGCGGCTACGCGCCCCTCGGCGAGGGCGTCGGCACGTGGCTGCGGCACCTGCTGCTGCCGGGCCTCGCGCTGGCGCTGCTGGCCGCCGCCGAACTCGCGCGGCAGACCCGCGGCTCGATGGTCGACACGTTCGAGCAGGACTACATCCGGGCGATCCGCGCGAAGGGGCTGCGGGAGCGGTGGGTGATCGGCAAGCACGCGGCGAAGAACGCGGCCACGCCGGTCGTGACCGTGCTCGGGCTGCAGGTCGGGCACATCCTCGGCAGCGCCGTCGTCGTCGAGCTGATCTTCGGGATGAACGGCTTCGGGTCGCTGGCCATGAACGCCGTCCTCACCCGCGACGTCGTGCTCATCCAGGGCGTCGTCCTGATCAGCGGGATCGGCGTGCTGCTCGCGAACGTGGTCGTCGACATCGCGTACGGCTACTTCAACCCCAAGGTACGGACATGACCGGGAGGACCACCCGATGACCGTCCACGCCGCCTCGGACAAGACACCGGTCGCCAAGGACGGGCCGTCCGCGCGCAAAGCCCCCGCCCGGGGCCGCGGGAGCGGGCGGACGCTGCGGCGGCTGCTGCGCAACCCCGCCGCCGTCGCGGCGGCCGCCTTCGCCGCGCTGCTCGCAGGCGTCGCGCTGCTGTCGCCGATCATCACCCCGCACGACCCCGCCCGCCAGGACCTCATGCTCCTGCTGCAACCGCCGAGCGGGGAGCACTGGCTGGGCACCGACAGCCTGGGCCGGGACAATCTCAGCCGCCTCATCGAGGGCTCGCGGGTGACGCTGCTGGCCGCCGTGCAGGCGATCGCGCTGGCCGTCGTGCTCGGCTTCCCGGCGGGGCTGCTCGCCGGGTTCGTCGGACGGCGGCTCGACACCGTCCTGAACTGGCTCTCGGACGTGCTGCTGTCGCTGCCGTCGCTGATCCTCGCCCTCGCGATCGTGGGCATCCTCGGGCCGGGCCTGACGAACGCGATGATCGCGGTCGGCATCACGCTCGCCCCGCGCTTCTTCCGGGTGGCGCGGGGCGCCGCCTACTCGGTGCGGAACGAGACCTACGTGGAAGCCTGCGTCGCGCTGGGCTTCTCGACGCCGCGGATCCTCTTCCGGCACGTCCTGCCGAACGCCGCCGGGCCGCTGCTGGTGCAGACGACGTTCGCGCTCGGGCTGGTCGTGACCGCCGAGGCCAGCCTCAGCTTCCTCGGACTGGGCGCGCGGCCGCCCACGGCGTCCTGGGGCAGCATGCTCCGCGACGCCTTCGACAACATCTACGGCTCGGCGTTCCCGCTGTTCGCGCCGTCGCTGATGATCGTCCTGACCATCATGGCGTTCTCGGTGCTGGGCGACGCGCTGCGGGACGCGGTCGGACGGCAGAACCGGGTGGGGGCGTGACATGACGGACCCGAACGAGCCCGCCCCGTCCGCGCCGCTGCTCGAAGTCAAGGGCCTCACGGTCGAGTTCCGCACCGAGCACGGCCCCGTCCAGGTGGCCCGCGAGGTGTGCTTCACCGTCCGCTCCGGCGAGACGTTCGGGCTCGTGGGCGAGTCCGGCTCGGGCAAGACCGTCACGTCGCTGGCGGTGCTCGGGATGGTCGGCCCGTCCGGCGGCCGGACGCCCGCGGGCTCGGTGCGGCTGGACGGCCGCGAACTGCGCGGGCTGCCCCGGCGGGAACTGCGCAGGGTTCGCGGCAACGAGATCGGGATGATCTTCCAGGAGTCCCGGCGCAGCCTCGACCCGGCGTTCACCGTCGGCGACCAGATCGCCGAGACCATGCGCGCCCACCTGGGGATCTCGCGCCGCGACGCGCGCAGGCGCGCCGTCGAGATGCTGGAGCTGGTCGGGATCCCCGCCGCCGCCCGGCGCGTGCACGAGTACCCGCACCAGTTCAGCGGCGGCATGGCGCAGCGCGTCATGCTGGCGATCGCGCTCTGCTGCTCGCCGAAGCTGCTGATCGCCGACGAGCCCACGACGGCCCTCGACGTCACCGCCCAGGCCCAGGTCCTGCGGCTCATCCGCGACCTGCAGGACGAACTGGGGCTCGCCGTCCTGTTCATCTCCCACGACCTCGGCGTGATCGCCCAGATGTGCGACCGGGTCGCGGTGATGTACGCCGGGCAGATCGTCGAGCAGGCCCCCGTCGAGGACCTGTTCCTGCGCCCCCGGCACCCCTACACGGCCGCGCTGCTGCGGTCCGTCCCGAACGCGCGCGACGGCGCCGACCTCGTCGCCATCCCCGGCGTCGTCCCCCCGGCGCACGCCTGGCCCGCGGGCTGCCGGTTCCATCCCCGCTGCGCGCACGCCGCGGACCGCTGCGCGAGCGAGGCGCCCGGCCTCGTCCCGGCGGGCGACGGCGCGCTCGTCCGCTGCCTGCTGGCGGACACGCTCGCACTGGAGGGCGTCCGATGAGCGAGACCCTGCTGGAGGCCACCGGCCTGACGAAGTCGTTCCCCACCGGACACTCCCTCATCGGCAGGCCGACGGGCTGGACGCACGCGGTGCGGGGCGTCGACCTGCGGGTCGCGCGCGGGCAGACGCTCGCCGTCGTCGGCGAGTCCGGGGCGGGCAAGTCGACCGTCGGCCGGCTCGTCCTGCGGCTGATCCGCCCCGACGCGGGCACGGTCACGCTCGACGGCACCGACGTGCTCGCCCAGCCCGCGAAACGGATGCGCGCGCTGCGCAAACGCATGCAGATGATCTTCCAGGACCCCTACTCGTCGCTCGACCCGCGCATGGTCGTCGCGCAGGCGGTCGGCGAACCGCTGACCGTCCATTTCGGGCTCGGCGGAACGGAGCTGCGGCAGCGGGTGCTCGAACTCCTCGACCGCGTCGGCATCGCCGAACACCAGACGGAACGCTACCCCCACGAATTCTCCGGCGGGCAGCTGCAACGCATCGCGATCGCCCGCGCGCTCGCCGTCGAACCGGACCTCGTCGTCTGCGACGAGCCCGTCGCGGCGCTCGACGTCTCGATCCGCGCCCAGGTCATCAACCTGCTGCGCGAGCTGCAGCGCGAGCGCGGCGTCGCGTACGTCTTCGTGTCCCACGACCTGTCGCTGGTCCGGATGATCGCCGACCGCATCGCGGTGATGTACCGGGGCGAGATCGTCGAGGAGGCCGACACCGCGACGCTCTTCGCCGACCCCCGGCACCCGTACACCCGCACCCTGCTCGACGCCGTCCCGGTGGCCGACCCGCGCCGCCGTCCCCCGCGAACGGAGGGCCCGTGAAGATCCCCGCCACTCGCGTGATCGCGTGCCTCGCGGCCGTCCTGCTGGCCGCGGCGTGCGCGGGCACCCCCGCCGGGCCCGGCGGCCGTGCACCGGCCGACGCCGTCGCCGCGGCGGACCGCGGCGCCGAGTTCGGCATCGGGCTGCCGTTCGGGATGAACTCCCTCGACCCGCACCGGCCGATCAGCACCGCCGACTCGATCTGGATGCGGCCCCTCTACGACAGCCTCCTCACCCTGGCCGACGGCCCGGACGGCGTCGAACTCGCCCCGCAGCTCGCCACGTCCCACAAGATCTCCGAGGACGGCCTGAGCGTCACGTTCGAGCTGCGCGGCGACGTCGCCTTCCAGGACGGCACCCGCTTCGACGCCGAAGCCGTCGCCGCCAACATGGAACGCGCCCGGGGCCCGGACTCGACGGTGTCGAGCCTCCTCGAAAGCCTGGAGCGGGTTGAGGTCGCCGACCCGGCCCACGTCGTGTTCCACCTGAGCCACCCCGACCCCGGCCTCCTGTGGAGCCTCGCCGACAGCAGCGCCGGGATGATGATCAGCCCCGCCGCGTTCGACACCGACCTGCGGACCCGCCCCGCCGGATCCGGTCCGTACGAGCTCGTCTCCGCGGCCAAGGACGGCGACGTCGTCTACGAACGCTGGGACGGGCACTGGGACCCCGACGCCGCGCTCGCCGAGAAACAGACGATCACCACGATGCTGGACGCGAACGCCCGCTACAACGCCGTCCGGTCGGGCCGGCTGGACGCCGCCTTCTTCCAGGGCCCGCCCCACGACTCGATGTCGAAATCCCTCGAATCGCAGGGTTTCCACTGGGAACAAGCGCTGTCGCCCATCTCCTACGGCGTGTTCCTCAACACCGGACTCGCGCCCTTAGACGACGTCCGCGTCCGCCGCGCCGTGCACCTCGCCATCGACCGTCCCAAGGTCGCGCACGCCCTCCGCGACATCAACCCGCCCGCCTACCAGCCGTTCAACAAGGGCTACCTCGGCTTCGACCCGGCCCTCGACAAGAACCCCTACGACCCCGACGCAGCCCGCGCGCTCCTGCGCCGGGCCGACGCCGAGGGGGCGAGCGTGACGCTCGTCCAGTACACCACTCCCCCGTTCGACCTCATCGCCGAGATCGTCCAGCAGTCGCTCACCGACATCGGTCTCAAGGTCGAACTGTCTCCCCTGAGCCCGACCGAGGGACTGCCGAACTGGCGCAAGGGCGACACCCAGGCCCAGGTCGGCAGCCTGCTCGCCTTCGCCGACCCCTCGCAGACGCTCAACGGCACCTACCTCGGAGTCGACGATCCAGGCCCCGCGGACCCCGCGCTCAAGAAGATGGCCGAGGAGGCCCAGCGGCTCCCCGCGGGCAGCACCGAACGGGAACAGGCGTACCGGAAGATCTCCGCCTACCTGGTCGAGAACCCCGTCCACGTGCCGATCGTGCAGTTCTCCAGCGTCGTCCTTGCCCGCCCGGACGTCGTCGGCAGCGCCGACCTGGTCGTGCAGGACATCGGCAAACTGGACCTGCGCGGCGTAGGCGTGACGAAGAACGATTGACCACGGAGGCCGCCCGGCCTCAGCGCGCGTGGTCTTCGGGACGGTTCGGCTTGGGCGGTCGGGGCCGCCCAAGCCGGGGCTGCCCTTAGGCGATCTTATGAACCCAGCCGTAGGGGTCGGGCTTGGTGCCGTACTGGATGCCGATGAGTTCTTCGCGGAGGCGCATCGAGATCTCGCCGGGCTCGTCGCCGATCGTCCACTCGCGGTCGCGGCCCTTGACGTGACCGACGGGGCTGATGATCGCGGCGGTGCCGCAGCCGAACACCTCGGTGATCGCGCCCGACTCGCAGCCCGCCTGCCACTCGTCGATGCTGATCTTGCCCTCTTCGGCCTGGATGCCGAGGTCGGGCGCGAGCTTGAGCATCGAGTCGCGGGTGATGCCGGCGAGGAGGGTGCCGGTGAGCGCGGGGGTGAGGATGCGCGCGTCCGAGCCGGAGCCGTAGACGAACATGAGGTTCATCGAGCCGACCTCCTCGACCCAGCGGTGCTCCACCGCGTCGAGCCAGACGACCTGGTCGCAGCCCTGCTCGACGGCCTCGGCCTGGCCGGCGAAGGACGCCGCGTAGTTGCCGCCGAACTTGGCCTCGCCGGTGCCGCCGGGCGCCGCGCGCGTGTAGTCCTGCGACAGCCACACCGAGACCGGCTTGATGCCGCGCGGGTAGTACAGCCCCGACGGGGACGCGATGACCATGAACAGGAACTCGTTCGCCGGGTTGTTGACGCCGAGCGCGCGGGTCGTCGCGAACATGAACGGACGCAGGTAGAGGCTGTGCCCCTCGGTGTCGGGGACCCACGCGCGGTCGGTGCCGACGAGCAGCTCGCAGGCCCGCACGAACAGTTCGTCGGGGATCTGCGGCATGGCCATCCGCTTCGCGGAGCGGTTCATCCGCGCGGCGTTCATGTACGGACGGAACGTGACGATCGAGCCGTCGGGCTGCTTGTACGCCTTGAGGCCCTCGAAGAGTTCCTGCGCGTAGTGGAACACCTGGCTCGCCGGGTCCATCGGGATCGGCCCGTACGGTTCGAGCTTCGCGTCGTACCAGCCGCGGTCCGCCGAGTAGCGGATCGTGACCATGTGGTCGGTGAAGTGCCGGCCGAAGCCCGGGTCGGCCAGGACGCGCTCGCGCTCGGCGGCCGACGCGGGCCGGTCGGTGAGCGTGATCTCGAAGTCCAGGTTGGTGCTCATCGCGGTTGTCCTCTCGCGGATCGCCGGTGCGGCTCCGTCGCCGCATAGGCGCCTTTAGTCCTTATTGTCGTACTTCGTGGAGGTGACTCCTCGGTAACGGCGCACACGGAAAACCGGGCGCGCCGCACGGCGCGCCCGGAGTGTCCCAGATCCGGTCGGGAGACGCGCCCCTAGCCGGATACTCGCTTGGCGATCGCGTCGCCGACCTGCGCGGTCGATCGGGCGCCGAACGCGGCGCGCTCGCCCAGGTCGTCCGACACCGCCCGCTCGACGCGGCGCGCCGCCTCGCCGCGCCGACGTGGTCGAGCAGCATCGCGACCGACAGGATCGTGGCGGTCGGGTCGGCCTTGCCCTGCCCCGCGATGTCGGGGGCGCTGCCGTGCACGGGCTCGAACATGGACGGCGCCGTCCGGTCCGGGTTCACGTTGCCGGACGCGGCGAGGCCGATGCCGCCCGCGATCGCGGCGCCGATGTCGGTGATGATGTCGCCGAACAGGTTGTCGGTGACGACGACGTCGAACCGGCCCGGGTCGTTCACGAAGAACATCGTGGCCGCGTCGACGTGCGTGTAGGCGGTCGTGACCTGCGGGTACTCCTCGGCGACGCGCTGCAGCGTCCGCTGGTAGAGGTCGCCCGCGAACGTCAGCACGTTGTCCTTGTGGACGAGCGTCAGGTGCTTGCGCGGACGCGACGCCGCGACCTCGAACGCGTACCGGACGACCCGCTCGACGCCGAACGCGGTGTTGACGCTCTCCTGCGTCGCGACCTCGTGCCGGGTGCCCTTGCGCAGGACGCCGCCGACGCCGGTGTACGGGCCCTCGGTCCCCTCGCGGACGACGATCATGTCGATGTCGTCCGGGGTGACGCCCGCGAGCGGGGTCGTGACGCCCG
The DNA here is from genome assembly GCF_001942465.1 of Actinomadura sp. CNU-125. GTDB lineage: Bacteria > Actinomycetota > Actinomycetes > Streptosporangiales > Streptosporangiaceae > Spirillospora. The sequence continues at coordinate 21,550 of NZ_MKJY01000601.1, forward strand.
GGAACAGCTTGACCGGACGCAGGTTGACGTAGTGGTCGAGTTCGAACCGGGTCCGCAGCAGCAGCCCGCGCTCCAGCACGCCGCTCGGCACGCTCGGATCGCCGACCGCGCCCAGCAGGACGACCTCCTGCTCGCGCAGCTCGGCCAGGACCGAGTCGGGCAGTGTCTCGCCCGTCCGGTGCCAGCGGGCGGCGCCCAGGTCGTAGGAGGTCTGCTCGAACTTCAGGCCGCCGGACGGCGCGACCGCCTCGAGGACCTTCAGTCCTTCGGCGACCACCTCGGGGCCGATCCCGTCACCGGGGATCACGGCCAGACGGATGCTGCGGGATGCCATGCGCGAACTCTACTGCAAACGTCTCACTGCATGGGCTTCCATCTCGCATTCCGGGCAGTCCGGCCTTGACCGGACCGGTTTCCCGGGAGACTCTCGTGGTCGACAACTACACATCGAGGCGACGGTGCGCAGGAACCCGGTGCGATTCCGGGACGGTCCCGCCACTGTGACCAGGGAGCCCCCGCCATCAGGACCACGGCCGCACGGCCGGAAGGTCGGCGGGAGGCGTCGATCTGGGAGTCAGGACACTGACCCGTCGTCCTCCCGCGACAGGGGGCGAGCGACCCCCGTGAGGAGACTCCGCGATGGCACAGCACGCCGTCCCGTCAGCCGAGGCGCCCGACGCACGTCCGGCGCCCGTCCGCGTCCCGGTCCGCGAGATCCTGCCCTGGGCGGTCTTCGCGGTCGTCCTGGCCGCGGTCCTGATCTACTTCGTCGGCGCCGAGCAGGGCGCGACGTCCGTCTTCGGCGGCACCTGGATCCACGAGTTCACCCACGACGGCCGGCACCTGCTCGGCTTCCCCTGCCACTGAGGCCGCCGCGATGATGAGACAACTGCTCGTCAGAGGAATGCTCGCGGGCCTCGCCGCCGCCGCGCTCGCCCTGGTCGTCGCCTGGATCTACGGTGAGCCGCGGGTCGCCGACGCCATCGCGTTCGAGGAGGCCGCGGCGCACGCCGCGGGCGACCACGCGCACGGGGAGGAGGTCGTGAGCCGCACCGCGCAGCAGACCGCCGGGCTGATCACCGCGGTCGGCGTGTACGGGGTCGCGGTCGGCGGCCTCTTCGCGATCGCCTTCGCGTTCGCGCAGGGCCGCCTCGGCGCGCTCGGCGCCCGCGCCACCGCCGCCGTGGTCGCACTGGCCGGGTTCGTCGCGCTCGCGCTCGTCCCGTTCCTGAAGTACCCGCCGACGCCCCCGGCCCGTCGGCGCTCCGGAGACGATCGGGAGCCGGACCGTCCTGTACTTCGGGACGGCGGCGCTCGGCGTCCTGGCGACGGCCGCCGCGGTGATCGTCGGCCGCCGCCTCGTCCCCCGGCTGGGCGCCTGGAACGCGGCCGTCGCGACCGCCGCCGGTTTCGTGGTGCCGATCGCCGCCGCGAACCGCCTCACCCCCGACCCCGACGCGCTCCCGGACGGCTTCCCCGCCACCGTCCTGTGGGACTTCCGGATCGCGTCGCTCGGGATCCAGCTGGCGCTGTGGACGACGCTGGGCGTCGTGTTCGGCCTGCTCGCCGAGCGGGCGCTCACCCGCCGGACGCCGCCGGTCCGCGCCTGACCGCCCCCCGGAGCGGAGCGGAGGGCGGCGGTCAGGCGCTCGTGCCGGGGGGCGTGGGGGGTCGTCCCCCCACAGAGGTACGGACCAGGGCGCAGTCGCCGCACAACCCGCCGCCGGGCGGCACCCGGTAGTACAGGCAGCAGCTCCGCCGGACGAACCCGGCGGGGCCCAGCTCGCCGGTGCCGTCCAGCGGCGGGAGCGCGAGCAGGTGCCGGACGATCGCCGCCCGTGCGGCGTCGCGCGGGCCCACGTTCAGGCTCCCCGCGAGCGCCGACGCGGCGTTCCCCCACACCAGCCCGTCGGCGAGCCGGACGACGCCCGTCATGGCGTCCTTGAGCGGTGCGAGGACCCGGTCGACGACTTCGCCGTGGACGAGCGCGCGGCGTCGCCGGTCCCGCCGGTGCGCCGCCCGGCGGGCGCGGCCGCCACAGCGGCGACGGGCGCGCCGGGCGCCCACCGCCAGTGCAGCCCCGCGAGGCCGGGCACGACGCCCCGCGCCGCCGCCGCGACCAGCGGCGACCACAGCCGGGACGCGAGCCCCTGGAACAGGATGGACGCCGCCACCCGGCGTTCGGACGTGCCGAGCCGTTCGGCGTACCGGTCGGTCAGCTCGCCGAGCCGGTCACGATCGGTCTCCGGGAACGGACGCCACGTGGGGTCGGCCTCCTCCGCCGGGTCGGTGCGGATCTCGAAGAACGGCCCGATCCGGCCGACGTCCCGCAGCACCTCGACGACCTCGCCGTACTCGGCGTACTCGGCGTCCACGCGGGAACTCGACGTCATGCCTCAACCCTGCCCCGCCGGGCCGCGTCCGGCAAAACGCGCGGACGGCTCCGGTCCGGGCGCCGTGTCAGCGGGTGGGGCTGCCGCCGTTGTCGCGGCGGTCCAGGGCGGTCTGCAGGGCGCGGGCGGATCGTCGCGGGCGTCGTCGGCGGGCTGGGCGGCGGGCGTGGTGCGGGTGGTGTCCATGGGAGAGCTCCGAATCGCTGAGCGGATGGCGTGCGGGGCGCCGGACGACCGTGGGTCGCACGGTCCGGCGCGGCATCGGGCTCACGGCCGTGCGCTGCACCCGCAGCGGGACGGCCCGCCGATGATCAGGCCCCGCTGCGGCAGCGAAGGATTACCACGAAGCGCCGCATACTCTCCGCCACGGTACCCGCACCGTCGGGATGAAGTCCCGATAGGTGGCCGAAAATCTCAGTATCCGAGATGCAAAGTGTGCCGGACGGCGCGGGGCGGGCGTCCGGCGCGATGCCGGGCGCCCGCCCCCGCGGCGGTCGGACCGGGTCAGCCGTCCAGGTCGACGCGACGGCCCATGTCGGCGCCGACCTCGGTCTTGATGGCGTCGACGAGCTGCGCCGGGATGGCGGAGTCGACGGTGAGCGCGATCAGCGCGCGGCCGCCCTTGGCGTCCCGGCCGACCTGCATGCCGGCGATGTTGACCTGCTCGTCGCCGAGCAGCTTGCCGACGCGGCCGACGATGCCGGGGCGGTCGACGTAGGAGAAGAACGCCATGTGCGCGGTCGGGACCAGCTCCATGTTGTAGCCGTTGATCTCGATGAGCCGCTCGGCGTGCTTGGGGCCGGTGAGGGTGCCCGACACCGACACGACCTCGCCGCCCGCCATGGTGCCGCGCACCTGGACGACGTTGCGCCAGTCGGGGCTGTCCTCGCTGGTGGTGAGGGTGACCTCGACGCCGCGGTCGCGGGCCAGGAGGGGCGCGTTCACGAAGGTGACGGCCTCTTCGATGACGTCGACGAAGACGCCCTTGAGCGCGGCGAGCTCCAGCACCTTGACGTCGTGCTCGGCGATCTCGCCGCGGACGACGACGTCGAGGCGGACCGGGACGCCGCCGGCGAGGGCGGTGAAGATCCGGCCGAGCTTCTCGGCGAGCGGGAGGCCGGGCTTGACGTCCTCGGCGACGGCGCCGCCCTGCACGTTGACGGCGTCCGGGACGAACTCGCCGGACAGCGCGAGCTTCACCGAGCGGGCGACCTGCGTGCCGGCCTTCTCCTGCGCCTCGTGGGTGCTGGCGCCGAGGTGCGGGGTGGCCACGACGTTGTCGTGGTGGAACAGCGGGCTGTCGGTGCAGGGCTCGCTGCTGAACACGTCGAGACCGGCGGCGGTGACGCGGCCGTCCTTGAGCGCGAGGTCGAGGGCTTCCTCGTCGACGATGCCGCCGCGGGCGGCGTTGACGATCCGCACGCTGGGCTTGACCTTGTGGAGCTCGGCGTCGCCGATGAGCCCGAGGGTCTCGGGGGTCTTCGGCAGGTGCACGGTGATGAAGTCGCTCTCGGCGAGCAGTTCGTCGAGGGTGACGAGCTTGACGCCGAGCTGCGCGGCGCGGGCGGCCTGCACGTAGGGGTCGAACGCGATCACGTTCATGTCGAACGCGGCGAGGCGCTGGGCGACCAGGACGCCGATGCGGCCGAGGCCGAGGACGCCGACGGTCTTGCCCTGGAGCTCGACGCCGGTGTACTTGGACCGCTTCCACTCGCCCTGCTTGAGCGCGGCGTGGCCCTGTGGCACGTTCCGAGCGGTGGCCAGGAGCAGCGCGATGGCGTGCTCGGCGGCGGTGACGATGTTGGACGTCGGCGCGTTCACGACCATGACGCCCGCCTTGGTGGCGGCCTCGACGTCGACGTTGTCGAGGCCGACGCCGGCGCGGGCGACGACGCGGAGCTTCGCGGCGTGCCGGAACACCTCGGCGGTGACCTTGGTGGCGCTGCGGACGATCAGCGCGTCGACGTCGGCCACCGCGGGCAGCAGCTGCTCGCGGTCGCTTCCGTCGACGTGGCGGACCTCGAAGTCGGACTCCAGCACGGCGATGCCGGCGGGAGAGAGTTCTTCTGCGACGAGGACGACGGGCTTGCTCAAGGAAACGGTCCTTCGAAAGTCGGATGTGCGGGCGGTCGTGCAGCTGAAGTCGCGAGTCACCTCGTCGTGCGCTCGCCCCGTCGGCGAGTCTATCCCTCGCCGCGCCCGGTCATCGCGTCCCGGGGAAACACCAGCCGGTAACTCCCGAATGTCCAGCTTGGTCAGGCCGCGTTCGGTTCGGGCTGGGAAGCGAGGATGGTCGCGACGCGGTCGGCGTCGGCGACCTGCACGTGGGGGACGTCGACGAACACGCGGACGGGACCGGACGGGAGGCCGAGCCGTTCGGCCACGCCGACCTGGACCTCGCGCAGGGGGATGTAGGCGAGGTAGGCGCGGTGGACGTTCTGCGCGCGGAACATCGCGGTCATGATCAGCCGGTAGCCGCGGATGCGGAAGGCGAGCGCGGCCGGGCCGTCGGCGGGCTCGCCGGGAACGGTGAGCGAGACCCACGCGCTGGTGGTCCAGGGGCGGGCGCGCAGGAGGTCGGTCACCCACCGGATCTGGTCGGCGTCCGGGCGGGGCCCGCCGGACGGGCCGCCGGACGCGCCGCCGGGCGGGGCGTCCGGCCTGGTGCGTTCTTCGGCGCCGCGGACGAGCCGGGCGCGGTCGCCGTGCTCGCGCAGGATCGGGTCCTCCCAGCTGAGCGCGGCGATCTCGAACAGCAGCGGCGGGCCCTCGATGATGGGGCCGCGGTCGGCCATCCCGGCCTCGCCGGCGGACCAGACGTGCCGCAGGACGCCGATCCACGCCCGGCCGCAGGTCTCGAAGCGCCGGACTTCCTCGGTCGGCACGTCATGACCACTCGACATATTCCACCCCGCGCCGCGCACCTTCCGGCCGGGATTTTCCACCCGCGGCATCGGCGCGCGGTGGGCGAATTCCGCGCCTGCCCCGGGACCGTCGCCAGCCTCGTTCCGTGCCTCCGCCCCGCGCCGCTCCGGCAGCTCTACCGGGGGTTTCGCGGGCGGGAGCGCCCGCGCCGGACGCGGCCGTCGCGACTTACTTCAAGTATCGGGCAGAGCCACCGAAAATGATAGGCCATTTTACCTTAATGACATCTTCACCGGAATTCTGACCGGGAGATCTTCACGAGGTATTGGACGGACGTCCAAAATTCCCGGTGGGCGGGTATCCGGGGTGGTGCAGGACGACGTACCCGTTCCGGCGGAAGACCTCCCGGTACCCGAGGTACAGCAGGCCCTGGACGCGCAGGCGCTGATCGGCCACCGAACGGAACGGGAACGTCAGCCGTTCGACGTCGGCGACGACCCACGGCGCGCTGCGGGGCCAGCGGTCCAGCAGCAGGACGCGCGCGCGGGCGCTGAGGGCCGGGCCGACGCTGTTCGCCGCCTCGACGAGCGCCCCGGACGCGACGCGCGCGGCCGCGGCCGCGCGGCCTGGGCGCGCTCGTTCCGCCGGTAGAGGGACGGGTCGGCGAGACCGGCGAACGCGAAGAACGGCACCGTGACGGCCGCGGCGGCCAGCAGGGCCGCGGCGGGAAGCGCGCGCGGGCCCCGGCGGGCCGCACGGACGCGCGCGCGCAGCCGCACGGCACCGTCCACCGCCGCCAGGATCAGCACCGCGATGATGAACGCGTTGTAGTGGTATCGCGCCTGCCACCAGTTCTCGAAGCCGGTGGCCAGCATCCGCTCGGCGAGCAGCGGCACCGCGGCGAGCGTCAGCGGGGACGCGAGCGGGAGCAGCAGCAGCGGGGCGGCGAGCAGCAGCAGCGTGACCAGCTTGGCGGGCGGGTCGCCCAGGGCCGCCAGGACGTCCCAGGGGTGCGTGACCGCGTGGACGGCGGCGCTCGGGAGATCGGGCCCGAGCGTCCCGTACGCCCAGTAGTAGCCGTCGTCGCCGCCGAACGCCGGGATGACGAACCGTGAGGCGGCCCAGGTCGCGGCGAGCCCGGCGGCGATGTGGACGGCGCCGGCGCGGCGCTCGCCGCGGCGGGTGAGCAGGTAGAGGCCGAACCCGGCGAGCAGGAGCCCCATGTCCTCCTTGACCAGCAGGAGGGCGACCGCGACGGCCGCCGCCTGCCCGCGCCGTCCGGCGTCGTGCCGCTCGACGAGCAGCGCCGACAGCAGCGGGACGAACGCGACCTCGTGGAAGTCGAAGGAGAGCGCCTCCGCGACCGGCCACGACAGCGCGTACGCGCCGGACGCGCAGTACGCGGCGGCCCGGCCCAGCTTCCGCGCGGTGTACCGCCAGATCGGGACGATCGCCGCCGCGAACAGCACGGCCTGCGCGACGAGCAGCGTGCCCGGGCCGTCGTGGATCCAGTAGAGCGGCGCCAGGACGGCCAGGATCGGCGAGAAGTGGTCGCCGAGCACCGCGAAGTCGGGCCCGAACCCGTTGTGGACGCCCTTGACGATCGCGACCGGCGGGCCGAACCCGCTGTAGGAGCGGACCGCCTGGTCGAAGATCACCAGGTCGTAGCTGCTGGCCCGGAACGTGTGCAGGCGCAGCAGCGAGAACGCCGCGTACACGACCGCGGTGACCGCGGCCATCGCCGCCGGGCCCGCCAGGCGGCGCCCGCGCGCGGCCCAGCGGCGCCGCACGTCCCGTCCGGCGCGGTCCGTCGGCGTCCGGTCAAGGGTCCTGGCTCCCCCGCCGGCCGAAACCCCCTTGGCCACGGGCCGGACGCTATCAGCAGCGGCGGCCCGCGGCCCGCGCGGCGCGGCTACTCGGCCGTGACGCGCGTCATGGGGAGTTTCGAGCGGGTGCACAGGCCCGCCACCAGGGCCACGAGCAGCGGGATCCCGATGCCGATCACGGCGAGCGGCGTCCAGGGGACGGCGAGAACGGGGCCGTGCGCCGTTCCGTGGCCGGTGAGCGAGCGGGCCGCGGCGATGCCGGGGACGAGACCGGCGGCGATCCCGAGCCAGCAGCCGAGGGCGGCGATGTACACCGCCTGGCCCGCCGCCAGCAGCCGCCGGGTGCGCGGCCGGGCGCCGACGGCGGCGAGCACGGCCAGGTCGGCCCGGGCGCGGCGGCCGACAGGCCGATCGCGATCAGCGCCCCGCCGAGCGCGAGGACGGCAGCCGCGGCGGCGAGCGCCAGCATCAGCGGGTCGTTGGAACGGCCGAACCCGCGTTCGACCCTGACGTTGCCCGTTTCGAAGACGTTTCCGTCGCCCTTGCTCACGCCCGCGACGACCTCGGCCAGCCGAGCCTGCTCCGCTTCGGTCACCCGGTGGTGGTCTCGGTCGATCCCGAACGCGTCGAGCCGCGGCGCGACCCCGATCCGCTCGGCGGCGGCCGGTGGCACCAGCGCCTCGACCGGCGCCTTCTCGGCGGCGGCGGTCGCCGGCAGGTCGCGAACCTTCTCTAGTGCCGCCTCCCGGCCGTCGCGCCACACCGAGACGGTGGCCGTCGTCGTCCCGTCCGGGGGCGGGCGGACGCCGAAGAGCACGATCTCGCCCGCGGCGAGGGCCGCCTCGATCCGGCGGTCGGCACGGCCGAGCAGCATCCGCGCCTCGGCGGCGCCGCCCACGACGGTGCCCATGATGAGCGACCGTTCACCGGGGTACGGATCCGTCTGGAAAGACACCATGGGACATTCGCGGTCGCCCGGGCAGGTCGAGCCGGCGTCGGGCAGGATCCGCAGTTCGGTCAGCGGGACGCCGGGCAGCTCGCGCTCGACCGCCGTCCGGACGGCGTCGCCCTGGCCCCGCGGCGGCGTGATCAGCGTCGAACCGACCGGAACGGACGGCGTGTAATCGATCCGCTCCTGCCGCAGGTCGGAGGCGTTGGCCACGGCCAGCGCGGTCGCCCCGGCCACCGCCGCCATGATCGCGGCGACGGCGGGCGCGGTGCGGGCGCGGTTGCGGGCGCGTCCCGGACGGCGAGGCGCAGCGGAACCGGCAGCCGCCCGGCGGCCCGGCCCGTCGCCCCGACCAGCCAGGGGACGAGCAGGACGCCGCCGAGGATGATCGCGACCGCGCCGAAAGCCGCCCCGAACCCGGCGAAGACCCGCTCGCCCACCAGGCTTCCGAGCGCCCCGGCACAGACCAGGACGCGCCCGCGATCGGACGGCCGCGGCGGGCCCGTTCGCCGCCCGGGCCGCGCTCTCGGCGAGCGCGGCGACGACGTCCACCCGCGCGGCCTGCC
>NZ_MKJY01000602.1 GCF_001942465.1 Actinomadura sp. CNU-125
TGTCCCGGGCTTCGCGGCGCTGGTCGTCGCGGATTCGCGGGGCGGCGGGCGGCGGGGCGGGTGGTCGCGGCGGCGGCGCTGCTGAGCCTGCCGTGGCTGGTGCCGGGCCTGCTGCGGCCGGGCGGGGTGCCGGGGGACGACGCGGCCGTCGGGCAGTTCGCGGCCCGTGCGGACACCCCGTTCGGGGCGCTCGGCAGCCTGCTGCTGCTGGGCGTGGTGTGGAACGGCGAGACGGTGCCGGACGGGTACGGGGCGCCCCTGACGGCGGTGCTGTGGCTGGTCGCGGAGGTCGGCGCGGCTGGTCGCGTACGGGGTGTGGACGCGGGACGAGACGTGGCGGCGGGGCTTCGCGGCGGCGGGCGCGGCGGGGTTCGCGGTCGCGGCGCTGGGGGCGGTCGCCGAGCCGGTCCTCGCGGGGCTGATCGGCGCGTGGCCGGGGTTCGCGGTGCTGCGGGACGGCCAGCAGTTCGTCGCGCCGCTCGCGGTGGTGATCGCGGTCGGGGCCGGAGTCGCCGCCGACCGGGCCGCCGAGGCGCGGTTGCCGCTGGTGCCCGTGGGGCTCGCGGTCGTTCCCGTGCTGCTGCTGCCGACGCTCGCTTGGGGTGCGGCAGGAGAACTGCGGGCCGTCCAGTATCCGGACGATTGGGCGCGCGCGCGGCAGATCATCGAGAGCGACCCTGCGGAGGGTGACGTCCTGCTCCTGCCGTGGGCGCAGTACCGGAGCTACGAGTGGAACCACGGGCGGCGCGTCCTGGACCCGCTGCCCCGCTACCTGGACCGGCGGGTGATCGTCAACGACGCCGTCACGGTCGGCCGGACGAGCGTCGCGCCGGAGGACCCGCGCGCCGTGCGGCTCGCGGCGGCCGCCGCGTCCGGGGAACCGGAGGCGGCGACGCTGCGTGACTCGGGCGTCCGGTACGTGGTGGTGGATTCGGAGATCGACCGGTTCCGGCCGATCGGAGCGGAACGGGTGCTGCAAGGGCCCCACCTGGCGGTATACCGGGTGGGCGGGCCCGTGGCGGGAGTGGACGAGCGGGTTCCCGCAGCACCCGTGGTGGTGGGGTGGGCTATCGCGAGCGCAGGTGTTTTCTGGTCAATTGTGTGTCCAGGTACTAGCCTGAGCATCCCGTTACTCGGGAGTATCAAAGCGCGTTCACCCCGCCGTGACCGACGAACCCGCCCAGAATCACGAACCCCGCCATAACGACGAAGGGCCCCCTGATGCGCATCGTCATCGCCATCGTGGTCGGAGCGCTGCTGGCCACCGGCACCTCGCTCGGCGCCGTGCAGCTCGCCAGTTCCTCGCAGGAGGACCCGGTCATCGAGCCGCTGTACAACTACGGCGAGCGCTGATCCTCCCGCCGCCATGGGGACCTGGTGCGCGGGCCCCGTCCTGCTGGAGATCGTCGTCCCGGCCCACAACGAGGCCGGTCGGCTCCCGGCGGGCCTCGGCCTGCTCAGCGACAAGCTCGCCGGACTGCCGGTGCGCGCCGAGGTGATCGTCGTCGACAACGCCAGCACCGACGGGACGGCCGAGATCGCCCGCTCCTGGCGCGGCCCGGTCCGCGTGCGGGTGGTGCGGTGCGACCGGCGCGGCAAGGGCGCGGCCGTCCGCGCCGGGCTGCTCGCCACGCGCGCCCCCTGGGTCGGGTTCATGGACGCCGACATGGCGACGGACCTCGCGGCGCTCGACGACGTCCTCGAACTGCTGGGGGACGGACGCCAGGTGGTGGTCGGGTCGCGCCGGCACGACCGGTCGGTCGTCCAGGCGTACGCGCTGCCGGTCCGCAGGCTCGGGGCGGTCACGTTCAACCGGATCGTCCGGGACCTGGCGGGCGGCATCGCCGACACCCAGTGCGGGTTCAAGTTCTTCGCCGGGCCGCTGGCGCGCGCCGCCGCCGCCGACCTGCGCACCGCGGGCTTCTCCTTCGATGTCGAACTGCTCGCGCACTGCGTGCGGCGCGGCGCGGAGGTCACCGCGATCCCCGTCGTCTGGCGCGACCGTCCGGGGTCGACGTTCTCGGTGCGGCGGCATTCGCTGCGCTGCCTGATCGACCTCGCACTGATCCGTGCGCGCGCGGGCAGCGGCGGGCCTTTGCAGAGCGTGCGCGTCCCGGCGCAGGCGTCCGCGCCGTCCGGTGAGGCGCCGGGCGCGGTCGCGGTGCGCGAGACGCCTCGCGCGGCCTCGGGCTACGGGCGGGGATGAGCACTCGCCTCGCGGTCGTCAACTGGCGTGACCCCTGGCATCCGGCCGCGGGCGGCGCCGAACGCTACGCGTGGGAGGTCGCGCGGGGAATGGCCCTGCGCGGAGCCCGCGTCACCTACATCACCGCCCGCGCGCGCGGGCAGCGGCGCAGGGAACGGGTAGAGGACGTCACGTTCGTGCGGCTCGGCGGACGGTTCACCGTCTACCCGCTCGTCCTGCTGTGGCTGCTCCTGCACAGGCGGTCGTTCGACACGGTCATCGACTGCCAGAACGGCATCCCGTTCTTCTCACCGTGGGCTTTGCCCCGCCGTGTACCGGTGTTCTGCGTCGTTCACCATGTGCACGATGACCAGTTCGGCATGTACTTCCCGCCGTGGATGGCCTGGGTCGGCCGTGTGCTGGAGGGGCCGGTGAGCCGCTGGACGTACCGGCGGCACGCTTTCGTGGTCGTGTCTCCGTCCACTTTGCGTGCCGTCCGTGAACGACTCGGCTGGACGGGCCCGGCCCATGTCGTCCACAACGGTTCCGTGGTCACGGACGCGAACGTGGAGGACGCCCCGGGAACGCGGGGCGATCCCGACCTCGTGTGCGTGACCCGGCTCGTCCCCCACAAGCGGCTCGACCTGCTCCTCGACCTCGCCGAACGCCTCGCCGCGCGCCGTCCGGGCCTGCGCCTGCACGTCGTCGGGGACGGCCCGGAGGCGTCCGCGCTCGCCGGCGGGATCGCCGCGCGCGGCCTCACCGGCGTCGTCGTCCCGCACGGCTACGTCTCCGAGGAGGTCAAGGCGGCCCTCGTCGCCCGCGCCGACCTGCACCTGTCGACGTCGCGGGGCGAGGGCTGGGGGCTCAGCGTGATCGAGGCCGCCGCGCTCGGCGTCCCGACCGTCGCGGGCGACGTCGACGGGCTGCGCGACGCCGTCCGCGACGACGTCACGGGCTGGCTCGTCCCGCCCGGCGGCGACTTCCTCGACGTGGTGGAACGTGCCCTGAAGGAACTGGACGACCCGGACCGCCGCGCCGCCGTCGCCGCCGCCTGCCGGGAGCGCGCCGCCGGGTTCGACTGGGACCGGACGACCGCGCGGGTGGCCGCGCTCGTCGCCGCGGCCGTCCCCCGGTACGGTGACGCGACGAATCACGGTGCGAACCGGCACGGGCGCACGACCCACGAGCGCGCGACGGAAGGGGATCGGCGGGACCATGGCCGTCGGAGAGGCTGACCCGCCTCGCGCGGACGTCCGGCCGCCGGACCGGCCGAAGGACCGGCCGATGGACCCGGACGCGCGGCGGCGCGGCTGCGCGACCGGCTGCGGGCGATCGCGTGCTGCTGCGCGCTGATCGCGCTCGCGTTCAGTACGCGGCCGGGCTCGATCCTCGCCGACACCAAGATCGACATGGCGGTGAATCCGCGGGGGTTCCTCGGCGGCGCGCTGCACCTGTGGAGCCCCGAGCAGTTCGGCCAGTTGCAGAACCAGGCCGTCGGCTACCTCTTCCCCATGGGCCCGTTCTACGCGCTCGGCGACCTCGCCGGGGTGCCCGCGTGGATCACCCAGCGGTGCTGGCTGGCGCTGCTGATGTGCCTGGCGTTCACCGGCACGCTCCGGCTCGCCGGGCGGCTCGGCGTCGGCGGCCCCCGGTCCCGCGCGTTCGCCGCGATGGCGTACGCCCTCGCGCCGAACGCGCTGTCGACGCTCGGGCTGATCTCGTCGGAGTACATGCCGGTCGCGATGCTGCCGTGGATCGTGCTGCCGCTGGTCGGCGCCATCACCGGGGACACCGGACGGCTGCGCGCGGCGGCCCGGTCGGGCCTGGCCGTCGCGTGCTGCGGCGGCATCAACGCCACCGCGACGCTCGCGGTCCTGGTCGTCCCGGCGATCTACCTGCTGACCCGTCCGCGCGGCACGTTCCGGGTGCGGCTGGCGGCCTGGTGGTCGGCGGCCGTGGCGGCGGCGATCGCCTGGTGGCTGATCCCGCTGACGCTGACCGGCACGTACGGGTTCTCGTGGCTGACCTACACCGAGAAGGCGTCCACGACGACCGGCCCGACCGGGCTCGTCAACGCGCTGCGCGGCGCGGAACGCTGGGTGAACTACCTGGTGGCGGACGGGCAGATCTGGTCGCCGGTCGGGTACGGGCTGTCGCTGACGCCGCTCGCGATGCTGTGCACGGGCGTCGTCGCGGCGCTCGGGCTCGCCGGGCTCGTCGGCAGGCTGCTGCCGGAGCGGACGTTCCTGCTGCTGACGCTGCTCGCCGGGCTCGCGATCCTGACGACCGGGCATATGAGCGACCTGCCGGGCCTGTTCGCCGGGGACGCCCGCGCGCTGCTCGACGGCGCCCTCGCCCCCTTCCGGAACCTGCACAAGTTCGACGCGGTGATCCGGCTGCCGCTGGCGCTCGGCCTCGCGCACGTGCTCGTCGCGGCGGCGCGGTGGCTGAAGCTGCGGCGTCCGGACGAGGACCCCGCGCTCGTCTACCCCGAGCGGACCGGGCTGCGCGCGCGGTTCCGCGCCGCGGCCGTCCTGCCCGTGGTCGCGGCGGTCGCGCTCGGCGGCATCGGCCTCACCGGCGCCGCCCGCGGGCTCAGCGGCTCCGGCGACTTCAAGGAGGTCCCCGGCTACTGGAAGGACGCGGCGTCCTGGCTGAACGACCGCGCCGGACGGCAGGGCGTGCTCGCCGTCCCCGGTGCGGCGTTCGGCGAGTACCTGTGGGGCCGCCCGATGGACGACATCGTGCAGCCGCTGCTGGACACGCGCTGGGGCGTGCGGCAGCTCGTCCCGGCCGGATCGCCCGGTTACACGCGCGCGCTCGACGCGATCGAGCTGCAGGCCAGGAGCGGGCAGCCGTCCCCGGGGCTGAGCGCGTTCCTCGGCCGGATGGGCGTCCGGTACGTCCTGGTCCGTAATGATCTGCGCCGGGAGAGTCTGGACGGCGGGCGGCCCGCCCGCGTCCACGAGACGCTCGACGGCTCGCCGGGGCTGCGCCGCGTCGCGACGTTCGGCCCGCCGGTCGGGCACGCCCCGGTGGACGACGCGGTCTCGGCCGTCGACCAGCCGTACCCCGCGCTGGAGGTGTACGAGGTCGAGGGGGCCGAGCCCGTCGCGACGCTCACCGAGGCCGCCGACCCCGTCCGCGTGTACGGGGGGCCGGAGTCGCTGCTGACCATGGCGGACGGCGGCGCGCTCCCGGACGGGCCCGTGCTGCTGAACGACGACGCGGCCGACCTCGGCGGGACCCCGGTGGTCACCGACTCGCCGCGGCTCGTCCGGCGCAACTTCGGCGAGCTGCACCTGACGTCGCACACGCTCGGCGCCGCGCACCGCGGCGAGGCCGCCGACGTCCTCGACGACGGGTGGGAGCGCTACGCCACGCACGTCGCCTACGGCGGCGGCGTCCGGGACGTGACGGCGTCGTCCGCAGCGTCCGGCGAGGACACGGCGCCCGAAGGGCACCTGCCGGGCGCCGCCCCGTTCGCGGCGCTCGACGGCGACCCGTTCTCGGCGTGGCGCACCGGCGGGTTCGACGGCCCGCTCGGGCAGTGGCTCCGCGTCGACTTCGACCGGCCGCGCGACGTCGGCGACCTGACCGCCGCGTTCCTGACGAGCGACGCGCTCGGCCCGGCGGTCACGCGGGTCGCCGTCGAGACCGAACGCGGAACCGTCGAACAGGACGTCCAGCGCACCGCCGACGCGCAGCCGCTGCGGGCGCCCGAGGGGGAGACCCGCTGGGTGCGGATCCGCATCACCGCGCTGGTCGCCGAGCCCGCCGAACCCGGGTTCGCGCGCGCGGGCATCAGCGAGCTGACCGTCGGCGGCGTGAAACCCACCCGCACCTACACCATGCCCTCCCCGGGCAAGACGGACGGACCCGCGACGTACGTGATGAGCCGCGTGCCCGGCGGCAAAGCGTCGTGCATGCGGGGAAGCGCGCGCTGGGTCTGCTCGGACGACCTCGGCGTGCGCGGCGAGGAGGGCGACGGCTTCGACCGGACGTTCACCTCCGCGACCGCCCGCGACGTGCGGCTCACCGGCACGGCCGTCCTGACCGACCAGGAGCTGATCGACCGGTACACCGAGGCGAAGGGGCAGCCCGTTGTCAAGGCCACCTCCACCCTCACCGCCCACCCCGCCAACGGCCCCCGGTCCGGGTTCGACGGCGACCCGGCCACCGCCTGGATCGCGAAGCCGGACGATCGCGCGCCCGCGTTCGCCGTCGCGTGGGGCAAGGCGCGTAAGGTCGCGTCGGTCGAGCTGCGCCGCCCGCCGGGCGCGTCCGGGCCCGCCCGGGTGCGGATCGAGGGCGACGACGGCGAGACCCGCGAGGGCCTCTCGGACGGCGCGGGCCTGCTCAGGTTCGCCCCGATGACCACCGACCGGATCAAGGTCACCTTCCTGGACCAGCGGCGGATGCAGTCGATCCAGCTCACCGACCTGGTCGTCCCCGGCGTCGAGCCGCTGCCGGACGTGCGCGGCGCCGACCTCGAACTCCCGTGCGGCTTCGGCCCCAAGCTGCGGATCGGCGGGAAGACCGTCCGGACGAAGGCCGCGGGCACGTTCGGCGATCTGCTCGCGGGCCGTCCCGTCCGGTTCGCGGCCTGCGACCCGGTGCCGCTGGAGGCGGGCGAGAACCGGCTGACGGCCGTCCCGCTCGACACCTACCGGATCGAGACGGTGATCGCGGGCGGCGGCGAAGCCGGGGCGGCGAAGGCGAAGCAGGCGAAGGCGAAGCAGGCGAAGGCCGGGGCGAAGCCGTCGCCCGTCGAGGTCGTGAGCTGGGAGTCCGGCTCCCGCGAAGTCCGGGTGGACGCCGCCGCGACGTCGTTCCTCACCGTGCACGAGAACTTCAACGAGGGCTGGCGGGCCACCGTGGACGGTGCCGAACTGCGGCCCGTCCGGCTCGACGGGTGGAAGCAGGGGTGGATCGTCCCGGCCGGGACGCCGCGGCGCCGTCGAGCTGACCTACACGCCCGACCGGGCGCAGCTCGTCTCCGTCGCGGGCGGGCTCGGCCTGCTCGTGCTGCTGCTGGCCGTCACCGTCCGCCCGTCCCCGGCGCCGCGCCGGACCCCGCGCCCGCCCCCGGTCCCGTCCTCGCGGCCGGCGCGGCTGGCCGATCTGGGCGGCGCTCCCGTTCGCCGCCGTGCTCGGGGCGTGGGTCGGCGGCGTGCCGGGCGCGCGCCGTCGCCCTCGGCGTCGCCGTCGAGTGCGGGTGGGCGCGCGACCGCCGCTCCGCCGCGCTGCTCGCGATCGCCTCGCCGTGGCCGGTCGCCGCGGCGATGGTCGCCGGGACGGCCTGCCTCGCCGTCGGCGTCCGCTGGGACCTGCTGGGCAACCCCGCGAACCCGTCCGGCGCGCTCGGCGACGTCGCGCCGCAGGTCCTCGGGCTGGTGATCGTCGGCCGGCTCGCGATCGAGCTGTGGCGGCCCCGCCCGTCCGCGCCCGGCTCCGGCGGCCCGGGCCCGATCTCGGTCAGCTGGGACGCACCGGGCGCGACTAACCCCGGAACCGCCGCGCGACCGCCTGCATCGGACGTTCCACCAGGTAGTAGCTCAACGCCGCCGCTGCAATGGACGCCGCGGCCAGCACCGGAAGATCGGTCGGGACGCTCCCGCGGAAGGTCCGGTCGAGGATCTCGTAGTAGGCGACGATGATGATCATCTGCCAGAGGAACAGCCCGTAGGAGACGCGGCCGAGGAACCGCATCACCGGGTTGCCCAGCGCCGCGCCCATCGCCCGATGCTCCGGCGGCGCCAGCGCCACCGGCGCGACGAACGCCAGCGCGCACGCCCCGAACAGCACCATGTGCAGCACCGACGTCCACGGCCCGCCGGACTCGGCGAGGCTGAGCGGGCCGGTCGCCGGGGTGGCCGCGACCACGAACAGCATCGCGGCCGCGACCCAGCACGCCGCCCACGAGTCCGCGACGGCGTTGCACAGCGCGGCGACGGGGCGGCGCTCGTCCAGCCGCGCCCACACCGTCACCACGGCCAGCGCCATGCCGAGTGCGAACCAGACGAAGTACCGGGGGAGCCACACCCCCATCTGGGTGTTCCGCTCAGGAAAGTAGGCGAGGAGCGTAAAGGGGAACGACAGTGCCCCGTACACACCGATGGCGAGCAGTAGCCGCTTGGCGATTGTCCCCATGTCGCCTGTGCGCGCGCGCCTGACAGCCCAGCTCAGCACAGCGGCCGTAAGGGGCAGCGTCACGTACCAGGCGACCTCCACCGACAGGCTCCACAGCTGCCCCAGGTGCGCGGGCCCGAGATCGGACGACCACCAGGGGTCGGGCACGTAGACCTGCGTGAACGTCAGCAGCGACACCCAGGTGACCGGGTCGCCGATGTGAGCGCGTCCTGCCGTGACCATGTAGACCACGATCAGCACCCAGTACGCGGGGACGATTCGCAGCGCGCGCTTGACCAGATACCCGCCCGTTTGCGGCGCGGGCCGCCCGTCCAGCGCCGCCGTCGCCCAGGGCCGGTACAGCAGCAGCCCCGACAGCGTGAAGAAGATCGCCACCCCGACCTGACCGCCGTTGAACAGCCAGCCGGCGCCCTCGCCCCGCGTCGTCGTGCCCGCCGAACTCGCCACGTGCACCAGCAGGACGGCCAGCGCCGCGACCGCGCGGACTCCGTCCAGCGGCGCCTGGTGCCCGGTGACCTGCGGTGCCCCCGCACGCGCGGCGGTCCGCTCGTCCGAGCGCGAGTAGCCGGTCGTCATCGGCGGCCCTCCAGCCCCGTCGCGGGTTCGGCTCGCTTGCGCAGCACCAGCACGAGGTTCCACGTGGCGATCTCCCGCAGGCCCGGCACGCGCACGACCGGCCGCGCCCATCCCGGGTGGTAGCGCGGCAGGACGTCCAGGACGTCGACGTCGTCGCGCCCGCCCGCCCACGCGAGGGCGCCCGCCACCGACACGGCGTGCAGGCTCCGCCCGTACCGGTTCTTCGGCGGACGGCCGTGGCGACGCTCGTACCATCGCGCGGCCCGGTCCCCGCCGAAGTAGTGCCACGGGGACGTCTCGTGCCCGCCCCACGGCGACAGCCAGTTCGTGAACGACAGGTACACCGTCCCGCCCGGTCGGGTCACCCGCACCATCTCCCCGGCCATCCGCCAGGGATCCGGGACGTGCTCCAGGACGTTCGAGGAGAAGCACACGTCGGCGGCGGCCGTCCGGAACGGCAGCGCGAGCCCGCTGGCCACGACGGTGTTCGGCCCGGGACGGCCGTGCGCGCTCAGCTCACCGATGTCCGGATCGACTCCGATGCAGCGCGCGCCAGCCCCCTCCAGCGCGCGCGCGAAGAACCCCGAGCCCGTCCCGACGTCGACGACCGTCGCCCCGTCCAGTTCGGCGTACGCCCGGAGCTGGGTCACTGTGTCACGTGCCAGCAGGCCGTAGAACCGCTCCGGATCGCCGCTCTCGTGCCGGAACGCGCTGAACAACCGCACCGAGCGGGCCAGCGTCGCGCGGTGCGCGCGCGGCTCCAGGCGCACCGAGACCATCGCCACCTCGGTCCGTACGACGAGAAAGTACAGCGGGAGCTTACCGGCCGGTACACCACGTGCGGGAGTCCTGTTAGCCTGACCCGACACACGCCGGAGACGGCCCCCCGGCCGCGACTGGACGGCACTCCCGGAGGTGTTCATGCGGCGACGGGTCGGACTGCTCCTGATCTGCCTGGGAGCATTTTTCCTCACCCTCGCGCCCCTTGCCCGGTTCTACGTGGCGGAACAGGTCGTGCGCGCGCCCCTGAACCGGTACCAGGTCACGCACCTGGAGTCGCCGAACAGCACGTACTTCGACCAGGCCGAGCTCAAGACGAAGACGAACGTCACGCTCCTCGCGACGAACACCGTCCGCGGCGACGTCCGGGCGAACAACGGCAATGACGACATCGCCGTCTGGGACTCGACCACCAACATCTACGACAAGGCGAACCCGAAGAACCCCGTGCAGATCCAGGGTTTCCGGATCGCCTTCAACAGGGAGACGAGCGAGCTCGTCAACTGCTGCGGCGTCCACGTGGACGGCGACGGCAACGTGCGGATGAGCGGGTACGGGCTGCTGTTCCCCATCGCCAACGTCAAGAAAACCGACTACCGGTTCTACGACATGACGACCAAGCAGCCCGCGCCGATGAAGTTCGGCGCGGTCGAGCAGGTCGGCGGCATCAGCACCTACCGGTTCACCCAGCACGTCCCGCTGACGAAGACGGGCGCGGTCGAGGCCAAGCTCCCCGGGACGATGCTCGGCCTGGAGGACGGCACGGCCCACCAGGTCGACCGCTACTCCGAGGCGTACAACACCGTCTGGGTGGATCCGCGCACGGGCATCCCGATCAAGCACCGCAAGAACATCCGCAGCACCGTCCGGACCCAGGACGGCCGGGGCGAGATGATCGTCGCGCAGGCGGACCTCGTCACGACCGCCGCGGACCAGAAGAAGGCCGTCGACCTCGCGAACGGCACCGCCCTGCAGATCGACATGGTGCGCATCTTCGTGCCCGGCGCGGCCGTCCTGCTCGGGCTCCTCGGCCTGCTCATCGGCGGGATCATGGGCCTCGGCCGCGACGACGCGCCGCCGCCCCCGCCGCAGGCCCCGCGCCGCTCCGACGGCAAGTTCGGCGACGTGTCGCCGCCGCGCCCGGGCAAGAAGGACGCGGGCAAGAAGGACGCGGGGAAGAAGGACCCGGCGAAGGACCCCGGGAACGAGGCCGGGAAGAAACCGGTGAAGAAGGCGGCGAAGCGGAAGGCGCCGCCGCGCCCCGGCGGGCGTCCCGCGCCGACGAAGAGACCCGCCCGCCGAGCCTGACCCCGTCGAACGCCGCCCGGCCGCCCGCCGGGCGGCTACGCCATGCCCGGGCACCGTCGCCCTGATACCTGTTCTAGGCGCGACCATCCGCACCGCCATGACGCTGAAATCCCTAACTAGAACCTGTTGCAGTTTCGTGGATTCGCGCCTAGGGTCGGGGCTGTGCGGACACGAGCTACCGAACTATTCGGCATCGAGTACCCGATCTTCGCGTTCAGTCACTGCCGCGACGTCGTCGCGGCGGTGAGCCGCGCCGGCGGCATGGGCGTCCTCGGCGCCCTGTACTTCACCCCCGAGGAGCTCGAACTCGAGCTCAAATGGATCGACGAGCACGTCGGCGGCAAGCCCTACGGTGTGGACGTCGTCATGCCCGCCAAGTACGAGGGCGCGGAACTCGGCGACGCCGAGGAGATGCTGGGCAAGCTGCAGGGGATGATCCCCGCCGAGCACCGCAAGTTCCTCGACGACCTCCTCGCCGAGCACGGGGTCGAGCCGTCCACCGAGACCGCGCACCGCGCGCTGCTCGGCTGGACCGACCAGACCGCCCGACCCCAGGTCGAGGTCGCGCTGCGGCACCCGATCGCGCTGCTCGCCAGCGCGCTCGGCCCGCCGCCCGCGGACGTCGTCGCGGAGGCGCACGAGAAGGGCGTCAAGGTCGCGGGCCTGGCCTCCAACGCCCGGCACGCCCGCAAGCAGACCGACGTCGGCGTCGACATCATCGTCGCGCAGGGCACCGAGGCGGGCGGCCACACCGGCGACGTGTCCACGATGGTCCTCATCCCCGAGGTCGTGGACGCGGTCGGCGACGAGACGGTCGTCCTCGCCGCGGGCGGCATCGGCCGCGGCCGGCAGATGGCCGCGGGCCTCGCCCTCGGCGCCGACGGCGTGTGGACGGGCTCGATCTGGCTGACCGTCGAGGAGGCCGACACCCCCGAGCGCGCGATGCCGAAGCTGCTGGAGGCGTCCTCGCGCGACACCGTCCGGTCCCGCGCGTGGACGGGCAAGCCCGCCCGCTTCCTCAAGACCGCGTGGACCGACGCGTGGGAGAGCGAGGACTCCCCGGGCACCCTCCCGATGCCCATGCAGTTCATGCTGATCGCCGACGCGCTGCCCCGCATCTCGCGCTCCGGCGACGGTGAACTGGTCACGTTCCCCGTCGGCCAGATCGTCGGCTCGATGAACCAGGTGAAGCCCGCGAGCCAGGTCGTCTACGACCTGATCGAGGAGTACGTCGAGTCGATGGACCGGCTCAACTCCATCACCGAGGATTGATGATCGTCCGCCGTCGCGCTGGGGTGGCGCGGCGGCGGTCGCCGTCCGGCGGCCGGTCCGGCGGCCGCCGTCCCGGCGTCAGCAGGTCGAATGGAACAGGCCGCCGACGGCGCGCGACACGGCCGGCCCGTTGTAGAGCCGCACCGCCTCGGTCGTCTCCTCGACGTGCACCTCGACGCCCGCGTCCGCCAGGACCCGGAGCGTCTCCGGCATCGTCTTCAACCGCAGTTCCATTCCCCGGCTGAGCACGACGACGTCGCATCCGGCGTCGAGGAGTTCCCGCACGTCACCGGGCCGGATTCCCGGATCGTGCCGGGTTCCGTGCTCGTTCCAGTCCCATTCGCGGCCGCCGCCGGGGTAGAGCTTGAAATCCTTCCCCGCAGGGAGGCCCTCCACCTCCATCCGCCCCCACGAAACGTGCGTGACCTGGGGCGACACCCGGGGCGACTCTTTTTCCATGGCCCGATGCTTTCACGCCGGACCGATAATCGGGATGCCCCGATTCTCCGCGTCGCCTATGGTCTTGGGAACCGTGCTCGGGAGGGCGGGTCGAAGTTCGTCGGTTATCCGGTACAGCGGGTTACGGGTTCGAGTCCCGTGGCCGGGGAAACCCGGTGTAGCTCAATCGGCAGAGCAGCTGTCTCTTCCGGCGGCATCACCACATCCGCCCTCCCGCACGGTTCTCACTCGCAAGGCGCGGCGAACGCGCAGAGAAGGCGACGAACCCGAGGCCCGTGATGACGCATGACCCGCTCGCTTCCGTCTCGGCCGTCCGGACGCCGCAGGACCGTCCGATCCCGGGCCGGGAGGACGAGCAGGTCCGCAACAACGCGGGCGGCCACGGCTTCGCCAAGGACCTGTGGACCCGCCTGGAGGACTTCCTCGTCCTCGGCACCGACGGCGGCACCTACTACGTCGGCGAGGACCGCCTCACCGCCGACAACGCGAAGTCGGTGTTCGACGCCGTCCGCGCCGACGGCGTCCGGGTCGTGACGCTCGCGACGGAGATCTCCACGGCCCGCCCGCCGCGCGCCCCGAAGAACCGGCCCGCGCTGTTCGCGCTCGCCGCCGCGTTCGCCGGGGGCGACCCGGAGACCCGGCAGGCCGTGAAGGCCGCGCTGCCCCGCGTCGCCCGCACCACCGACCACCTCGCGTCCTACTTCGGGTACCTGAAGAACCTCGGCGGGAAGGCGTCCCGCGACCGCGGCACCGCCCCCGTCACCGGACGCGCCGCGCGGTCGGCCCTCGCGTCCTGGTTCCTCACCGGGGACGTCGACCGGGTCGCGTGGCGCGCGTGCAAGGCGCGGCAGCGCCGGACGCCGCAGGGCGAGACGTTCGAACTCCGCGACGCGCTGCGCATCGCGCACCCGAAGACCGACGATCCGTCCCGCCGCGCCCTGTTCGGCTGGATCGCCGGGAACGTCACCGACGCCGAGGCGCGCGACCGCGTCCCCGCGATCGACGCGTACCTGACCGCCCGGTCCGTCACCACCGCCGCCGACGCGATCGCCGTCGTCCGCGACCGCGGCGTCCCGTGGGAGTTCCTGCCCGACGCCGTCCTCACCGAGCCCGCCGTGTGGGACGCCCTCGTCGACACGATCGGGACGACCGCGCTCATCCGCAACCTGTCCCGGATGGCCCGCATCGGCACCCTCGCCCCGATGGCCGACGCCACCCGCCGCGCCGCCGCGCGCCTCACCGACGCCGCCGCGCTCGCCGAGGCGCGGATCCACCCGATGGACCTGTTCCTCGCCCTGCGCGTCCACCGCTCCGGCAGGTCGCAGCCGCACGTCCGGGCCGACGTCCAGACCTGGACGCCCGTGCCCGCGATCGTCGACGCCCTCGAAGCCGCCTACGAGCTGTCGTTCGGGCACGTCGAGCCGTCCGGACGGCGGCTGCTGATCGCCGTCGACTCGTCCGGCTCCATGACGTGGGGACGCGGCGTCACGCTGGGCGGCTCGAAGCTCGGCGACTGCTACGGGATCGCGAACGCGATGGCGGTGATCCTCAACCGGATCGAGGGCGCGGACGCGCACGTCATCGACGTCGACACGCAAGTGCACGCCTCGAAGGTCACGCCGCGCACGAACCTGCGGGAGATCGAGGGCTGGCGGCCGTCCGGCGGCGGCACGAACCTCGCGCTGCCGTTCGAGCACGCGACGCGCGAACGGCTCGACGTGGACGGCTTCGTGATCCTCACCGACAACGAGACCTGGGCCGGTCGCCGCCACCCGACCCAGGCGCTGGACGAGTACCGCCGGACCGTCAACGGCGCCGCCCGCGTCGTCGTCGCGTCCATGGCGGCGAACGGCCACACCATCGCCGACCCCCGCGACGGCGGCGTCCTCAACACGGCCGGGTTCGACGCGTCCCTGCCGATGATCGTCAACGGCTTCGTCCGCGGGTGACAGAATCACCTGGTCACCATCCGCCGGACCTTCGAACGACGACATGACCCCGAAAGCTTTGCGGCCGATCGACCTGGCCCGCGAGCACGGCCTCTCGGCACAGGCCGTCCGCAACTACGAGGACGACGGCATCCTGCCCCCGGCCGGGCGCAGCGCCAGCGGCTACCGGCAGTACACCGCGGTGCACGCCCGGGCCCTGCGCGCGTTCCTCGCCCTCCGCGCCGGATACGGGCACCGGACCGCCACGGAGATCCTGCGGGCCGCGAACCGGGGCGACGACGGGACGCTCTTCCGGCTGATCGACGAGGCGCACGCCGAGCTGCTGCACGAACGGGACGTCCTCGACCAGGTCGCCGCCGCGCTCGGCGACCTGACGGCCGCACCCGCCGTCCCGTCCGGCGACGGGCGCGGGGAACTGTCCATCGGCGCGCTCGCCCACCGGCTCGGCATGCACCCGGCGTCGCTGCGCAAGTGGGAGGACACCGGCCTGCTGCGCCCGCGCCGCGACCCCACCGGCCAGCGCCGCTACGCGCCGGACGACGTGCGCGACGCCCACGTCGTCCACCAGCTCCGGCGCGGCGGCTACCCGCTGAGCCGGATCAAGGTCTTCATCGATCAGCTGCGGTCCGCGGGGACCACGACCGACCTCGAGGAGATCCTCGCCGAATGGCGCGTCCGCCTCCGGCACCGCGGCCGGGCGATGCTCGCGGCGGGCGCGCACCTCGACGACTACCTGGAAGGTTGAGTTTCTGCTCTCGCGTGGTGCACGGCGGTCCGGCCTGCGGCGGATCGCCCGTGTCCGTCCTGCTCCGCAGGGGGACGGAGGCATTCGATGAAGAAGTGGACGTTCCTGCTGGCGGCGATCCTGCTGGAGGTGACCGGCACGCTCTCGCTGCGCGCGGCGGTGGACCGGCCCGCCTGGTACGTGCTCGTGGTCGTCGGCTACCTCGGCGCGTTCACCGCCCTCGGCTACGCGCTGCGCACCGGGCTCGGCGTCGGCGTGGCCTACGGGGTCTGGGCCGCCGCCGGTGTCGTGCTGACCGCGGTGCTGGCCGCCGTCCTGTTCGACGACCCGCTCACCGCCGCCATGGGCGTCGGCATTGCGCTCGTCATCGCCGGGGTCCTGTGCGTGGAGCTCGGATCGCAGCACGCCCCCCGCGAGGAACCGGAGGCGTCCGCATGACCTGGCTGTACCTGACCGGGGCGATCCTCACCGAGGTCACGGGCACCCTCTCCCTCCGCATGGCGTCCCAGCCCGGCGGGCACCGCGGGTGGCTCGCCGCCGTGGCCGCCGGGTACCTGGCGGCCTTCGCCTTCCTGACGCTCGCGCTGTACGACGGCCTCGGCATCGGCGTCGCCTACGGCATCTGGGCCGCCTGCGGCGTCGCGCTGACCGCCCTCGCGTCGCGCGTGCTGTTCGGCGAACCGCTGACGAAGATCATGGGCCTGGGCATCGCCCTGATCGCCTCGGGAGTCCTGTTCATCGAACTCGGCGCCGCCCACTGACGAAAACCGGATGCAGCCTCCGACTCGCCGGGTTAGCGTCCTCATCACCCCGCTCCCCGGACGGGAGGACGATCGGGTGCGCGACGACACCGGCCGGTACGGGCTCGCGGACGACCCCTGGATCCGCCTCCAGGACTTCCTTCTCCTCGGCACGACCGGCGGCGCCTACGTCCCCGGGCGGGACCGCCTCACCACGGACGACCCCCGCGAGGTGATCGATGCCGTTCGCACCGACGGGGTACGGGCCGTGATGTTCGCGGTGGAGTCCGGGGCGGCGCGGCCCGCGATCCGTCCGGCGCTCTTCGTGCTCGCGGCCGCGTACGTCCACGGGGACCGGGGGGCGCGGCAGGCCGTACGGGACGCGCTGCCGCGGCTCGCCCGCACCATCGACCGCCTCGACGACTTCATCGGCTTCGTCGAGTCCCTCGGCGCGCCCACCGCCGTCACCGAAGCGTGGGCGGACTTCGGCCCCCGCCTCCTGCACGACGAAAACCACCGGAACACCGAGCAGGCGCGCGAACCGGCCGCGCCGCCGGACGACCTGGTCGACTCGATGGCCCCGGACACGCTCGTCCGAAACCTGGCCCACCTGACGCGGCACGGGGTGCTCACCGCGAAGGGCGACGCCACCCGCCGCGCCGTCGCGCGCCTCGCCGACACGCGGCTCCACCCGTGCGAGCTGTACCTGGTCCTGCGCGCCTACCAGTCGGGGCGCGCGCAGAAGTATTGGCGCGACCCGGTGCACGACTGGACGCCGGTGCCCGCGCTCGTCGACGCGCTCGACGAGGCGTACGAGTCGTCGTTCGGCCGCGTCGAGCCGGTGCCCGGACGGCGCCTGCTCATCGTCGTCGACGGGTCGAGCCGGGACTTCGGCGACGTCCACTGGGAAGGCTCCCGGATCGGGACGCCCTACGCGGTCGCCAACGTGCTGGCGGGGATCTTCAGGCGGATCGAGGGCCACGGCGTCCGCGTCGTCGAGGCGGGCAGCGGGTTCGCGACCTGCGAGGTCGACCCGCCCGCGAATCCGCGGGAGGCCGTGCGCCGGTCCTTCTACTTCGAGCGGCTGGACCTGGCGCACGCCTTCGCGTGGGCACGCGAGAAGGACCTCGACGCGGACGGTTTCCTCATCCTCACCGGCCACGGAACCTGGGCGGGCCAGCGGCACCTCTCGATGGCCCTGGCGTCCTACCGGCACATGGTGAACGGTTCCGCCCGCGTCGTCATGGCCTCCTTGGCGGCCGACACCGTCACCGACCCGGGCGACCCGGGCGTCCTCAACGCGGCGGGCGTGGACGCGTCGCTGCCGACGCTCGTCAACGGATACGTGCACGCCTTCCCGGAGCGTTTCCCCGGCGACCGGGCCTGGAAGAGCCGTCCCGGCGGTTCTGCGCCCACGGCGTCGCCCGGGTGAAGCCCCGTCGGCTCCCGGCTCGCCGACGCCGAGGGACGGCGACGGCGCGGGCGGGGGTTCAGCTCGCCGCCTCGTCGAGTCGGTTCGCCAGCGTCAGATAGGTCTCCGACCACCCGCTGCTGATCGCGATCTCGCACAGTGGGGCCGTCGGAAGGAGCAGGTGGCGCAGGTCGGGCAACCGGCTCGCGTCGCCGCGGCGGAGCCGGGCGGCGTGATCGCGCAGGTCGCACACGAGTTCGTCCTCGCTCGCGTAGCGGTGCTGCCACGTGAGGTCCTGCGGTCCGGCCTGCACGATCGCCAGCAGCGCCTCGACGATTTCGAGGGCCGCGTCCGTGCCGCGCGCGTTCATCGGTCGTTTCTCCCGCCGCTCGTCCCGGACAGGTTAGTGCGGCGGTCCCGCCGTCACGCGACCCAGGACGGCACGATCTGCCCCAGCCGGACCGGGTCGGTCAGGCCGTGGATCGCGGTGATGGTGCCGTCCACGACCGTGAACGAGAGGACCGTGACCGGCCGTCCGCCGATGGTGATGACGACGCCCGGGCCGCCGCCGACGAGCGCCGGATGCGCCAGCGCCTCGGGACGCGCGAACGTCGTCGCCTGCGTGGCGATCTCGCGCGCGCCGTGGAGCACGGACGTGCCGGCGGGGGTCTGCGTCCGCAGCTCGGCCTCGGGGGCCAGCACGGTCAGCAGTTCGGCGATGTCGCCCCGGCCGACCGCCGCCATGAACGCCTCGACGACGTCGCGGGCCGCGGCGTGGGCGTCGGCCGCGGCGCGCCCGCCCGCAGCCGTCCCCGGGCCCGGCTGGCGAGCATCCTGGTGGCCGGGGTGCTCCGGCCGAGGACGGCCGCGATCGCGTCGAACGGGACCTCGAAGACGTCGTGGAGCACGAACGACACCCGTTCCGCCGGGGTGAGGGCGTCCATGACGACGTACAGCGCGAGGCCGACGGAGTCGGCGAGGACGGCCTCGTCCTCGGGATCGGGCAGGGAGTCCCGGTCCGCGTTCCGGGGGAGCGTGCCGAGGTCGAGTTCGAGGGGCTGCTCGCGTCGTGTCCCGCGCCTGCGCAGGGCGTCCAGGCAGATCCGGCCGGTCACCGTGGTGAGCCAGCCGCGCAGGTCCTCGATGTCGCCGCGGCCGGCCCGGGCGAGCCGCAGCCACGTCTCCTGGACGGCGTCGTCCGCGTCGGCGTGCGAGCCGAGCATGCGGAACGCGATCGCGTGGAGATACGCCCGCTGGGTCTCGAACTCCGCGGCGAGGTCGTCGTTGTCGGTCACGGCTCTCCTTGGCGTACGGCGGTGTCACCACCAGGACGCACGGCGCGCCGGAGAGGTAACGGCCGCGCCGACGTTACCTCTCGCGCCGTCCGCTCGTCGTAGTGCCGTCCAACCGACCGAGGAGGAACGAATGACGGCACGTATCCAGAACGCGGAGAGCCAGCCCGACATCATGAAGGGCGTCCAGCAGCTGTACAAGGAGGCGTACTCGGGGGGAGTGCCGCAGCGGACGCTCGAACTGGTGCATCTGCGCGCGAGCCAGATCAACGGGTGCAGCGCGTGCGTCGACGCCGGGGCGACCGGCGCGGCCAAGGCCGGCATCGACTCCGCGAAGCTGCTCGGCCTGGCCGCCTGGTACGAGAACCCGCTCTTCGACGACGCCGAGCGCGCCGCGCTCGCGCTCACCGAGGCCGCGACCCGGCTCGCCGACCGGCCCGGCGCGGTCACCGACGAGATCTGGGCCGAGGCCGCGCGGCACTACGACGAGCGGCAGCTCGGGTCCCTGGTGCTGATGGTGGCGCTCACCAACTTCTTCAACCGGATCAACACCACCTTCCGCGTGCCCGCCGGGACCAAGTGGGACTGACGCCGAGTCGCGCCCGGCTCCCGGCCTCCGGCGGTTCGGAGGCCGGGCGCCGACGGCCGCGGGCCGGGGCGCTGGTCGCAGGCGGTGCCGTCGCCGTCCCGGTCCGGGCGCGGACGGTTACTTGCCCTTGTACTCGGGGGCGCGCTTCTCCTTGAACGCCTTGGAGCCTTCCTTGGCGTCCTCGGAGCCGATGACGGGCCAGCCGATCTCGTCGGAGATCTTGAGGGCCTCCTCCTCCGGGAGGTGCTCGGTCTCGCGGTAGGTGCGCAGGATGGCCTGGACGGCGAGGGGCCCGCACTCGGCGATCTGGTCGGCGAGTTCGCGGGCGGCGGCGAGGGCCGTGCCGTCCGGGACGATCTTGTTGATGAGGCCCATGTCGAGGGCTTCGCGCGGGGTGACCGAGCGGGCGGTGAGCAGGATGTCCATCGCGTTGGCGTAGCCGATCTGGCGGGGCAGCCGGATCGCCGAGCCGCCCATCGGGAACAGGCCGCGCTTGGCCTCGTAGAGGCCGAGGGTGGCGCTCTCGGCGACGACGCGCAGGTCGGTCCCGGCGAGGAGTTCGGTGCCGCCCGCGACGGCCCAGCCCTCGATGGCGCAGATGAGCGGCTTGGTGGGGCGCCCGTCGCGGAGCAGGCCCTTCCAGTGCCAGTTCTCGATGCGGTCCATCCGCGCCTTGATCTCGGGGTCGGACGGCGGCTGGCCCATCGCCTTCAGGTCGGCGCCCGCGCAGAACGTCCCCTCGGCGCCGGTGAGGATCCCGACCCGGACGTCCGGCTCGTCGGTCATGTACTGCCATGCCTCGGCGAGGCCGAGCAGCATGCTCCCGCTGAACGCGTTGCGCGCCTCCGGCCGGTTCATCGTGACGATGACGACGTGACCGTCGCGCTCGACGGTGCAATGCTCGGTGCTGATCGGCAGCCGTTCCACGGCGGTCCCTCCTACAGGCGGCAAAACAAGAACAGATTCTAGTAACAGTCTTCCCCGGCCGTAGGTCTTGCTCTGCAAAACAAGAACGTGATCTACTTTTCCCGTCGAGGCGCCGAGTGTGACGGCGCTCACCCGTGCTCACGGAGGGAGATCCGATGGGAGCGTTGGGCTTTTGGCGGTTGGCGCAGGCCGATCCCGAATGGGTGGCCGCCGTCGACCCGGACGGGACGCGCTACACCGCGGGCGATCTGCTCGCCCGGGCGAACCGGCTCGTCCACGGGCTGCGCGGGCTCGGCCTGGAGAAGGGCGACGGGGTCTGCGGGCTCGTTCCGAACGGCGTCGAGGGGCTGGTGCTCTACCTCGCGACGCTGCAGGCCGGCTGGTACTACACGCCGATCAACTGGCACCTGACGGGGCCGGAGATCGGTTACATCGTTGAGGACAGTGAGGCGAAGGCGTTCTTCGTCCACGAGCGGTACGCCAAGGAAGGCGCCCGCGCCGGTGAGGCGATCGAGGCGCACCGGCGGTTCGCGTTCGGCGCGGTCGAGGGGTTCCGCCCCTACGACGAGCTGGTCGAGGGGCAGCCGGACGGCCTGCCGGACGATCGCACCAACGGCGCGACGATGCACTACACGTCCGGGACGACCGGACGGCCCAAGGGCGTCAAGCGCGCGCTGATGGGGATCGACCCGGACGACAGCGCGGAGCTGCTGTCGTTCCTGCTGGGCCTGTTCGGCATCCCGCCGGGGCGTCCGGCGGGCGGCGCGGACCAGGCGCACCTGATCACGTCGCCGAACTACCACACGGCCGTCACGCAGTTCGGCGGCACGGCCCTGCACATGGGGCACACGCTCGTCTATGTGGACAAGTGGGACGCCGAAGACTGCCTGCGGATCATCCAGGAGCATCGCGTCACCAACACCCACATGGTGCCGACGCACTTCAAGCGGATGCTCGCCCTCCCGGAGGACGTGCGGAACCGGTACGACGTGTCGTCGATGAAGTGGGCGATCCACGCGGCGGCGCCGTGCCCGGTCCCGATCAAGCAGCAGATGCTCGAATGGTGGGGCGACTGCATCTGGGAGTACTACGCGGCGACCGAGGGCGGCGGGACGATCGCGAGCCCCGCGGACTGGCGCGAGCACCCCGGGACGGTCGGGAACGCGTGGCCGATCAGCGAGCTGCTCATCGTGGACGATGACGGCGAACCCGTCCCGGCGGGGACGCACGGCACCATCTACATGAAGATGGCCGGAGCGGACTTCGAGTACAAGGGCGACCGGGAGAAGACGGAGAAGGACCGCCTCAAGGACCACTTCACCGTCGGCGACATCGGCTACCTCACCGAGGACGGCTTCCTGTTCCTGTCGGACCGCAAGTCCGACATGATCATCTCCGGCGGCGCGAACATCTACCCCGCCGAGATCGAGAACGAGATCACCCTGCATCCCAAGGTCGCGGACGTCGCCGTGTTCGGCATCCCCGACGAGGAGTGGGGCGAGCAGATCAAGGCGGTCGTGGAGCCCGCGGAGGGCGCCGCGCCGGGGCCGGACCTCGCGGCCGAGATCCTCGCCTCCCT
Organism: Actinomadura sp. CNU-125; assembly: GCF_001942465.1. Taxonomy (GTDB): domain Bacteria; phylum Actinomycetota; class Actinomycetes; order Streptosporangiales; family Streptosporangiaceae; genus Spirillospora. The sequence goes on from NZ_MKJY01000602.1 coordinate 21,969, forward strand.
GGAGGGCCGCTCGCGAAGATGAAGTGGCCGAAGACGATCGACTTCATCGAGACGATGCCGCGCGAGCCGAACGGCAAGCTCCTCAAGCGCAAGCTCAGGGACCCGTACTGGAAGGACCGTGAGAGTGCCATCTGACGTGAACCACGTCGTCGAGTTCCCCGGCGGCTACACCCGTTCGGTCGGCCCGGTCATCGGTCGGTTCCTGAGCGAGCTGCGGGACGGCCGCCTGGTCGGGATCCGGACGGGCGGGGGCCGCGTGCTCGTGCCGCCGACGGAGTACGACCCCGACACCGGCGACGACGTCACCGGCGAGTTCGTCGAGGTCGGGCCCGCCGGGACCGTGACCACCTGGTCGTGGGTGCCGCGCCCGGCGAAGGAGCACCCGTTCGACCGTCCGTTCGCGTGGGCGCTGATCCGCCCGGACGCGCCGACACCGCGCTCGTCCACGCGCTGGACCTCGGGGTGTTCGACGTGGGCGCGGAGCCGCCGAAGACGCTCAAGTCCGGGATGCGGGTGCGGCCGAAGTGGCGGGCCGAGCGGACCGGCACGATCGGCGACATCGAGTGCTTCCTGCCCGAGGTCACGATGATCAACCCGCAGGCGAAGCTGGAGTACCGGCTGAGCGGCGGCCGCGCCCTGCGCCGGTACCTGGAGGGGATCTCCGAGGGCCGCATCATCGGCAACCGCTGCCCGGTGTGCGAGGCGGTCATCGTCCCGATGAAGGAGACGTGCCCGCGCGACGGCGTGCCGATGGCCGAGGAGGTCGAGCTGCCGGACACCGGCACCGTCACCACGTTCGCGGTCAACAACATCCCCGACCCGCGGGCGCCCGAGGTGCCGTTCGTGTCCGGGTACGTGCTGCTGGACGGCGCGGGCGTCACGCTGCTGACGCTGATCGCGGGCGTCCCGGCCGACCAGGTCCGGATGGGCCAGCGCGTCCGGGCCGCCTGGAAGCCCCGCGAGGAGTGGGACGCCAGCGTCGGCAACATCAAGTGGTTCGAGCCCATCGACGAGCCGGACGTCCCCTTCGACGAGATCAAGGACTACCTCTGATGCGAGAAGTGGCCGTCGTCGCCTTCACGCAGAGCGAGCACAGCGGCGAGGACCAGGGGCTGCTGGAGACCGAGATCCTCGCCCCGGTGATCGGCGAGATCAAGGAGCGGACGGGCCTGTCCCGGTTCGGGTTCACCTGCTCGGGGTCCTGCGACTACCTGCAGGGCGCGCCGTTCGCGTTCGTGTCGGCGCTGGACACGATCGGCGCGTGGCCGCCGATCTCCGAGAGCCACGTCGAGATGGACGGCGCGTGGGCGCTGTACGAGGCGTGGGTGAAGCTGCAGATCGGCGAGATCGACACCGCCCTGGTGTACGGGTTCGGCAAGTCGACGCAGAACGACGTCCGCGCGATCTTCACGCAGCAGCACGACCCGTACTACCTGGCCCCGCTCGGCGTCGACCACGTGTCGCTCGCCGCCCTCCAGGCCCGGGCGTACATGGACAAGTCGGGTGTCAAGGAGGACGATCTGCGCGCGATCGCCGCACGGTCCCGTGCGGCCGGCCGCGGCAACCCGTTCGCCCTCGACCTGCCCGACCCCGCGGACGGCGCCGGCTACGACTCGCGCCGCTGCGCGAGCACGACGTCGCACCGCTGACCGACGGCGCCGCGGCGATCGTCCTCGCGGCCGGCGACAAGGCGCGCGAGCTGTGCGAGCGTCCCGCGTGGATCACCGGGATCGACCATCGCGTCGAGCCGCACTCGCCCGGCGTCCGCGACCTGACCCGGTCGGAGTCGACGCGGATCGCGGGAGCGAAGGCGGGCGCGGCCGGAGTCGACGTCGCGGAACTGCACGCCCAGTTCAGCCACGAGGAGCTGATCCTGCGCGAGGCCCTCGGCCTGGGCGACGACGCCACCGTCAACCCGTCCGGCGGCGCCCTCGCGGCGAACCCGCTGATGGCGGCGGGCCTCATCCGGATCGGCGAGGCCGCGTCCCGCATCCACGACGGGACGGCGGCGCGGACGCTCGGGCACGCGTCGTCCGGTCCCTGCCTGCAGCAGAACCTCGTGTGCGTGATGTCGGGAGAGAAGTGATGGGCAACTCCTGTGCGGTCATCGGCGTCGGGCAGACGCAGTACAAGACCAAACGCCTGGACGTGTCGATGGCGGGGCTGCTGCGCGAGGCGGCCCGGCGGGCGCTCGACGACGCCGGACTGACCTGGGGCGACATCGACGCCATCGTGGTCGGCAAGGCCCCCGACCTGTTCGAGGGCGTGGTCATGCCGGAGGTGTTCCTCGCGGACGCGCTGGGCGCCGCGGGCAAGCCGCTGATCCGGGTGCACACCGCCGGTTCGGTCGGCGGCTCGACCGCGATCGTCGCGGCGAACCTCGTCCGCAGCGGCGTTCACGACCGGGTGCTCACGCTCGCGTGGGAGAAGCAGTCGGAGTCGAACGCGACGTGGGCGCTGACGGTGAACTCGCCGTTCACGACGTCGCTGGTGGTGGGCGCGGGCGGCTACTTCGCCCCGCACATCCGCGCCTACATCCGGAAGTCGGGCGCGCCCGAGCACATCGGGCATCTCGTCGCCGTCAAGGACCGGCAGAACGCGCTGCGCAACCCGTACGCGCACCTGAAGATCCCCGGCATCGACCAGGCGATGGTCGAGTCGACGCCGATGCTGTGGGAGCCGATCCGCTACCTCGACACCTGCCCGTCGTCGGACGGCGCGTGCGCGATGGTGCTCGCGTCCGAGGACGCGGCGAAGAAGGCGCCCGGCAAGCCCGCGTGGGTGCAGGCGACGTCGATGCGCTCGGAGCCGATGACGTTCTCGGGCCGCGACAACGTCAGCCCGCAGGCCGGCAAGGACTGCGCCGCCGACGTCTACAAGCAGGCCGGCATCGCCGACCCGCGCCGCGAACTCGACTGCGCCGAGGTGTACGTCCCGTTCTCCTGGTACGAGCCGATGTGGCTGGAGAACCTCGGGTTCTGCGGCGACGGCGAAGGCTGGAAGCTCACCGAGTCGGGCGCGACGGCGTTCGACGGCGACACCCCGTGGAACCCGTCCGGCGGCGTCCTGTCGTCCAACCCGATCGGCGCGTCCGGGATGATCCGCTTCGCCGAGGCGGCGATGCAGGTCAGCGACCGGGCCGGGGAGCACCAGGTGGACGGCGCCCGCCGCGCCCTCGGGCACGCGTACGGCGGCGGCGCCCAGTTCTACGCGATGTGGATCGTCGGCAGCGAGAAGCCCTGACCCAACCCCGTCCCTTTACCCCCCTTCGGAGGGCGTCCGATGGAGTACAACCACGCTGACCTGTTCGAGGGAGTCGCGGACGCGATCGGGGACCGGATCGCGCTGGTGTGCGGCGACCGGCGGCTCACCTACGCCGAGCTGGACGAGCACGCGAACCGGCTCGCGCACCACCTGGCGGCGTCCGGGGTCGAACCCGGGCAGCACGTCGCCGTCCAGCTCTACAACGGCGTCGAGTACGCGGCGGCGCTGCTGGCCGCGCTGAAGATCCGCGCCGTGCCGATCAACGTCAACTACCGGTACGTCGAGGGCGAGCTCCGCTACGTCTACCAGGACTCCGACAGCGTCGCGCTGCTGTACGACGTGGAGTTCGAGGAGCGGGTCGCGGCGGTCGTCCCGGAGGTCCCCCGGCTGCGGCACCTCATCGCCGTGGGAGGGACCCCGTCCATCGACGGCGCCGTCCGGTACGACGACGCGGTGCGGGACGCCGACGGCGGCCGCGGGTTCCCGCCGCGGTCGGGCGACGACACCTACATCGTCTACACGGGCGGCACCACGGGGATGCCCAAGGGCGTCATGTGGTCCACCGAGCAGATGCTGTTCGCGTTCTGGAACCCGACGTTCCCGCGGCCGAACCGGCCCGAGGACGTCGTGGAACTGGCGCGCACCTCGGGCCCGATGGTGATGATGCCGATCGCGCCGCTGATGCACGGCGCCGCGCAGATGGCCACGTGGATCGCGTGGTGCATGGGCGCGACGCTCGTCTACGAGCGCAAGTTCGACGCGGGCGAGGTGTGGCGGACGATCGCGCGCGAGAAGGTCAACTCGCTCACCGTCACCGGGGACGCGATGGCGATCCCGATGGCGGACGAACTCGCCCGCGGGGGCCACGACACGTCGTCGCTGCTGGCGTTCGTCTCCACGGGGGCGATCCTGAGCGGTTCCGTCCGGGAGCGCCTGCAGGGGCTCCTCCCGAACAGCATCATCCTCGATCGTTTCGGCTCGACCGAATCCGGTTCGACGGCCGAGGCGGTGTCGGGATCGTCCCCGGAGAAGGGCCTGCGGTTCGCGCCGGACGTGGAGAACGTGACCGTCCTGGACGACGCGCTGCGCCCGGTGAAACCGGGGTCGGGCGTCGTCGGGCAGGTCGCGCGCAGCGGGTACATCGCGCACGGGTACTACAACGACCCGGAGAAGACCGCGAAGACGTTCCCCGTGGTGGACGGCCGCCGCTGGCTGCTCACCGGCGACATCGCGACGGTCGGGGAGGACGGCTCGATCGCCGTGTTCGGCCGGGGCTCGCAGGCGATCAACACCGGCGGCGAGAAGGTGTTCCCGGAGGAGGTCGAGGCCGTCCTCAAGGGGCATCCGGGGGTGTACGACGCGGTCGTCACGGGCATCCCGGACGAGCGCTGGGGCAACCGCGTCGCGGCCGTGATCCAGCCGTCCGGGGACGCGCCGCCCGCCGACGACCTCGACGCGCACTGCCGCCGGGAGCTGTCGGGCTACAAGGTGCCGCGCACGTACGCGTTCGTGAAGGAGATGAAGCGTTCCCCGGCGGGGAAGGCGGACTACCGGTGGGCCAAGCAGATCGCGGAGGAGGCCCGCTGAGCCGTCCGGCGGATGCGGACGGTGGCCTGTAGAAGGCGGTGCCCGTATGGGTCGGCCCCGAGCCTTTGTGAGGTTCGGGGCTGCCTGACCCACTGTTAGCGGGCCTAACGAAAACCATGATAGGGCCGTCCGGATACAGGTCTCGTCACCTCCGGCCATGACCTGACCCACATGCCTCCGGGCCGCGGATCGCCGCTCGCTAAACTCTCCGAACGCTCCACTCGCGAGAGGACGGAGGTGGTCGTGGCGACCCCCGAGCACGGACGGACGCCCGCCGAACTGCTGGTGTCGGCGATGCGGCGCGACACCATGTACGCCGTCCTGCTGCACCACGCGACGGCCGCCAAGTCCGGGATGAACGTCACCGACGCGCAGTGCGTCAGCGTGCTCGCCCTCGACGGCCCGCAGACGCCCGGCCGGCTCGCGAAGCTGATGGGGATCACGACGGGCGGCGCCATCACCGCCGTCATCGACCGGCTGGAGAAGTCCGGGCACGTCCGCCGCACCCGCGACCCCGACGACCGGCGCCGCGTGATCGTGGAGCTCGTCCCGGGCGCCGCCGCCCGCGCCGGCCGGTACTTCGAGCCGCTCGCCCGGCAGGTCCACGAGCGGCTCGCCCGCTGCACCGACGAGCAGATCGCCTTCCTCCTCGACTGGTTCGGCGGCAGCAACGCCGCCATGCCCGACGTCATCAAGGAGATCCGCCGCATGCCCGGCCGGTGAGCCCGCGCGGCGTGGCGAACGACACTATTGGACGACGTGTCGCACATGGCAGACTGCCCGCATGACCGAATCGTCCAGTGCGCGGTCGTCCAGTGCGCACCGCAACCTCGCCGCCGCCATGGCGGCCATGGGCACCCTCCACATGGTCGCGCCGAAGCCGTTCGACGCCCTCGTCCCCGAGCGGCTGCCCGGCAGCGCGCGCACCTGGACCTACCTCAGCGGCGTCGCCGAACTCGCCTGCGCCGCCGCGGTCGCGTACCCGCGCACCCGCCGCGCCGGGGCGCTCGCGACCGCCGGGCTGATGGCGGCGGTGTACCCCGCCAACATCAAGATGGCCCGCGACTGGCGGCACCGCGCGCTCCCGCTGCGCGCCGCCGCCTACGGCCGCCTGCCCTTCCAGGCGCCCCTCATCGGCTGGGCCCTGCACGTCGCGCGCAAGGCCCGCTGAAGCGGCCGATCCGGCCGTGCGCGAACCGCGCGCGCAATGAGATCATGCCCGGCGTGGAACCACTGCGCCCCGAAGACCCCACCGAGATCGGCGGATTCCCCCTGCTCGCCCGCATCGGCGCGGGCGGCATGGGCCAGGTGTACCTGGGACTCGCCGACGGCGGACGGCACGTCGCCCTCAAAGTGATCCGCGAGGACTTCGACGGCCCGCAGGCGCTCGCCCGCTTCCGCCGCGAGGTCGCGACCGTCGAACGGGTGCGCAGCCGGTTCGCCGCCGCGATGGTCGGCGCGGGCCTCGCCGACCCCCCGTACTGGCTCGCGACCGAGTACGTCCCCGGCCCGACGCTGCGGCAGGCCGTCGCCGAGCACGGCCCGCTGCCCACCGGCACCTGCCTGCGGCTGCTCGCCGCCCTCGCGCACGGGCTGCTGGAGATCCACCGGCAGGGCGTCCAGCACCGCGACCTCAAGCCCGGCAACGTCATCCTCGCCCCGGACGGCCCGCGCCTCATCGACTTCGGCATCGCGCGCGGCGAGGGGCAGACGCAGATCACCCAGACCGGCGCGTGGAACGGCACCCCCGGCTACGTCGCGCCCGAGGTCGTCCGCGAGCAGCAGCCCGTCCCCGCGTCCGACGTGTTCTCCCTCGCCGGGACCGTCGCCTACGCCGCCACCGGCCGCCCGCCGTTCGGCGGCGGCCGCATCGAGGCCCTCATCCACCGGACGCTCAGCGGCGAGATCGACGTCGCCGGAGTCGACCCGCGCCTCGCCGAACTCATCGGGCTCTGCGCCGCGAAGACCCCCGACGACCGGATCCCGCTGGAGGAACTGTTCCGGCGGACGGCGTCCGAGGGCGCCCTCGCCGACGACCCCGACTACCGGCGCGCGGTGGGCACCCCACGTACCGTCCCCGCCCGGCTCGAAGACGCGATCGCGACGGGCCTCGTCCCGCCCGAGCGCACCACGACGGGCCGCGGGCCGGGGATGCGGTCGCGCGCCGCCGTCATCGCGGCGGGCGCCGCGGCGGTCGTCGTCGTCCTGGCCGGTGCCTTCGGCGCCCGCGTGGTCCTCCAGGACGACGGGACGAACGGCGCCGCGCAGCCGTCCGCGCAGCCGTCCGCCGGTACGACGGGCACCGGGAACGGACAGGCGGCGGGCGGCTCCACCACCGGCCCGGACGGTTCCGCCACCGGCTCCGACGGGACGCCCGCCGGACGGACGCCCGGCCCCGACGGCCGTCCGCCGGACGAACTCCTCGTGAAACAGCCCACGACCGACTACCAGCAGACGACCTACTCCGCGACCGATCACCGGTGCCTCCCCGCGCTCCGTCCCGAGGACTCCGCCCGGCAGAGGCAGATGCAGATATCGGCGCCCCGGGTTCCGTACACCGAGAAGACCGTCAAGTTTGGTATGCGGCACAAGTGGGACACACCGGCGGGCTACTACGTGGCGGCCGAGGTGCGCGTGCCGCGCGGCGCGCAGATCGGCAACGGGGTGAGCGGTGCCGCGAGGAGCAAGCCGCAACTGGTCTCGGACGCCGACTGGGTCTACCTCAACTACCCCACCGACTTCGAGTGGTCCGGTTCGGGCGGTGCGTACCCGCTGATGAAGGGCACCTGGACGATCGTCTGGCTGCACGTCCACCCGAACGGCGACGCCTATTACATCGGCTGCGACGGCTTCACGGTCGCCTGACCCGCCCGAGACCGCCCTCCCAGAGGAAGGCCGGGAAAACGCGGCTCGGCACCACCGTGACGGCGACTTCGGCCCGCTCACCTTCCAGGCGGCCTTCGGCGCCTAGGGCGTGTCTCGAAGTCCGGTGTGTGACGGTGTGTCGTGATCGTCAAACAGCGAGGTCTCCGGTAGAGGGTTCATCGACCAAGAAAAACCTGAACCACCGGAGACCTCGTGGCCACCCTAGCGGTGACGAGGCGGCACGACCTGACCGATGAGCAGTGGGCGCGGCTGGAGCCGCTGCTGCCCGCACCCAGACGTCCGGGCCGGCCCTCGAAATGGACGAAACGGCAGCTCATCGACGGTATCCGCTGGCGGGTGCGTGTCGGTGCCCCGTGGCGGGACGTGCCCGCCTGCTACGGCTCCTGGCGGGCGGTGTACTCGCTGTTCCGCCGCTGGCAACG
>NZ_MKJY01000603.1 GCF_001942465.1 Actinomadura sp. CNU-125
CGCAGCGCCCGCAGCCGCCTCGCCGCGCGTCAGGTGCGGGTACCGGGCGAGCGCGGGCAGCAGGTGCAGCGGGCCGGGCAGCCGCGACCGCGTCAGCCGCGCCGCGTCCGCGCCGGGCCGCAGCACCGTCACGTCGAACCGGTCCTGGACGTCCACGAGGTGGTCGGCGCCGAGCCGCTGCAGCAGCCCCTGGTAGGCGGTGCAGCAGCGCAGGAACACGTGCTGCCCGTTGTCGACGCTCAGCTCGCCGCGCTCGAACGAGTGCGTGGCGCCGCCGAGCCACGGCCGCGCCTCCAGCAGCGTCACCGGGACGCCCGATTCTCGCAGGGCTATCGCGGCGCTGATCCCGGCCAGCCCGCCGCCGACGATGACCACGCTCACCGCTCCACCCCCGTCAGCGCGCGCGCCGCCACGACCGCCTTCTGCCAGGTCGGCAGGGACGCGCGGGTGTTCAGCGCGGCCGCCGGACGGGCCGCGATGCTCTCCAGCAGCCGCCGGTAGATCCCGGCCATCGCGGCGGTGCAGGCGGCGCTGCGGCGGTCCAGCAGCGGCAGCAGCCGCAGCCCCTCCGCGTACCAGGTCCGCGCGCGTTCCGCCTGGAACGCAACGAGCTGGTTCAGCCGCCACGGCGGATCGACGAACATGCCCGAGTCGTCCAGGTCGAGTGTGCAGTCGAACCGCTTGAGGTCCTCGGTCGGGACGTAGATGCGGCCCGCGAGCCGGTCCTCGCGCAGGTCCCGCAGAATGTTGGTGAGCTGCAGCGCGATGCCGAGCGAGTCGGCGAGCGCCTCCGCCCGCAGCCGCCCCTGCGACCCGAAGATCTCCAGGCTCAGCCGCCCGACCGTCCCCGCGACCTGGCGGCAGTACCGCAGCAGGTCGTCGAACGTCTCGTAGTCGGCGCCGCGCACGTCGCTCTCGCAGCCGTCGATCAGCTCGTCGAACGCCTCCAGCGGGATCGGGTAGCGGGCCGCCGCGTCCGCGAGCGCCGTCAGCACCGGCTGCCCCTCCAGCACCGCCGCGTCCGCCCGGCCCTCCAGCACGTCCCGCACCGACGCGAGCCGGCCCCGCGACCGGTCCAGCAGGTCGAGCCGCACGCACGCCGGCTCCGGCCCGTCCCCGATGTCGTCGACCCCCCGCGCGAACGCGTAGACGGCGCTCATCGCCCGCCGCTTCGGGACGGGCATCAGCCGGATCCCGTAGCCGAAGTTGCGGGCTTCCGCACGCACCACCCGCTCGCAGTGCCGATACGCCTCCACCACACGCTCGGACCGCTCGCACGCCTCCGAGACCGTCATCGCTCACCCCTCTCCAGTGCGCGTGCCCAACCGGCCAGCAGCGCCGCACGGCCCGGACGCAGCGTGTGCGCCAGCACGTCGTAACGGCCCCGCTCCAGCCCGGCGAGCGCCGCGCGCCCCCCGGCCGCGTACCCCGCCACGGCGATCCGCGCCCACCCCGGCAGGCCCGCCATCAGCGGCGGCGTCCCCCGGTCCAGCAGGTCGCGGGCCCGCGCCGCCTCCAGCGCGACGACGCCGCGCAGCCGCGTCGGCGTCCTCGTCCGCCCCAGGTCGTCGTCCGGGCAGCCGAACCGCCGCAGGTCCTCGGCGGGCAGATACACCCGTCCCCGCCGGAAGTCCTCCCCGACGTCCTGGCAGTGCTCGATCACCTGCAGCGCCGTGCAGACCCGGTCGGACGCCTCCTCCAGCCCCCGATCCGCCGCGCCGAACACGTGCAGGACGATCCGTCCCACCGGGTCCGCCGAAAGCCTGCAGTAGCCGACCAGCTCGTCCCACGTCTCGTACCGGTGGACGGTCTGGTCCTGCCGGTTCGCCTGGACGAGCCGCCGGAACGGCTCCTGCGGCACCGACCGCGCGTGGACGGTCCGCGCCAGCCTGCGCAGCTGCGGCAGCTCCGGCGTCACGCCCGCGTACACGCGGTCGAGGTCGTCGTCCACCAGTTCCAGCAGCTTGCCCCGCTGCGCCTCCGGCGCCTCGTCGCCGATGTCGTCGACGAGCCGGGCGAACCCGTACACCGCCAGCAGATCGGCCCGGTGCCGCCGGGGCAGCAGCCGCGCCGCCACCGGGAAGTTCTCCCGCGCCGCGAGCCGCGCCAGCGAAAGATCGTGCTCCGCGACGTCCCAGGGCGAATCAGTGATCACCACAATGACATGAGCGCGTGCGGCACCCGAAAAACTCTGATCAAGGTATGGAGTTGTTGAATCGACCGTTCACGGGGCCTTCGCCGGACCGCTCGCGCGGTTCCGCGGGGCCGCCGATAACCTCGGGGGATGCGTGAGCGAGAGATCGTCGAGCCGGTCGAGCTGTGCCTGCCCGACGGCACCCTGAACCCCGCGGCCGTCGGCTGGACGCGCCGTCCCCTGCACCGCGCGAACCTGCGCGGATGGGGCCGCGCCAAGCGGTGGGAGTACTGGGGGATCGTCACGCCGCGGCACATCGTCGGGCTCGTCGCGTCCTCGCTCGACTACGCGGGCGTGCACGGCGTGTACGTCCTCGACCGCGAGACCGGCGAGGAGCTGGCCCGCGACGCGGTCGTCCCGTTCGCGTTCGGCGCGCGGTTCCCCGACCGCAGCGGCGAGGGCACCGCGCAGACGAGCGGCGGCGGCGTCGCGGTCGGCACCCGCGCGGAACCGGACGGCACCCGCCTGCGGGCGGTCGCGCCCGCGATCGGCGTCGACCTCGACCTCAAGGTGCCGGTCCCGGACGGGCACGAATCGCTCGGCGTCGTCTCTCCCGTGGTCCGCGAAACGCTTCCAGTACACGGTGAAGGACGTGGGCCGTCCGGTCCACGGGACGCTGCGGCTCCCGTCCGGCGCCGTCGAGGTGAGCGCCGCCGACTCGTTCGCCGTCCTCGACCATGGGCGCGGCAAGTGGCCCTACCGGATGACGTGGAACTGGGCCGCGGCCGCCGCGCCCGGCCTCGCCCTGCAGCTCGGCGGCCAGTGGACCGACGGCACCGGCATGACGGAGAACGCCCTGTTCGTCAACGGCCGCCTGCACAAGATCGGCGACGAGCTCGACTGGAGCTACGACCCCGCCGACTGGCTCCGCCCCTGGACGATCACGGGCGAGCGCGTGCGCGCCGAGTTCCACCCGTTCCACGAGAAGATCTCGAAGACCGAGCTAGGCGTCGTCGGCAGCGAGACCCACCAGTGCTTCGGCACGTTCACCGGACGGGCCCGCACCGACGACGGCGCCTGGATCGACCTCGGCGGCCTCACCGGCTGGGCCGAGGAGGCCCGCCAGCGCTGGTGACGTTGACCTGCGGCGTGTTGCCCTTAAGAGCGGCCGAATAAGGGCAACACGCCGCAGGTCAACGGACTAACCGAAGTTGAGGCGGCGGTTCACGCCGCGCACGAGCCGCTCCGGGAGCTTGCACACCTTCCGGTCGTAGGTGAGCAGGCCGTTCAGCTCGTCTTCGACGTCCGACAGCTGCGTGTACACGGTCGCGCTCAGCCCGAGCGGGATCGCCGGGACGATCTGCAGCGCGTGCAGCCGCGCGAACGCCCCGCCGAACCGGGCCGCGTCGTGGTACCGGCGGTAGCCGAAGTCCTCGTCGTTCCAGGCGTGCCCGTCCAGCCGCAGGTTGTAGCCGCCGTACTCGGACAGGACCAGCACCCGCCCGTCCCGCCGGCGCGGCACCCGGAAGCGGCGGAAGTACACGTGCAGGCTCCGCAGGTCGCCCGCTCCCTGGTCGTGCCAGCCGCTCGCGTGGTCGACCGTCCGCGTCGGGTCGAGTTCGGCGACCTCGCGGGCGACGTCCGCCGCGTCGAACTGCCCCCACCCCTCGTTGAACGGCACCCACACCGCGATGCTGACGACGCTGCGCAGATGCTCGACGGTCTCCCGCATCTCGCGCCGGAACCGTTCGCGCGCCGCCGCGTCCGCCCGCCCGAACCGGCGGTGGCCGCGCTCGCCGGAGTCGTCCAGCCGGACCGGCAGGAACGCGGGCGCCGAGACGACCTCCGGACGGTACGGGCCGCCGCCGCTCACGAAGTCCTGCCACACGAGGATCCCGAGCCGGTCGCAGTGGTGGTACCAGCGCAGCGGCTCCACCTTGATGTGCTTGCGCAGCATCGTGAACCCGAGGCGCTTCATCGTCGCGATGTCGTGCACCAGCGCCGCGTCCGACGGCGCCGTGTACATCCCGTCGGGCCAGTAGCCCTGGTCGAGGACGCCCGCGTGGAAGTACGGGCGCCCGTTGAGGAGAAGGCGCGGTATCCCGTTCTCGTCTGGGCCGACCCCGAACGAGCGCATGCCGAAGTAGCTCGTCACGGTGTCGTCACCCAGTTCGACGGTGACGTCGTAGAGGAACGGGTCTTCGGGCGTCCACGCGTGGACGTCGTCCAGGGGGATGCGTACCGGCGTCCCTGCGGCCGCTTGGGCCCGCGCCACGGTTCGTCCGTCCGCCTCCACCGTCACCCTGGCGTCGCCGCCCGCGGCGTGCACGGTGACCTCGACGCACGAGTCGTCCAGGTGCGGGACGAACGTCAGCCGCTCGACGAACAGGTTCGGCACCCGCTCCGCCCACACCGTCTGCCAGATGCCCGACTGGGCGGTGTACCAGATGCCGCCGCGTTCCAGCTTCTGCTTGCCCCACCCGAGGTCGCCGGTGTCGGACGGGTCGCGCACCTCGACGACGAGCGTGTTCGGCCCGCCGTCGCGCAGCAGGCCGGTGACGTCGAACGCGAACGGCAGGTAGCCGCCGTCGTGCGTCCCGGCCTCGGCGCCGTTCACCGTCACCCGGCACCACTGGTCGACGGCGCCGAAGTGCAGCAGCACCCGGCCGTCCCGCCCGTCCGAGGCGTCCGACCGGTCCGACCGGTCCGACCCGTCCGGGTCGTTCGGCAGGTCGGGGGCGTCGAACTCCCGCCGGTACCAGAGCGTCTCGCCGGGGAGCAGCCGCCGGTTCACGCCCGACAGCGGCGACTCCGGCGAGAACGGCACGATGATCTCGCCGTCGTACGCCTCCGGCCCGTCGGGCTCGGCCGGCGCGAACGCGTACCGCCAGCGTCCGTTCAGGTTCAGGTGCCCGCCCCGGACCAGCTGCGGCCGCGGATACTCCGGCAGCACCTCGTCGGGGTCGAGTTCCTCGCCCCATGGCGTCATCAGCGTCACCGCACGGCCTCCATCGTTCGCGCGCCCCGCCGCAGCGCCAGCACCGGCGGGACGATCAGCACCAGCACCGCGGCCGCCGCCAGGAAGATCCCCGGCGTCGGGACGTGCTTCGTCACGCCCAGCTCCACGTACCGCTCGTCCGCCCCCTTGATCACCGCCGCGCCGAGGAACGGCCCGACGATCATCGGGATCAGGATGGCGAACACCATCCGCAACCCTTGCACGTGCCCGGCCCGCCCGGGCGGCGTGCAGTCGCGCACCAGCGCGCCCAGCGGCGCCAGCACCAGCATGAACCCCGACATCATGACCAGCCCGGTGCCCGTCACCGCCGCCATGCCCGTCGCGAGCGGCATCAGCAGCAGGCCCGCCGCGTAGACGAGCACCGCCGGGATCAGGAACCGCGCCTTGCCGACCCGGTCGATCAGCCGCCCGCACGCCACGCTCACCGCCGACGCGCCCGTCAGCACCACGCCCAGCACCAGGGCGTACCCCTCGATGCGCAGGTACTTCTCCAGGTAGATGATCAGGTACGGCAGGAAGATCTGAGTCGACACGCCCCACACGCACCACGCGGACAGCGCCAGGTACAGCCGCGGGTTCTCGCGCACCGCGCGCGGCCGCAGCCCGTGCACGAGCGCCGCCAGGTACGCCCCGTCCTGCCGCCGCGCCGGACGGTCCCGGACGAACGCCCACGCCGCGGCCCCGGCCGCCGCCGTCAGCAGCCCGATGACGACGAAGAACAGCGACCACCGCCCGTCCCGCGTCATCCAGTCGAGGCCGCCGAACACCAGCAGCATCGACATCAGCGGCATGATCGCCAGCACCGACTCGACGCGGCCGCGGTTCTCCGCCCGCGTCACGTCCGTCACCCACGCCTGGAACGCGGCGTCGTTCGCGCCCGAGCCGAGGAACGACATCACGCAGTCGAGCAGGATCACCACGACGACGGTGGCGACCACCGCGTCCGCGAACGGCGCCACCGCCGCGACCGCGTCCACGCTGACCAGCCCGAACGCCGCCGTCGACAGCCCCCACGCCAGGTAACCGGCGACGATGAACGCGCGGCGGCGGCCCAGCCGGTCCGACAGCGCACCGATCGTCAGCGTCGCGAGCGTGGCCGCCGCCGCGCTCGCCGCGACCATTCCCGCGATCACGTCCGGATCGCCGCTGACCGTCTCGTACACGAACACGTTCAGGTACATGTTCTCGACGGTCCAGGCGACCTGCCCGACGAGGCCGAGCACCGCCAGCATCGTCCAGACCCGCCCGCCGAGCCGAACGTCGTTCTCCCGCGTCACGGGCGGAACAGTACAGCGTTCGCTTACCGGATGTTCAGGACAGTCCCGGCAGCAGCAGGCGTGCGACGTCCAGCGCCCGGCCGCCCGGCTCCCCGCCCTGCGCCTCCCACACCTCCGACAGGACGCACGACGCGAACCCCCACGCGACGGCCCGGTCCACCGGCATCCCGAGCCCGTCCGCGAGCCGCTCGATCCGCGCGGGCACGAGGTCGCGCAGCCGCTCGTCCCGCACACCGGGATCCGGGTTGTAGAGCACGGGCCCGATCTCGTAGCCGCGGTCGCCCACGACGCCGTGCGGGTCGATCGCCAGCCACGGCTCCCGGCCGCCCCGCAGGACGTTGTCGTGGTGCAGGTCCCCGTGCAGGACGAACCGTTCGGCCGAGTCCGCGCACAGTTCGCCGAACAGCCGCGCGGCCCGTTCGACGAGGTGCCGCGGCAGCGGACCGTCCCCCGGGAACCGGTCCAGATGCTCGGCGAACGCCGCCCCCTCCGCCTCGACCGCCGGGAGCCCGCAGTCCGGCGGCGCGGGCCGGTGCAGGCGCCCCATGACCTCGACCAGCGCGCCCGTGGCATCGCCGTCGCGGTCCGGCACGAGGCCGCGCAGCATCGTTCCCGGTTCCGCCCGCTCCAGCAGCAGCGCGCCGCGCTCGGCGTCGCAGGCGAGCAGCCGCACCGCGCCGCGTCCGTCGAAGACGTCGAGCGCGGCGGCCTCGTGCGCGAGATGCCCCGGTTCGGTCGGCCCGAGCTTCAGCACCGCCGCCGTCCCGTCCTCCCGCCGGACGGCCGCGACCCAGTGGAAGCTCAGGTCGAACGTCTCCCCGACGTCCAGGCTCCAGTCGCGTGCGACCTCCTTCACCAGCCGGGGCAGGTCGTCCAGCCACCGCCGTCCGACAGCGCCCCACGTGTTCGCGGCGTTGCGCGCGAGTTCGTCCACGATCTCCACCCTGCCAGTACTACGAGCGGAGGTACTCGCGGATGTCGAAGAAGCCGTCGTGCGTGATGCGGGGCGCCTGCCAGCGGAACCCGACGGTGCAGCCGGCGTCGTCCACGCGCTTGAGAAGGACCGTGACGTCCCCGGCGCCGGCCGGGAAGTCTTCGCGGGGCAGGGTTTCCTTACGGGGGGAGGAGCCGCGGGCGCGGAGCACGATGTGCGACACCGTCCGTCCTCCCGCGATCGCGGTGAACTCGACGACGGTTCCGGGGCAGGCGCGCTCCAGGGCGACGTTCGTCGCCAGCCCGCTGACCGGGAACCGGTCGTCCGGGTCCTCCTGCGCGAACACCGTCCTGCGCGCGGCCCCCGGCGGCAGCGTCCAGTGCGGGACGGACGTCGTGATCGACGTTCCCGGCGCCGCCAGGTTCTCCTCGGCGGGGCGGTCCCCGGACCGGTAGACGAGCGCCCCGCGCGTGAGCGGCGCGGTCAGCAGCATGGCCGCGATCAGCACGCCGAGCACCTGCACCCCGACCCTCACCAAGGTGACGGAACGGAGCGAGGACCGGGCCCGGCCGGGCGGGTCCTCGGGCCACGGGCTCGCGTCGCCGGTCAGCCGGTCGTGGACGAGCGCGTGCCGGAACTGGTAGACCGCCCCCACCTGCCGCAGCGCGCCCCGCTCGTGGGCGTCCCGCAGGAACGCGACCAGCCGGAAGGGCAGCCGTCCGATCAGCGCGAACCACGACCGGGCCAGCAGGAACGACCCCCAGGGGGTGCTGCCCAGCGCGCCGACGGCGAACATCGACCCGAGCAGCAGCGCGTACCCGATCGTCTTGCCCGTGGTCGCGTCCAGGCCCAGGCCGAACAGCGTGCCGATGAGCAGCCCCGACGCCACCGCCACCAGCAGCGCCCACACCGCCGAGCCGCCGCGCAGCCGCCGCAGCAGCGCCATCGGGTCCGTCAGGTCCGAATCGTGGACGTGCCTCGGAGCGGCGCCCGGAATGTGCGACATGACCGCCGCCAGGGCGAACAGGGCCGCCGCGGCGAGGCCGCGGCCCGCACCGAAGAACGAGCCGAACACCAGGCCGCCCGTCAGCGCGAACGGCAGCGTCAGCAGCAGCGCCGACGGGAGCGTCCAGATCTGCCCCCACGAGAGGTTCCGGGTGCCGTGCCGCCGCATCCGCCGCGCGAGATGGGCGAGCCACCGCTCGGCCTGCTCCGCCCGGTACGCGGGCCGCTGCGCGGGGGCGTAGAGGGCCGGCAGGAAGCGGTCGATCAGGTGTCCCTCGATCGCCTCCCGGGACGGGAACCGCTCCGCGTCCAGCAGCTCGGCCGGGTCGGTCGCCGGGGCCCGGTAGCCGATGCGGAGCAGCTCCACCATCAGCGGGGTGGCCAGCGCGGTCGCGAGCGGCCCGTCCGGATCGCCGGCCAGCCGCCCGAGCAGCGGGTCCCACCGGGTGTCGCCGTCGAGGGCGGCGGCCCGCAGGTAACGGGCGGCGTCCACGGCGTCGACGGCGCCGATCTCCACGACCGGCGCGCGGCTCAGCGGGTGCCCGCTCTCCCGGACGGCATCCTCGTACTCGTCGCCGCGGCAGGTGAGGACGACCGGACGGCCGTCCCGCGCCCAGCCGTCGACGGCCGCGACGGCCGTGGCCCGTGCGCCCGGGGCGAGTTCGTCCAGCCCGTCCAGGACGGGCATCACCTTCTCGGCCTTCAGCAGGTCCCCGGCGGCCGCCGCGTCGAGGAACCGGTGGTCCTCCGCGAGCCGCCGCGCCATCCAGTCGTGCAGCGAGACGTGCGCGGAGACCACGTCGACAGCGACAGCAGCACGGGGACCGGCTCGTCCGGATCGTCCGGATCGTCCGGATCCACCAGGTCGAGGAGCAGCCGGATCGCCAGCACCGTCTTGCCCGAGCCCGGCGCGCCCAGCACGACCAGGTGCCGCACCGGCAGCTCGCGGAACCGCGCGGCCAGTTCCGAGACGTCGCCGCGCAGGTCGTCGCGGGCCGCCCCCGCCGTCTGGACGGGACGGCCCGTGCTCGCCCAGGCCAGCCGCAGCCGTTCGGGCGCGCGCGGGGTGAGGATCTTGGCCTCGGCCGTCCACCGGTGCCGCACCGCCGCGGCGAGCGCCCGCACCGCCGCGTCCGTCCGGGCCTGCGGCGCCACGCCCACGTTGACGTCGCCGCCCACGGAACCGACCAGCACCGCGTCCCCGAGGACGGTCGATCCGTCGATGGACTGGCGCGCCCCGCGCTTCCTCACTCGGAGTGCGTTTCCACGTCGCCGTCGACGGACTTCGCCTGGAAGACGTCCCCGTCGACGGTCGACCCGCGCACCGAGAGCCCGCCCGCCGCCGTGCCGTCCGCCGGCTCCGGGACGTCCCGCGGCGCGCGGCCGTCGGCCGGGCGCGAACCGCCCAGCCGGACGCTCCCGCCGACCCGGTCGACCTGGGCGACCGACCCGCCGACGGCCGAACCGTGCACCGTGACGCCGTCCGCGTTCGTCCCGTCCGGGTTCGTCCCGCCGCCGCGGAGCGCACCCGTCACGGTCAGCCCGAGACCGGCGAGCGCGGCCAGCGCCGCGAGGACGCTGCCCAGTTTGTCGGCGTCGTCGAGGCCAAGCGCGAAAAAGAGCCCCCCGACCCCCAGCACGATCACGCCCGTCACCACGAGAACGGCCCGCGACCCGACGACTCGACGCATCCGAGGTCCCCAATCTGCAAGGCCCTCAAGATACAACCCCGTGCCGCGGTGAACGATCGAGACCGTAATGGCCGAAAACCCCGCAACGTGACGCCGAAAAGGAACACCGGTAAAGCCGCGATCGGCCGCCCGCGAGACCCGCACCGCCGGAATTACCGCTCCTCGGGTGCGGCAGAATGGAGAGGTGCCGAGGACGGTGGACAAGCAGGCCCGCCGCCGCGACGTCGCGGACGCCCTGTTCCGCATCGCCGCGCGGGAAGGGCTGGACGGCGTCAGCATGCGGACGGTCGCGACCGAGGCGGGTTTCTCGCTCGGCGCGGTGCAGCGCTACTTCCAGACCAAGGACGAGATGCTGCGGTTCGCGTTCGAGCAGGCGGCGGACGCCGCGCGGGCGCGGCTCGCCGCGATCCGGGCCGCGCCCGAGGGCGGGGCGTTCCCCGACGAACTGCGCCGCGCGATGCTCGGATATCTCCCGGCCGACGAGAGCCGGCTCGCCGAGGCCCGCATCTGGGCGGCGTTCCACGCCGAGGCGGCCGTCCGGCCCGCGTTCGCCGACGCCCTCAACGAACTCGACGCCGAGGCCCGCGCGAACCTGCGGGCCGCGATCGCCGCCGCGCAGGAGACCGACGAGCTGCCGTCCGGCCGCCGCCCCGACGAACTGGCCGAGCTGATCCTCGTCCTGCTCGACGGCCTGTGGTGGAGCGCGGTCCGCCGCCCGCCCGGCACCCCGCTGACCGCCCAGCGCGGCGTCATCGACACGGCGATCGCGATGCTCACCGCGTCCTGACGGCGACGCGCCCCTTCCAGACGCCGCCGCGCCCGCCGTGGTGCCTGCGCGCCGAGTCGACCGTCATTGCCGTGTACGCCAGCGCGATCAGCGGCAGGGCCGGGGCGCGCAGCGGCGACAGCCGGTAGTGGCGCAGCATCGGCGCGAACGTGCCCGCCATGATCGTCCAGGCGGCCAGTCCGGGGACGGCCGCCGCGGGATCGCCCGCGACGGCCCCGGCCACCGCCGCGGCGGGCGGCACCGCGAACAGCAGCACCAGCCCGAGCACCGTGCCCGCCAGCAGCACGGGGGAGTAGCGGAGCTGGTCGTAGGCGCTGCGCGCGACCATGGCCCACAGGTCGCCCGGACGCGGATACGGGCGGCGGCTGACGACGTCGCGGTCCAGGTCCAGGCGGCACCGGCCGCCCGCCCGCTTGATCAGCCGCCCCAGCGCCACGTCGTCGATCAGCGCGCCCCGGATCGCCGCGAGCCCGCCCGCCCGGGCCAGCACGCCGCGGCGCCCCAGCATGCAGCCGCCCGCCGCGGCCGCCGTGCGCGCCCCCGGACGGCCCACGCGCCGGAACGGGTACAGCAGCGCGAAGAAATACACGAACGCCGGGACGAGCGCCCGCTCCCACACCGTGCCGGTGCCGAGCGTCGCCATCCGCGACACCAGGTCGAGCTCGCCGCCCGCGGTCCGCACGAGCCGCGCGACGGTCCCCGGCGCGTACGCGATGTCGGCGTCGGTGAACAGGACGAACTCCGGTCCGCCCGCCGCGCGGACGCCCTCCCGCATCGCCCACACCTTGCCCGCCCAGCCGTCCGGACGCTCCGCCGCCCGCACCACGCGCAGCCGCACCGCCCGCGGCCGCACCGCCGTGCCGTCCGCGAGCCGCCGCGCCGTGTCCGCCGTCCCGTCGGTGCTCCCGTCGTCGACCAGCACGACCTCGAACCGTCCCGGATACTCCTGCGCGAGCAGGCTCGGCAGCGTCTCCGGCAGCACCGCCGCCTCGTCGCGCGCGGGCACGACCGCCACCACATCCGGCCACACGCGCGGTTCCGCGCCCGCCGGGGGCGCGCCCCCGGTCCGCCAGAACCCGCCGTGACCCGCGGCGAGATACACCCACCCCGCGAGCGCCGCCGACGCGAGAACGTCCAGGACCACCACCTTCGCAGCCTCGCACGCCGAACCCGCCCGACCAAGAACCCCGAGCGCGGCCGACACGCTCGGGGGGTCAGGCCGGGGGGAGGGGACGGCCGGTGGTCGCGTCCACGTGGGCGGGCAGGTCGTCGTGGCGGTCGCCGACGCTGAGGGTGCCGGACGGCTCGAACATCAGGATCGAGGCCCCGCCGGGCGCGGACGGGCGGTGCTCGATCCCGCGCGGGACGACGAACACCGCGCCCTCCGGCAGGACGACCGTCCGTTCGGTCCCCGCCTCGCGCAGGGCGATCGAGAGTTCGCCGTCGAGGACGAGGAAGAACTCGTCGGTGTCGTCGTGGGCGTGCCAGACGTGGTCGCCGTGCACCTTCGCGATGCGGACGTCGTGGTCGTTCACCCGCGCGACGACGCGGGGGCTCCACAGGTCGTCGAAGGTGCGCAGGGCGGCGTGCAGGTCGATCGGGCGTTCGGTCATGCGACCACCCTGCCGTCCGGACGGGCTCGCGCGTGAGTGCTAGAAATGGCGTATGCCGCAAGGATCCTCGCATCGCGTGGCGATGATCGTCGACGCCGGGTCGAACCCGTTCGAGCTGGGCGTGGTCACCGAACTGTTCGGCCTGCGCCGGCCGGAGCTGGACCGGCCGTGGTACGACTTCACGCTCTGCGCCCCCGGCGGACGGGCGGTGATGCACGAGCGCTTCTTCGTGATGTCCGGCATCCCGGACCTGGACGCGTCGAACGCGCGGACACCGTGATCGTCCCCAACCGGCCGGACCCCGAGGCCGATCCCGCACCGGCGGTGCTGGCGGCCGTCCGCGGCGCCGCCGCCCGCGGCGCGCGCCTCGTCGGCCTGCGCACCTCGCGTTCGCGCTCGCCGCCGCCGGCGTCCTGGACGGCCGCCGCGCCACCACCCACTGGCGCTGGGCCGGGCCGTTCCGCGAACGGTTCCCGGACGTGCGCCTCGAACCGGACGTCCTGTTCGTCGACGACGGCGACGTGCTGACGTCCGCGGGCAGCGCCGCCGCCCTCGACCTGTGCCTGCACCTGGTCCGCCGCGATCACGGCGCCGGGATCGCGAACGCGGTGAGCCGCCGGCTGGTGTTCGCCGGGCACCGCGACGGCGGCCAGCGGCAGTTCGTCGAACGGGCCTTGCCCGACGTCCCGGACGCCTCGCTCGCGCCCGTCCTGGCCTGGGCGCGCGAACGCCTCGACGGCCCGCTGACGGTCGCCGACCTGGCGGCCCGCGCGGGCACCAGCCCGGCGACCCTGCACCGCCGGTTCCGGGCCGAGCTCGGCACCACCCCGCTCGCCTGGCTCACCGCCGAACGGGTCGCCTTCGCCTGCCGCCTCATCGAACGCGGCGGGGCCGGCCTGGACGCGGTCGCGCGGGCGAGCGGCCTCGGCACGCCCGCGAACCTGCGCGCCCTGATGCGGCGCCACACCGGACTCGCCCCGTCCGCGTACCGGGCGAGGTTCGCGCGGCCCGGCCCGGGTCAGCCCGCGCGGTCGCCGAGGTAGGACGCGAAGCCGTCGTGCAGGCGGCCCAGGCCGAACTCGAAGAGCTGCTCGTAGGACCAGTCGAAGGTGTTCTCGTCGAGCGCCGCCATGGTCGGGAACCGGCCGCTGAGCACCGCCTTCTCCAGGGTGGGCGCCTGCGCGGCCCAGAAGTCCTCGCCGCTGAGGCCGGTCCGTTCCACGGCGCGCCGCTCGTTGAGGTGGCTGCGCGCCGTGCCCTCCACGTAGTCGCTCTGCACGCCGACCATCATCATCAGCGACCGGCCGCCGACGCCGAGGGGCCGGAGCCTGCCGAGGACGCGGTCGAGGCCGCGCAGCGAGTTGGGCCCGAGGATCGTGCGGCTCTGGTCGACGAACGGGTACCAGGGGTGGTCCATGCACATCCGCCATTTGCGGTGGGCTTCGGCCTCCAGCACCGCCCGCCAGCCCCGCTCGTCCTCCTCGTTCTCTTCGTCTTCGGGTTCGTACTCGCCGATGACGTGATCGATCATGAGGTCCAGCAGCTCGCCCTTGCCGGGGACGTAGCGGTAGAGCGACATCGTGCCGACGCCGAGGCGCTTCGCGATGGCTCGCATGGTGAGCGCCTCGATCCCTTCCGTGCGCGCGAGTTCGTCGGCGGTCGCCACGGCCGCGGTGACGATCGCGTCGAGGGTGAGGGCGGGCGGACGTCCGCGGGCGGGCCGGGCGAGGTCGCCCCACAGCAGCTTGAGGCTCCGCTGGGGGTCGCGCCGGTCGCCGTGCTCGGTCGTCATCGCCTGTCCTGCTCTCCCGTGTGCCGGTGGTGCGGAATCCGACGCTATACCTGCCGGTCGCACGGCGATCGCGTTGCGTCCCGGACGAGTTTGCGTATGCTGTACGTTAATGAGCGTACGTCATACGCAAAGTAGGAGGCGACATGCCGGAGCACGCGATCCGCTGCGAGGGGATCCGCAAGCGCTACG
The DNA here is from genome assembly GCF_001942465.1 of Actinomadura sp. CNU-125. Taxonomy (GTDB): domain Bacteria; phylum Actinomycetota; class Actinomycetes; order Streptosporangiales; family Streptosporangiaceae; genus Spirillospora. The sequence continues at coordinate 14,442 of NZ_MKJY01000603.1, forward strand.
GGGACCATCACGCGCTCGGCGGCTTCGACCTCACGGTCCCGGCGGGCACCGTCTACGGGCTGCTGGGCCCGAACGGCGCGGGCAAGACCACGGCCGTGCGCGTCCTGACCACGCTCGTCCGGCCGGACGGCGGACGGGCGGAGGTCGCGGGCGTCGACGTCGCCGCGCGCCCCCGGCAGGTGCGCCGCCGGATCGGGCTGGCGGGCCAGCACGCCGCGCTCGACGAGGTGCTGACCGGACGGCAGAACCTGCGCATGTTCGGACGCCTGTTCCACCTGGGGCGCAGACGGGCGGCGGAACGGGCCGACGAGCTGCTGGAACGCTTCGACCTGGTCGAGGCCGCCGACAAGGGGATCAAGGAGTACAGCGGCGGGATGCGCCGCCGCCTCGACCTCGCCGCCGCGATGATCCTCGCGCCGGACGTCCTGTTCCTCGACGAGCCGACCACCGGGCTCGACCCGCGCGGCCGCAACGAGGTCTGGAACTCCGTGCGGTCGCTGGTCGAACAGGGCACGACCGTCCTGCTGACCACGCAGTACCTCGATGAGGCCGACCGGCTCGCCGGGCGCATCGCCGTCCTCGACCGCGGCCGCGTCATCGCCGACGACACACCGGACGAGCTGAAGCGGCTGGCGGGCGCCGACCGGATCGAGGTCGTCGTGCGCGACCCCGCGACCCTGCCCGCCACGGCGGCCGTCATCGCCCGCGTCACGTCCACCGAGCCGCGCACCGACGCGGCGGCGGCGCGGGTGCACGCGCCGGTCACCGACGGGGTGGCCGCGCTGACCGAGATCGCCCGCACCCTGCGGGACGACGGCGTCGCCGTGGCCGACATCGGGCTGCGGCGCCCGACGCTGGACGAGGTGTTCCTGCGGCTCACCGGCCACCGGGCCGACGACGACACGGCCGGCGAGGCCGCCGAGAAGGAAGGGGCGGGGGCATGAGCGTTCCGAACCGGACGGCCGAGGAGACCCTCGGCGACCGGCTCTACTGGGCCTTCGCGGACTGCTGGACGATCGTCCTGCGGGGCCTGACCCACTACGTGCGGCAGCCGAGCAACATCGCCTGGCAGCTCGGCTTCCCGATCGTGTCCGTGCTGCTGTTCGGGTACGTGTTCGGCAGCGCGATGTCGGTCCCCGGCGGCGGCGACTACCGCGAGTTCCTCATGCCCGGCATGTTCGGGATGACGATGGCGATGGGGTTCATGAACACCGCGTACGCCGTCGTCTACGAGAGCGCGCGCGGCGTCACCGACCGGTTCCGGTCGATGCCGATGGCGCCGTCCGCCGTCGTCACCGGGCGGGGCGTCGGCGACCTGATCGGCGCGGGCCTCGACCTGCTCGTCCTGCTCCTGACGGCGCTGGCGATCGGCTGGCGCGCCGACGGCGGCCTGTTCGCGACGCTCGGCGCCTTCGGCCTGTTCCTGCTGCTGCGCTTCGGGCTGATCTGGGTCGGCGTCCTGCTGGGGCTGCTGACACCGAACGAGGAGGCCGCCGGGAGCCTGTTCGCGGTCGCGTTCCCGTTCGCGATGATCTCCAGCGCGTTCGTCGCGCCGTCCCTGATGCCGGACTGGCTGGGCACGATCGCGCTGTGGAACCCGGTCTCCTCGACGGTGACCGCGTCCCGCGAGCTGTTCGGCAACCCGGCCGCGATCGGCGACACCTGGATCGAGCAGAACGCGCTGCTGATGGCGATCGTCTGGCCGATCGTCATCACGGCGGTCTTCCTGCCGCTGGCCGTCCGCCGTTACCGGAACCTGAGCCGCTAAGGCTTACTCGGCCGGACGCTTCGCACGGCCCTCGGGGCGTCCGGCGTACCGCGGCGGGCCCCGGCTGCGCCGCCCGGGGTACGGACGGTTGCGCCGAGCGTGGGACGACCGTCGCGGTGCCGGGTCCGCACGATGACTCCAACCCACCGGAAGGAGTCGACCATGCGACCCTCACCGCTCGTCCTCACCGCCCTCCTCGTCCCGGCGCTGGCCCTGTCCGGCGACGCCGCGGCCGCGGCCGCCGTCCCCGGCGCCGGTCACGGCCACGGCCACGGCCCGGAGCGGCTGTCCGGCCCGAGCCCGTTCGCGGGCTGCGAGCCGGGCGCGATCGACGGCAAGATGGCCGCCGGGGCCATCGAACCGGCACTGGCCGCCGACCCGGCCGACCCCCGCCGCCTGGCCGCCGTGTGGCCCCAGGACCACAACCGCGGCGCGGTCATCGCGCTCACCCGCGACGGCGGCCGGAGCTGGCGGCGGTCCGTCGTGCCCGGCCTCACCCGCTGCTCCGGCGGGCGCTTCGACCATGTGGACGACCCCACGGTGACGTTCACCGGCGACGGCGCGCTGGTCGTGACGGGCGGGGTGTTCATGGACGACTACTCGGAGTCCGCGGCGCTGTCCGTCCGGTCCGGCGACGGCGGCCGGACGTGGGCGGCCCCGGTGGTCGTCGCGCAGGAGTCCGACTTCGACCAGGGCGGCGGCGTCTACGGCAGCGGCGCCGTCGCCGACCCCCGCGACCCGGACGTCCTGTACCTGGCGGGCGCGCGCTTCCCGGCGGAGGCCCGCACCCGCAACGAGGGGTGGGTCGCCCGCAGCGCCGACGGCGGACGGACCTGGTCGAAGCCCCGCGTGTCCGTGGCGTCCGCCGAGGGGAGCATGGTGACGGGGCATCGGCCGGTCGTCCTGGACGACGGCACGCTGCTGGACTTCCACACGCACGTCCGGTTCGGCGGCGGGCCGGGGCTGAGCGACTACTCCGTGCAGGTCGTGCGGTCCACCGACGGCGGCGCGACCTGGTCGGAGCCGCGGCGGGTCGGCGACATGGAGACGACGGTCGTGATCCGCGACCCCGAATCGGGCGAGGACGTCTCGCACACCACCAGCATCCTGTCCGACGTCGCCGTCGACCGCCGCACCGGACGCCTGTACGCCGCCTGGCAGGACGCGCGGTTCGGCGGCGGCGCGTCCGACGGCGTCGCCCTCGTCTCCTCCGCCGACGGCGGCCGGACCTGGTCGGAGCCGGTCAAGGTGAACCGGACGCCCGAGACCGTGCCGGTGCCGAACCGGCAGACGTTCACCGTCTCGCTCGCGGTGGGGCACCGGGGGACCGTCGCGGTGTCGTACTCCGACTTCCGCCACAACGACGCGGCGGCCCCGCTGCGCACCGATCGCTGGCTGGCGACGTGCCGTCCCGCCCGGACGGTCCCGTGCACGGACGCGTCGGCGACGTGGCGGGAGACGCGGCTGACCGGGGAGTCCTTCGACATGCGCGAGGCGCCGCGCATCCCCGACGAGGCGAGCCCGCGCGGGTACTTCCTCGGCGAGCGGATGGGCCTGGTCGCGGCGGGCCGCACGTTCGCCGTCGCGTGGGCCGTGCCGGACGCGCCGGGCCGCGCCGCCGCGTTCGTCCGGACGGTGCGGTAGCCGCCGAGGGCCGCCGGAGGCGAAGTGACCACCGGGTCATATGGGGCGGCGAGAATAATCCAATTCTAGTCTATTGCCGAACGACATTCTATGCAAAATTCGCTAAAGTCATAAGCGTCTAGTTACCGGGGGCGCCGTGGCCTCGCGCCCGGCGCGTCCGGTTGAAGGGCCCGGATCGGAGGAGGCGCCAGTGCAGACGCGAGCGGCAATCCTGAGGGAACCCCGCACCGACTGGAGTGTGGAGGACATCGAACTCGATGATCCGAAGGCCGGAGAGGTCAAGGTCAAGCTGACGGCCGCGGGGCTGTGCCACTCCGACGAGCATCTGCGCACCGGCGACATGGTGCTCGACCCGGAGATCGCGGACCTGATGGGCTGGAGCCAGTTCCCGTGCGTCGGCGGGCACGAGGCGCCGGCGAGGTCGTCGAGGTCGGCGCGGGCGTCACGTCGCTGCAGGAGGGCGACCACGTCGTCCTGTCGTTCATCCCGTCCTGCGGGCGCTGCCCGTCGTGCGCGATGGGACGCCAGCACCTGTGCGACTACGGTTCGATCCTGCTCGGCGGCCGGCAGATCAGCGACAACACGTCCCGGCACCACTCCGCCAAGGGCGAGGACCTCGGGACCATGTGCCTGACCGGCACGTTCGCCCCGTTCACGGTGGTGAACGAGGCGTCCTGCGTCAAGATCGACGACTGGATCCCGCTCGACAAGGCGGCGCTGCTCGGCTGCGGCGTCACCACCGGCTGGGGTTCGGCCGTGAACGCGGCGAACGTCCAGGCGGGCGAGACGGTCGTCGTGATCGGCCTCGGCGGCATCGGGATGAACGCCGTGCAGGGCGCCGCGCTGGCGGGCGCCCGGCACCTCATCGCCGTCGACCCGATCGAGTGGAAGCGCGAGGCGGCGGTCTCGACCTTCGGCGCCACGCACGCGGCGGCGTCGGTGGAGGAGGCCCAGGCCCTGCTCGCGGAGATGACCTGGGGCGCCAACGCCGAGAAGGTCATCCTCACGACGGGCGTCGCCACCGGCGAGCTGATCCAGCCGATGATGGGGATGGTCTCCAAGGGCGGCCGCGGTGTCGTCACGGCGGTCGCGCCGATCGCCCAGGAGGACGTCAAGCTCAGCCTGTTCGACCTGTCGATGCAGCGCAAGGAGCTGGTCGGCTGCATCTTCGGCAACGCCAACCCGCGCCGCGACATCACCCGCCTGCTGCGCCTCTACGAGGACGGCAAGCTCAAGCTCGACGAGCTGATGACCCGCACCTACACCCTGGACGAGATCAACCAGGGCTACCAGGACATGCTCGACGGCAAGAACCTGCGCGGCGTGATCAAGTACTGATCCGGCCGCGCGCCGGATGGGCGCCCGGCGATCCCCCGGCCACCGGCTTCCGGCGGCCGGGGGATCGTTCGTCTCGGCCCCGCGTTCCCGTCACCTGTTGTTGATCTTCGCGACGGCCGGCCGTCCGGCGCCCATCGCCCGCGGGCGCCAGGCTGGCGCGGTCGTCCACGGGAAGGGAACGATCATGCGCTTGTGGAGAAGTGCGCGCGGCCGCCGCCGAGCCGCGCTCGCGGGCGGGGCGCTGGCGGGGGCGGTGTCGCTGACGCTCCTGGCCGCACCGCCTCCGGCCGCCGCCGCCGAACTGCCGCCGTTCGAGGCGGTCGACCAGTTCATCGGCACCGAGATGGACACCGCCCAGAACAAGAGCAACGACGCCTACGGGAACACGTTCCCGGGCGCGGCGGTGCCGTTCGGGATGGTCCAGTCGAGCCCGACCACCTACAAACCGGGGCCCGCGCTGGTCGGCGAGAAGGGCGGGTACGAGTACACCGCCGACCTCATCCGCGGCTTCGGCATGACGCGCTACTCGGGCTCCGGCTGCACGGGACGGTACGGCGGCTACGAGTTCCCGACGATCCCCTACGCGGGCGAACTCGTGAACGGGGTCCTCCCGTCGAACCCGTCCGACGACATCAAGAAGTACTACCTGAAGTTCGACCACGCGAACGAGAAGGCCGAACCCGGCTACTACCGGGTCGCGCTCGACAACGGGGTGACCGCCGAGCTCACGGCGAGCAGCCGGACGGCCGTGAGCACGTTCGACTTCGCGCGCGGCGGCGGCTCGACGCTGATCCTGGACGTGTCGGGGCCGAACAACCGCACCTACGGCAGCGAGGTGACGATCGACCCGGCGACCCGCACCGTGAGCGGGTGGATGCACGGGGCCGACCTCTGCGACAACGGCAACCGCTACCGCGCGTACTTCTCCACGACCTACGACCGGCCCTTCGAGTCGTACGGAGTGTGGAAGGACGGCGCGATGACCGCCGGGGCGACGCACGTCCGCAAGGCCACCGACGACACGGGCGCCGACTACCGGCACGACAACGGCGCGTGGGTCACGTTCGCCGACGGCGCGAAGGTGACGGCCAGAACCGGCCTCAGCTACGTCGGCGTGGAGAACGCCGCCGCGAACCGCGACGCCGAGGTCGGCACGGGGAGCTTCGGCAAGGTGCGCAACGAGGCGGCGCGCCGGTGGAAGGACGCGCTCGGCACGATCGACGTGCGGGGCGGCTCCGCCGAGGCGCGCACCAAGTTCTACACGGCCCTGTACCACTCGCTGCTGCACCCGAACGTCCGGGACGACGTGAACGGCGAGTACCTCGGCTACGACGGCGAGGTGCACACCGTTCCGAAGGGCCGGCACTTCTACGTGAACTTCGCCGGATCCGGATGGGACATGTATCGGAGCCAGGCGCAGCTCATCGCGCTCACGCACCCGGGCGTCGCGAGCGACATCAACCGGTCGATCGTCCTGCTCGCCGAGCAGACCGGCGGCTGGGCGCCCGGCGCCGCCCGGATGCAGGGCGACAACCTCCAGGTGATCGTCGCGACCCTCGACGACATGGGCGCGACCGACTACGACCGCGCGGCCGCACTGGAGTCGATGACGTCCACGCAGGTGCTCCCGGCGACGAAGACCGACCGCACGGACGGCTACCAGTACTTCGCGACGGGCCTGATCGAGAACCGCAAGGGCGACTTCGCGACGTCCCGCGTGCTGGAGTACGCCATCGACGACTTCGCCATCGCGCAGTTGGCCGGGCGCCTCGGCGACGAGAAGTCCCACGCGGCCTTCATGGCGCGCGCGCAGAACTGGATGAACGTCTTCGACCCCGAGACCCGGCACATCCGCCCGAGGGAACGGACCGGGTTCGACCGGGCCTTCGACCTGCGCGTCCGCGAGGACGGCGCCGGGCGCGGCCAGTTCAACCAGTCGACCGGGTACCAGTACGGCTGGCTCGTCCCGCACAACCTCGCGACCCTCATCGGCAAGCGCGGCGGCATCGAGGCGTCGACGCGCGCGCTCGACGTCCTCATGCAAGACCTCGACGCGGGCGCGTACACGAAGACCGGCAACTACCTGTCGAACCAGCCCGCGTTCGGCACGCCGTGGGTCTACAACTGGCTGCGCGCCCCCACGAGACGACCGACGTGCTGTACCGCGCGGTCACGGAGATGTACGACACGACGCCGTCCGGCCTGCCGGGCAACGACGACCAGGGCTCCCTCAGCGCGTGGTACGTGTTCGCGAACCTCGGGATCTACCCGGCGATCTACGGGACGGGCGACCTCGTCGTGAGCGCGCCGATGTTCGAGCGGATCGTCATCGACCCGGTCGGCGGCGAACGCATCCGGATCAAGGCGCGCGGCGTCGAGGACGGTGCGCGCTACACGACCGGGCTGCGCGTCGACGGGCGCCCGCGGAACGCGTCGTGGATCGACGCCGAGGTCGTCCGGTCGGGCGGCGACCTGATCTTCGAGATGTCGCACCGGCCGGGGGAGTGGGGGACGGGCGCGGACGACGTGCCGCCCTCGTACACCGCCGGGGCCGACGCGCGCAACAACGCGGGCACCACGCCCGAGGGGCGCGGCGACCTCGGCTCGCTCGACCTGAGCGACTGGTCGCTGTCCCGCGAGGCCCTCGCCGACGCGGGAGCCCGCCCGGGCGCCCGCATCCCCCTCGACGGCACGGGCATCACGTTCACCTGGCCCGACGCGGGCCCGGGCGAGCCGGACAACTGGATCCCGCACGGGCAGCGGATCGACCTGCCGGACGAGCCGTCCGCGAGCATCTCGTTCCTCGGCCTGGCGACGAACGGTCCCGCGGCCGGGAGCGCGACCGTCCGGTACACCGACGGCTCGACCCGGCGGGTCGAGGTCGAGTTCGCCGACTGGGCGGCGTCCGCGTCCGCGGGCGACACCGAGCTGATCACCGTACGGGGCCGCAACAAGGCCGACGGCTCGGCCGACGACGGCACGTTCCGCGTGTTCGCCACCCGCCCCGCGCCCCTCGACCCCGGCAAGGTCGTCGACGAGGTCGTCCTGCCCGAGGGCACCGACCGCGGCATCATGCACGTCTTCGACGTCGCGACGGGCTGACCGTCCCGCCCGTCCGGTCAGGGGGACGGGGCCAGCGCCGCGAAGGTCGCGGTCGACCAGCTCGCGCCGGTCGGCCGCGCCGTCGCGGCGGAGCCACTCGCGGCCCGCGGCGTCCAGCGCCTGCCGCCGCGCACCCGGTGAGCAGGTCGGCGGTGAACGCGTCGACGTCCGCGCCCGGCCGCTCCCGCAGCGCGGCGCCGACCCGCGCGCGCATCTCGTCGCGCCGTTGGTGCAGCCGCGCGCGCAACGCGGGGGTCGCCTCGATCAGCCGCAGCACCGCCGGATCCCGCTGCGCGTCGTGGATCCGTTCCTCCCACTCGCCCAGCACCGTGCGCAGCACCGTCCACGGCGGCTCGTCCGCCGGACGGGCCCGGACGGCGCCCGCGATCTCGTCGGCGAGGTCTTCGACGTCGCCGAACACGACGTCCTCCTTGGACGGGAAGTAGCGGAAGAAGCTGCGCTTCGACAGCCCCGCCGCCGCCGCGACGTCCTCGACCTTCGTCTCCTCGTAGCCGCGTTCGACGAACAGGCCGAGCGCCAGCTCGGCCAGTTCGGCCCGCACCGCCCGTCTCGTCCGCTCCCGCAGTCCCGCGCTTCTCGTCGCCCCGGTCACGCACCCGAGGATACTTCATGTCATCCTGAAGCAAACATGTCACCCGGTGACAAGGAGATGGCGATGATGAACGGCAAGACCGTCCTGGTGACCGGCAGCACCGGCGGGATCGGCAAGGAGACCGCGCGGGGCCTCGCGGGCATGGGCGCCCGCGTGATCCTGGTCGGCCGCGACCGGACCCGCGCGGACGCGGCCGCCCGCGAACTCGGGCCCGCCGCGACCGCGGTCACCGCGGACCTGGCCACGCTCGCCGGCCTGCGCGCCCTCGCCGCCGCGGTGAGCGCCCGGCACGACCGTCTCGACGTGCTGGTCAACAACCTCGGCGGCATGGCCGCCCCGCGCACCCGCACCGCCGACGGCGTCGAGACCACGTTCGCCGCGAACGTCCTGGCGCCCTACGCCCTGACCTGCCTCCTGCTGCCCCTGCTGCGCGCCGCCCCCGCCGCGCGCGTCGTCAACCTCACCGGCGGCATCCCCGGCGGCCCGATCGACCCGGCCAACCTCCAGGGCGAGAAGCGCTACCTGGGCTGGACGTTCTCCCAGTACAACCACGCGAAGACCGCGGTGATGGCGATGAGCCGCCGCTTCGCCGCCGTGGACGGCGTCGCCGTCAACGTCGCCTACCCGGGGCACGCCTACACGCCCGGCAACCGGGCCACGACCGCCGCCGCGTTCCCCTACGCCTACCGGCCGCTCGTCCCGGTCATCCGGTTCCTGGGGCCCCGGTTCCTCGACGACCTGGCGAAACCCGCGCGGTCCAGCATTCACCTGGCGTCCAGTCCGGAGATGGAGGGCGTGACCGGCGTCTACGTCAACGCCAAGGCGGAGCGCACCCCGTGGCCCGCGAGCGTCCTGGACGAACGCAACTGCGACGCCGTCTGGGACCTGTGCGGCCGCCTCGCCGGAATCGCCCCCTGACCCCCGCGACCGCCGCCGCTAAACCGTCCGCCGGAATTCCGCGACGAACCGGCGGAGGTCGCCGACCAGGTCCGTCGATGGGTCGCGCAGCAGGCGGGCCTGGAGTCCCTCGGCGAGGGCGATGACGATCCGCTCGGCCCACGGGTCCTCGGTGCCGAGGGCCCCGCGCAGCAGCCGCCGGACGGCGAGGTCGTGCCGTTCCATGAAGGCGTGCGCGGGATGCGCCGGGTCGGACGCCGCCGCGCTCATGTCGAGGAACAGCTTGGTCAGCCCGGGGGTGCGCATCGTCTCTTCGAGGTAATCCCAGATGCCGTCCTCGGAGTTCAGGTCGTGGCGCTCGGCGGCGGACCGGTCGCGGGCCTCCAGGATCGCGACGAACAGGTGGTCCTTGGAGTCGAAGTAGTGCAGCACGCCCGCCTCGGTGAGCCCGACGGCGGCGGCGATGTCGCGCAGGCGCGGGCCCTGGCGGTCGGACGCGGCGTAGGCGTCGAGCGCGGCGGCGAGGATCTCGGCGCGGCGGGCGGCGCCCTTGGGGTAGCGGCGGGGCGGGTCGGTGGTCGGCACGGCACGAAGCATAGACATCGGCCAAGAAACCTAGTGTCGTTCAGTTTCTTGTGGCAGCATGAGCCGCCGAGTGAGCCGAGACTCCAGGAGCACGAGCATGACCGCGCCCGCCACGCCGCCGCCCGAGGGGCCCGCGGCCGTCCCCGCCCGTCCCGGCGGGGCCGCGCGGGGCGCCCGGCAGGGGCGGCTCTTCGCGATGTTCGCGGTCACCGCCGCGGGCTGGTCGCTGCCCAACACCGCGTCGGCCACCCTGGCGCAGGCGCTCGTCGCCCAGGAGTCGCCGGATCGCAAGGTCGCGCTGTTCGCCGTGGTGAGCACGGTCGGCGCGGTCGCGGCGATGGTGTGCACGGTCGTCGGCGGCGCCTGGTCGGACCGGACGCGCTCGCGGTTCGGCCGCCGGACGCCGTGGATCGTCGGCGGCGCGCTCGTCGCCGTCCCCGGCCTGGTCGCCGCGGCGGTCGCGCCGAACTTCGCGGTGCTGGTCGCGGGTTACGCCCTGTTCCAGGGCGGGATGAACGCCTCCATCGCCGGGCTGCACGCGGTCACCCCCGACCGGGTCCCGCGCGACCGGCTCGGGCTGGCGTCGGCCGTCACGGGCCTCGGCTACCTGATCGGCCTCGTCGCCGGAACCGCCATCGCGGCCGCCTTCATCGAGGCGCCCGCCGCGGGCCTGCTCGCCGTGCCGTGGGTGCTGCTCGCGACCGCCGCGGCGTTCGCCGTCGTCGCGCCGGACGCCTCCAGCCGGGACGCCGCGTCCCCGCCGACCCGATGGCGGGCGCTGCTGCCGCCGCGCGACCGCGACTTCCTGCTCGCCTTCGCGGGCCGGTTCCTGACCCTGCTCGCGCTGCTGCTGTTCAACACCTACGGCCTCTACATCGCCACCGACCATCTCGGCCTCGCCACCGCCGAGGCCGCCGCCGTCATCGCGCTCGGGACGCTGTTCCTCGGCGTCGCCGCGCTGGTCTCCACGATGGTCGCGGGGATCGCGTCGGACCGGATCGGCCGCCGCAAGCCGCTCGTCGCGGGCGCGTCCCTGGTGCTGGGGCTCGGCGTGACGCCGCTGCTCGCCGCGCCGGGCGTCGCGACGATGCTGCTGTTCAGCGCCCTGGCCGGGATCGGGTACGGCACCTACCTGTCGGTCGACGCCGCCCTCATGGTCGAGGTGCTGCCGTCCGGCGGCGACGCGGGCAAGGACCTCGGCTTCCTCGCCCTCGCCAACACCGCGCCGGTCGTGCTGGCCCCCGGACTCGCCGCCGCCATCGTCACACTGCTCGGCTACCGCGCCCTGTTCGCCGCCCTCATGGCGTGCGCGACCGGCGGCGCGCTGTGCATCCTCTCGATCAGGAAGGTCCGCTGACATGCGCACCGGCACCGACGCCACCGGCACCGACGCCACCGGCCGCGCGCCCACCGCGTGGCCGGTCACCGGGTTCGCCCTCGCCGACACCGGACCGGGCGCCGACCGGCCGCCCTCCGGCGCCGCATGGGTCCCGGCCGTGGTGCCCGGCGGCGTCCACGAGTCGCTCATCGCGGCGGGCCGCCTCCCGCACCCGTACCGCGACCGGCACGAGCGCGACGCCGCCTGGATCGAGGACCGCACCTGGTGGTACCGGGCGGAACTGCACCGTCCGGACGTCCCCGCCGGGCACCGCCTGACGCTCGAACTCGCCGGGCTCGACACCGTCGCGACCGTCCTGCTCGACGGCGTCGAGATCGCCCGGCACGCCAGCCAGTTCCGGCCGCTCGCGATCGACGTGCACGACCTCCTGCACGGCACCGCCGAACTGCTCGTCCGGATCGACCCGCCGTTCACCGGCCTCACCGAACCGGACGGTCCGCGCGCCACCCGCGACCGGCTGCGCTCGTTCTTCGCCGGGCAGGGCGCCCCGACCGGGGACGACGAGCCGTCCGGCGTCATGTCGGCGGACCTGTCGATGACGCTGCGCCGCAAGGCCCTGTTCTCCTGGGGCTGGGACTTCGCGCCCCGGCTGCCCTCGCTCGGCCTCATCCGCCCCGTCACCCTGCGCGCCGCGCCCCCCGTCCGCGTGACGGGCGCGCACTGGCGCACCCTCGCCCTGCCGGACGGCCCCGGCGGTGCGGCCCGCGCCGCGCTGACCGTCGAGACCACCGGCGGCGGCACCGTCCACTGGACCCTGCGCGACCCGGACCGGCGCGCCGTCGCCGCCGGGCACGCGCCCGCCGCGCCGCGCGTCGACACCGAGGTGACCGTCCCGGACGCGCGCCTCTGGTGGACCCACGACCTGGGCGAACCCGCCCGTGACGACCTCGCCGTCGAGGTCCGCGACGGCGACCGCGTGCTCGACCGGCGCACCGAACGGGTCGGCCTGCGCACCGTCACGGTCGACCGTTCCCCCGACACCGAGGGCGGACGGCACTTCCGGTTCGTCCTCAACGGCGTCCCGGTCTTCGCGCGCGGCGCGAACTGGGTGCCCGCGTCGATGCTCGTCGGCTCGGTCGGCGACGACCACGTCCACCGCCTGGTGACCCTCGCCCGCGACGCCCAGATGACGATGCTGCGCGTCTGGGGCGGCGGCCTCTACGAGTCCGACGCGTTCTACGACGCCTGCGACGAACTCGGCCTGCTCGTCTGGCAGGACTTCATGTTCGCCTGCGTCGACTACCCCGACACCGACCCCGACCTGCGCGCCGAGGTCGCCGCCGAGGCCGAGCACCAGGTGCGGCGGCTGCGGTCCCGGCCCTGCCTCGCGCTGTGGTGCGGCAACAACGAGGCGTCCGCCCTGCACGCCGCGATCTGGGGCGGCGACGAACCGTCCGGCTGGGGCGACCACTTCTACGACGACCTGCTGCCCGGCACCGTCGAACGGCTCTCACCGGGAACGCCCTACTGGCGCGGCAGCCCGCACGGCGAACTGGAGGCGCACGGCAACGGCGTCCTGGACGGCGACCGGCACGCCTGGGAGGTCTGGCACGGCGCCGACCTCGGCGCGGGCGGCCCGCAGGACTTCGACGGCCCCGGCGACCGCGTCCACTTCCTGCGGTACCGCCACGACCGGGGCCGCTTCATCAGCGAGTTCGGGCTGCACGCCGCCCCCGAACTCTCCACGCTGCGGCGCTGGACGGACGAACCCCTCGAACTCGGCTCGCCCGCGCTGCTGCACCGCATCAAGGACACCCCGAAAGACAAGGGCGCCGCGCTGCTGGCCACCGAGACCGGCGTCCCGCACACGGCCCGCGCCTACATCGCCGCGTCGATGGCGGTGCAGGCGGAAGGGCTCGGCTACGGCGTCGCGCACTACCGGCGCCGCCAGCCGGTGTGCTCGGGCACGCTGGTGTGGCAGCTCAACGAGCCGTGGCCCGGCCTGAGCTGGTCCGTCCTCGACCACGACGGCGTCCCCAAAGCCGCCTGGTACGCGCTGCGCCGGGCGTTCGCCCCGGTCGTGGCGACCCTCCGCCGCGACGACGGCACCGGCCGGATCGAGGTGTGGGTCACCAACAGCACCCCGGCCCCCTGGACCGGACGGCTCACCGCACGGCTCGCCCGCTTCGACGGCTCCGCCGCCCAAGCCGTCCGGCAGATCACCGCCACCGTCGACGGCGGCGCCTCCCGGCCCGTCGCCGCGCTCCCCGCCCCGGCCGCCCCCCGCGCGGTGTTCGCTGAGGTCGTGGACGTCACCGGCCGGATCCCCCGGCACCGGCTGTTCCTCGACCGCCTCCGCCACCTGCCGCTGGACGGCACCGTCGACGCCGCGATCCACGCCGAGGCCCCCGGCCGCACCCGCGTCGAGATCACCGCCCGCGGCCACGCCTACGCCGTCCGCGTCGAACCGACCGGCCCCGCCTTCCGCGCGAGCGACGCCTACTTCGACCTGCCCCACGGCGCACACGCCACCATCGACGTCACCGGACTGCCGTCCGGCTTCGACCCCGCCGCCCTCCGCGTGCGCACCTGGCGCGACGACCGGCGGGACGAGTGACGGCCCGGGCCGTCAGACCCGGTCCAGGAAGTCGCGGATCAGCGCGGACCACTCCCCGGGACGTTCGGCGAACGGCAGGTGCCCGGTGGCGATCTCGGCGTACTCCGCGCCGGAGATCCCGTCCGCGACCCGCCGGTGATGGAACGGCGTGACGAGCTGGTCGAGCGTCGTGGAGACGACGAGCGAGGGCACCGCGATCGAACCGAGGTCGGCGCGGACGTCGACGCCGTCGAGGAGCAGCCCGACGTGGTCGAGCGTGCCCTCGGGGACGGTCGCCGCGACCGTTGTGACGGCGCGGTCGAGGTCGTCCTGCCCGGCCTCGTCGAGAACGGGGGCGCTGGAACCGATGAGGGCGATGAAGGCGGCCAGGCGCTCCCGGTCGCCGCCGCGGAGCAGGTCGCGCCACAGCCTCGCCGCCAGCAGCAGCCGCGGGTTCGGGCACGCGAAACCGGCCGTGAGGACGAGCGCGGTGACCCGCTCGGGATGCCGGACGGCGGCCCGGACCGCCACCGGGACGCCCAGCGAGTACCCGGCGACGGCGAACGACTCCACGCCCTCCTCCACGGCGGTGGCGACGAGCTCGTCGGCGAGGCCGTCGAGGGTGAGCGGGGCCGTCGCGCGCGGCGTCCGCCCGGTGCCCGGATAGTCCGGCCCGACCACCGTCCGCCGCTCGCTCAGGACGTCCATGACCGGGCCGAAGTTCGCGTCGATGCCGCCACCGGCACCATGGGCGAGCAGCAGCCCCGGCCCGGTGCCGCGCACGATCCGGCCGAGCGTGGAGGGGGGAAGCACGTTGGACATCGGTATGCCTTTCCTTCGGATCATTCGGGGTCGCGGGCCGGTCGGCCGCGCCGCCGGACGGCGGCGGCCAGCAGCAGGGCCGCGGAGGTCACCAGGCGCCGACCCAGCCGAGGCCGTCCAGCGGGACGCCTGCGGCGAGGGCCCGGCCGCCGATCTCGGCACCGCCCGCGATGCCGAGGTTGACCGCGGACGCGCCGATCGCGGTCACCAGAGTGGGGGCGTGCGGCGCCGCGATCAGCGCACGCGCCTGCAGCAGCGGGATCAGGGCGCCCGACACCGCGCCGAGGGCCGCCACGACGGCGACGCCCGCCCACTGGGCGCGTCCGGTGAACGCGACGGCGGCCAGCACGATGGCGAGGGCGGCCGGTGTCCCGCACAGCGCGGCGTCCGAGGCGCGGTCGGCCAGTCGGCCGCCGAGGACGTTGCCGACCAGGGCACCGAGGCCGAAGAGCGCGAGCAGCGCGGTGACCGCCGCGGCGGTGAATCCGCCGACTTCCCGCAGCAGCGGGGCGATGTAGGTGTAGGCGGTGAACGTTCCCGCCTGCGCGACCACGGTGATCGCCAGGATCGTGCCCACCCCGCGGCCGCGCAGGCCCCGGATCTCACCGCGCGCCCGCCCGTCCGTCCCCGGCGCGGGCGGACGGACGAGCACCGCGGCGGCGACGACCAGCAGCGCGCCGAACGCGGCGATGCAGGCGAACGTCGTCCGCCAGCCGTGCTGGCCGCCGATCCAGGTGCCCAGCGGAGCGCCCAGGAAGGTGGCCAGGTTCCAGCCCGCCGAGACCACCGCGACGGCCCGGCCGCGGCCGGTCTCCGGCGCCATCGATACCGCGATCACGACCGCCACCGCGAACGTCGTGCCGTGCGTCAGCGCGGTCAGCGTCCGTGCCGCCAGCAGGACGCCGAGACCGTCCGCCAGCGCCGCGGCCGTGTTGCCCGCCACGAACACGCCCAGCAGGGTCGGCAGGGCGTGCCGGCGGGGCATCCGCAGCACGAGCACGGTCACCGGCGGACCGGCGAGGGTGACCACGAGGGTGACCACGAGGGCGTACCAGGTCACCAGGGAGCCGACCGCCGGAAGGGGGCGGTCCAGATCGGCGGCCAGTTCCGGCAGCAGGCCCACCACGGACCACTCCGCGGTGCCCACCACGAAAACGCAGGCGGTGAGCACCGCCGGGGCCACCGTCCGGGAAGAGGGTTCGGCCGTCCTCGTCGTCATGCCGAGGACGCTAAAGTCTCACACCTGTGTGAGAGTCAACGCGGTGAGGTGTGGATCACATGCGCATCGGGGAGATGGTGCGGCGGACCGGGGTCAGCGAGCGGCTCCTGCGCTACTACGAGGAACAGGGGCTGCTCGCGCCCGCGCGGCTGCCGAGCGGCTACCGCGTCTACGAGGAGGCGGACGTGGCCACCGTCCGCAACATCCGGACGCTGCTCGCGGCCGGACTGTCGACGTCGACGATCGCCCGCGTCCTGCCGTGCGTCCGGGACGACGGTCCCCGGCTCGTGCCCACCTGTACGGAGCTGATGGCCGAACTGCGGCGGGAGCGCGAGCGCATCGCCCGCACGATCGACGACCTCCGGACGCCGGGGAGATGCTCGACACGGTCATCGCCGCCGGCCCCGCCTGACGGCGGACCCGGGAAGGACACGTTCGTCGGCCCGAACTACGAGTACCGCAACGTCGACGTCCCTGGGCCGAGCCGCCGTCACACGACCTCGAAGACGTTCTTCTGGATGCCGTTGGAGTAAGCCTCGTGCTCGACCAGGCGGAGCTTCTGCGCGTCCTTGTCGGTGTCGCTGAACAGGCGCTTCCCGGCGCCGAGCAGCAGCGGGAACACCAGCAGGTGGTAGCGGTCGATCAGACCGGCGTCGGCGAGCCCCCGGTTGAGCTGCGCGCTGCCGTGGACGATGATCGGCCCGCCCTCGGTCTTCTTCAGCGCCGCCACGTCGTCCAGCGAGCGGAGGATCGTGATGTCGCCCCAGTTGTCCACCAGGGCGTCCTCGCCGAGCGTGGTCGAGACGACGTACTTGGGCATGGCGTTGTAGCGGGGGAACTCCGCGGTCATCGACGGCCACACGGGGGAGAACGCCTCGTAGCTGACCCGTCCGAGCATCAGCGCGGCCGCCTCCTCCTGTTCACGCCCCTTGATCTCGTAGGCGTCCTCGACGAAGTCGACGTCCTTCATCGTCCAGCCGGAGTTCCGGTAGCCGGGCTCCCCGCCGGGCGCCTCCATGACGCCGTCGAGCGAGACGAACGCGGTACTGATCAGGGTGCGCATGGGAACTCCTGTCGATGCGGCGTCGGCCACCCCGTCGGTGCCCGTGCCGATGTTGTACCAACCTGCACCGACAAAATCCTTAGGAGTCGCAGAAGCCGCAGTCGCAGGGCGGCTCGTACATCTCCCGTCTGCGGCGCTCGTCGCCGCGGCGGGCGAGCAGATGCTTCGGCAGATGGTCCTGCATCTGCCACCACTCCAGCGTGAACCAGAGCTCGTCCTCCCCGCGGACCCGGAACGGGCCGTTCTCGTGCAGCGGCTCGTACCCGTACCACCGGCCCTCGCGGGCGACCACCCTGCCGGGCTCGGCGGAGCCGCGTCGCAACAGGTCGAAGACATAGTGGACGTCCGCCGCGGTGATGTCGCGGACGGGCGTGAGCACGAGCGGCCAGCACGCGGGGTCGTCGGACCCGTCGACGTCCTCGGGCACCTCGGGGGCCGCTCCGGTGAGCGCGTGCAGCCTCCACTCGCCGACCCCGGTCGCGGGGACGACCTCGCCCGCCGGCACACCGGCGCGGACCGCCTGCACGGCCAGTGCCTCCGGCTCGGTGAGCCCGTCGCGCCCGCGTTCGGCCGCCCCGGCGGCCTCGCCGGCCTCGCGCAGCCAGTGGTCCGGGCCGCAGCCGTCCGGTACCGGATCGCCGACGTGGTCGCCGCAGCGGCTCCCCGCCCCGGCGGGCGCCCTGTTGGTGCAGAACGAATGCCCGCACAGCTCGACGACCCGCTGTGTGCCCAACCCGGGGTCGAACAGGGTGCATGCCCGAAACACTCGCGCGGGCTCGCCGCCCTCCGCGGTGAAGAACCGCATGCGCTCGTCCCGTCCGGCCCGCTCGACCTGGAACGTCCTCACCTCCCAGGCGGACAGGACGTGCCCGGCCATCGCGATCGCCAGCGCCGGAAACGGCCGGAAAAGCGAGGGACCGGAGTCGTCGAGGGTCGGGATCGCCGTGATCGGATAACGGGTGTCGGCGTCATCGAGGTGACGGAGCGCGAGCGCCAGAAGTTCCGCGGCGTCGACGTGCGTACCTTCGGCTTCGCTCATGCACTCTCCACTCGGGGGCACGGCGGCTTGCCGACGCCGCCTCGATCGGTCATCTCGGGGCGTCGGTCTGCCAGACGTAGCGGAACCGGCCGGGATACAGGTCCCACTCGCGGAGCTCGCCGATCAGCTCCGCCTCACCGGTGACCTCCGCCTCCCGGATCAGGATGGCCCCATGGTCGTGATCCAAGCCGAGGTCGAAGTCGAACTCTTGCCCCGCGATCCGGGCGATGTCGTAGTCCCAGTGATCCAGGCGGAAGACACGAGCCTGGTCGGACCGCTTCCAGCCTTCACGAGCGGCTCGGCGGTCGGCGGCGGTGCCGACCGGGCGGATGACGACGAACGCGCGGCGCTCGGCGCCCGCCCCGGGCACCTCGGTGGCCAGGGGAGTACCGAGCCGCAACGCGTTCCGCTTGTCGACGGCCCACTCCCACCCGCCGCCCGGACGCTCTGGCGCGCTCACGTGATCCCGCACCTCCCACACTCGTCCGGCATTCTGCAAACAGGCGAGAGGCGGACGCAACGCGATTTCCGGTCGCCGATCGCACGGTCTCGGGCCAACGACGACAGTGAGCCGAGGAGACGTCAGCGCTGCTTGAGCTCGCGGACGAGCGCCCGAAAGCCACCCCGGTCGAGGACGAGCCGAGCCCCGTCCGGATCCTTGGAGTCCCGCACCGCGATGCCGTCCGCCAGCCCAGCCAACTCCACGCAGGCGCCGCCGTGATCGTTGCTCCGGCTGGCCTTGCGCCACGCGATGGCATCCATGCTGCCGTCCAAGGTGGGAGTGAGCAGGATCCTCAGCGTAGGCGGGACGTGCCGGACGGGCCAGAGCCCCGGCCGGGAGCGGCCGGGGCTCAGGGGGTCAGCGCTGCTTGAGGTCGTCCACGAGCGCGCGGAAGTCGCTCCGGTTGAGGATGAGCTTGGGCCCGTCCGGGTCCTTGGAGTCCCGCACACCCACTCCGTTTTGGAGTGTCGCCAACTCCACACACTCGTGACCTTGATCATTGCTTCGCTTGGACTTGCGCCAGGTCAGATCGTCCACCGGTCCATCGCCTTTCGTATGAAGTCGCGGGAGTCGCTGACGCTCAGCGAGCGTGCCTGGAGATCCGCGAATGCGCCGACGCAGTGCAAGATATCTCCAGGCTCGCTCGAGGTGATCCCCCCGGTTGACATTTCCTGGTGAAGTAGTTCCTCGCCAGTCGGTTGGGTGGCGATGCTGAACGCGCCTGAGATTCCCCGGTAGTAGGCAGTGGGAGCGACCTGGATGGCGACGTTCTCCCACTCGGAAGCCTCAAGCAAGCGTTCACACTGGCCGCGCATCACCTCAGGGGTGCCGACTTCTCGCGCCAGAACGACCTCGGCGAGAACCACGATGAGCTTTGGTGGTGGGACGCGTTTGAGGATCTGCTGCCGCTTGAGCCTGCCCTCTAGTGCCAACTGTGACTGCAGAAGCACACGAGCGTACTCCTCTGTTTGGAGCAGGCCGACGACGAAGGTCTCCCCGTACATTCGGAGGAGTGAGGCGGACGCTTCGGCGCGGGGATAGTCCGCGAACGTCTTCGGATACGTGGCTGATTGAAGGAACTCGTCCCACAGGTCTGTGACGGTGTGGCCGGTGTTAAGGGCTTGGTCTAGACGCTGGGCGAAGTCCCGTCGGCAGCGTGTGTTGCCGCTCTCGACCTGGGAGATGTACGACCGGCTGACCGCCATGCGCTTGGCCAGTTCGGTGCGGATGATGGCTGCGTCCTCACGCAAGCGCGTGACCTCGGCGCCGAATGCCTTCAGAGCGGGGGACGTCTTCCGAGCGGCCATGCGACCCTCCAGCGAGTTTCAGCAAACGGAACCGCCTGTTAAGCGGGACGTCTGCGTGTCCGGGGTTCCCTGGTGACACTACGCGCCGAAGTGGACTCTGTGCGGTGAGTCACGGAAATTCGGAGGTGGTCACCGTGGGAGATCCGGCGTCGATCGTCGTGCCGGCGGACGTGGGAGCCGTGAAGGCCGCTCGCGACTGGGTGGGGGAGACGCTCGAAGCGTGGGGGCGGGAGGCGTACGTCGCGAAGGTCGTGGTGTCGGAACTCGTCACCAACGTCGTGCGGCACACCCTCAGCGAGACCGCGACCGTCCGGGTTCTGCTCGCCGACAGGGGAACCGTCGTGGAAGTGCTCGACGGGTGCGACGTGCTGCCGGTGGTGCGGGACGTCGACGTCCTCAGCGAGGACGGACGGGGCCTGGCGATGCTCGGAGCGCTCGTCAAGGACTGGGGCGCGCAGCCGGTCGCGGGCGGCGGCAAGGCGGTCTGGGCGCTGCTGCCCGAGGGAGACGCGTGAGCGACGACATCGTCCCCGTCCTGCACCGCGCGGTACCCGGCTGGGACTTCTCCGTGCGGGACGGGGAGTGGCGTGCAAGCGGACGAGCCGTCATCGCCGCCTCGTCCCTCGAACTCCTCCTCGCGTGGATCACGATGATCGAGGAGTCGGAGGGCTGAGTCCCGCCACGGCCAGGCGGAACAGCCGGTCCGCTCGGGCGGCGGGGTCGGGATGGCGCTCGGTGGCCAGGACGATGCCGACGATCAGCGTGATCAGGTCCGCGACGGTGACGTCCGCCGCCATCGCGCCGTCCCGGGCGGCGTGGTGCAGCAGCGGGGCGGCCGCCTCCTGCAGTGCCGCCGAGCAACCGTTCTCGTACGGATCGGTCTCCACGTCGTCGTAGGCCAGCGCGGCGGCCAGGCCCCGGGCAGAAACGCAGTACGCGACGACGTCGTCCAGCCATTCGAGGAGCGCGGCGCGGCTGTCGTCCCGGCCGGTCAGGTCGCGGGCGCGGACGCACAGGGCTTCGATCCGCTCCCGGGAGACCGCTTCGAGCAGCGCGCGGCGGGACGGGAAGTGGCGGCGGACGGTCGCGGAGCCGACACCGGCGGTGCGGGCGATCTGCTCCAGGGAGGCCGCGGCGCCGTGGGCGGCGACCTCCTCCTCCGCCACGGCGAGGATCCGCGCGTAGTTGCGGCGGGCGTCGGCGCGCCGGCGTTCGGGCATGGCGTCTCCCTCCGGATTGGCTAAGTGGCGGGCCCCGCCGTATCGTACCGGAGTGTAAGTGGCGGGCCCCGCCATTTTTGGCCTACCTGGAGGAGCAGCATGTCCATGGATTCCGCGCCCGTTCTGGTCACCGGCGCGACCGGGAGGCAGGGGGGTGCCACCGCGCGTGCCTTGCTGGCGGCGGGCGTGCCCGTCCGGGCGCTCGTCCGGGATCCGGACGGGGGACGGGCCCGGGCCGTCGAAGCGCTCGGGGCCGAACTCGTCCGGGGCGATCTCCACGACCGTGATTCCGTCGTCCGGGCCGCCGAGGGGGCGCGTGCCGTCTTCTCCGTGCAAATGCCGGGCGTGAAGGGGGACGGGTTCGACTTCGAGGGGGAGGTTGCCCAGGGCGTCAACCTCATCGAGGGGGCGAAGGCCGCCGGGGTGCCGCAGTTCGTGCACACGTCCGTCACCGGCGCCGGTCAGCACACGCGGACGCCCGGGTGGGCCGAAGGGCGCTGGGCTTCGATGGAGCCGACCCTGAGCGCCAAGAGCGCGATCCAGGACCGGGTCCGCGCGGCCGGGTTCCCGCACTGGACGCTTCTGAAGCCGGGCTTCTTCATGGAGAACTTCCTGCCGTCCATGGCGTTCCTGTTCCCGCGCGGTCTCGACGGGGGCCTCGTGAGCGTCCTGAACCCCGAGACCCGGCTGTCCCTTGCCGCGGTGGACGACATCGGCGGTGCGGCCGCCGCGGCCGTCGCCGAGCCCGAGCGGTTCGACGGGGTCGAGCTGGAGCTGGCGAGCGAGTACCTGTCGATGACGGAGATCGCCGAGGTCCTCTCCCGGGTCCTGGGCAGGCGGCTGACCGCGCCGGACATGACCGAGGAGGAGGCCTTCGCCGCCGGGATGCCGGCGATGGGCGCCGGGCACGAGTGGCTGAACGCCGCCGGTCAGCCGGGACGCCCGGAGTATGCGAGGGCACTCGGTGTCCCGCTCACGTCCTTCGAGGAGTGGGCGCGGGAGCACATGCGGGCCGACGCCTGAGCGACGGCGCTCCCCGTCCCGCAAGGCGGGACGGGGAGCGGGCGGGTCAGCAGGTCAGGTTGCCGCCCGTCGGGACGCCGAGGAGCCCGGCGAACCTCGTGTAGGCGTCCACCCGGCTCTGCACCTGGCCCGGGTTGCCGCCGTCGCATTCGAGGCCGCCGTTGATGCTGCGGATGGTCTCGCCGAATCCGTGGCCGCCGACCATCGCGTCGTGCCCGGTCATGGTGCCCGGGCCGTGCTGCGTCATCCAGTACCAGAGCGCGGTCTTCCAGGCGACCGCCGCGTTCTGCTCGACCAGCCACGGGTTATGCAGCAGGTCGATGCCGAGGGTGTCGCCCGCCGCCTTGTAGTTGAAGTTCCAGCTCAGCTGGATCGGACCGCGGCCGTAGTACGCGGCCTGCCCGGCCGGGCAACCGTAAGGCTGGCTCGCGTCGCAGTAATGCGGGTAGTTCCCGGTGTTCTGCTCGACGATGTGCACCAGCCCGCCGGTCTCATGACCGACGTTCGCGAGGAATGCGGCGGCCTCCTGCTTCCGGACGGTGTCGCTGCCGGTGCCCGCGAACGCGGGGAACGCCGACATGGCCGAGGTCAGGCCGTTGTAGGTGTAGAAGGAGTTGCGGTTCGGGAACATCTGCTCGAATTGCGCTTCGCTCACGACGAAGGCGCTCGCCTTACTGCAGGCGGACGCATTCCACGGTGCCGCGCATTCGGCGGCGGCCGGGGCCATGGGCAGGACGACCGGTGCGACACCGGCCGTGAGCAGTGCGGCTCCGAGCAGTGTGCCGGTACGCCGCGCGCCTTTCCGCATCACCGCACGTCCACGTCGATGCATGCGTAGAAGGCGTTGGCGGTGTCGGCGATGTTCCACACCGCGAGCACCTTCTGCCGTCCGCTCACGCCGCCGAGGTCGACCGTGTGGGTCACGGTGGCGGGCGGCTGCTCGCCGCCGCCGTCGATCACCGCGACGCGCCTGCCGCCGACGTAGTACTCGTAGTTCTGGGTGCGGTGCTTGACGGTGAACGTCCAGGTGAAGGCCGTCGTGCGGCCGACGGCGGCGGCCTGCCAGGGCTTGCCGTCGTCGTCGAGTTCGGCGAACCGGGCGTTTCCGCCGCTGCAGCTCCGCAGCCCCTTCGGTCCTTCGACGCTCTGCGGCTCCCACTTGATTGGGCCGCAGTCGACGGTTCCCGCCGCGCACTGCGCCTGGCGGCTCATCGGGGCGGAGACGTAACCGTGGGCGAATGCCGAGGCGGCCGGAATGATCGCGACGAGCGGCGCGATCGCGATGCCGGACGCGATGGTCGTGAACCTGCGTGTCGCTTTCTTCATGCGGGGGGTCCTTGCGTTGCGGGGATGGATTTCGTCGTGCCGCGGGAGTTGGGAGCCGCCGTGGCGATGACCTATCCAGTTGATAGGAAACTTTCCTATCGGTTGCCCGGGACGCTAATCCCGCTGTCCCGAAGGGTCAAGACCCCGTCGCGATCGGCGCCGGACGCACGGCTCGACCAGTGCAGGTCGAATGCCGAACCGGTGAAGTGGCGTCCGCGAATATGTGAATTGCTGATAATCGGTCGAATGATCGATTGGCGATATGTGCCTGATTTCGCCGCGCCGCTTGCCGGTGCCGTCCGGCCGAGCGGGGCGCGGCGGGACGACCGGTCGGCGCGCTTCATCCCGGCTGCCTGCGGAGACCGAGGCTCGGGTGCTCTTGCACTCTGTCGGAACCGTGCGTATCTGGAGCCTTCGCCCTCAGGTCGCCCGCACCGATTCGGCGGGCAGTACGGGATGTCGTTCGGCCGGTCTCGCGGCGAGTTCCGGCCATTCGGTCATAGCAGTCCCTGATCGTCCAGCTCTTCGATCCTGTCTTCGAGCGCGACATTCTCGTTGGTCCGCCGCATCACGTGAATCGCCCCCCGAAGTCGCGGACGACCGTTGTCGTCGCCGGAGATGCCGCCACTACCGGAACCGAATCCGGTAGTGCTCACGCCGACCATTCGATCTCGTCGGCGGCCAGGTCGAGGTGCGCGGAGCCGCCGCCTCCCAGGTTGGGGTCGCCGAACTCCTCGTCGAAGCCGATGAAGAACGGGCCGAAGTCGCCGCCGTTCAGCGACCCTGCTGCGGGGCCACTGCTCGGGGCGCAGGCCGGGTGGACGGCCGACCGCGTGCCCGTCACGGCCCGCGTCGTCGAAGGGGAAGGTCCATCGGCGCTCCTTGCTCGAAAGTGGAGGAAGCGTGGCGGGGCGCCGTGACAGGGCTCAGACGGACGCGCGGAACGCGGCGAGCAGGCGCTGGTCCTCCTCGGGAGTGCGGGCCCGGTCGGGCGTGCCCGGGTAGGTGTCGAGCAGCAGGTGGGTCGCCCCCAGTTCGGCGAACCCCTCGGCCTGCCGCAGGGCTTCGTCCACGTCGTCCAGCCGGATGCGGGGGGCCAGTGCGGGGACGGGACGTCCGGCCTCGTCGGCCGCCCGGCGCAGTGCGGGCAACCCCTCCGCGCGGAGCCGGTCGGGAGTGACGTTGATCGGGTGCCAGGCGTCGCCGAACCGGGCGGTGCGGCGCAGCGCGCCGGGCGACGTCCCGCCGACCCAGACGGGCGGGTGCGGTTTCTGCAGCGGGTGCGGGCGCGGGTCGATCGTCTCGCCGCCGTAGGAGATCGAGTCCCGCGTCCAGGACCGCAGGATCACGTCGAGCTGCTCGTCGGCCAGGGCTCCGCGCCGCTCGAAGGGGACGTCCAGCGCCGCGTACTCCCGCTTCGACCAGCCGACGCCCACGCCGAAGATCAGCCGCCCGCCGCTGAGCCGGTCCAGGTTCGCGGTGACCCGGGCGAGCTGCAGCGGGTGCCGGTACGGCAGGACGGCGACGGTCGTGCCGAGCGCGAGCCGCTCGGTCGTCCCGGCCAGCCAGGCGAGGGTGGTGAACGGATCGTAGAACGGTGCCGGGTACTGCTCCGCGACGTCGGGCGTGACCGCGACATGGTCGGAGATCATCGCGAAGTCGAACCCGGAGTCCTCGGCGAACCTGGCCCAGCCCGCGAGAGACTCCGGGGTCGCGTGGGCACCGAAGTTGAGAATGTTGACGCCGAACTTCATGATCAAGATAAACGTCCGAGGCAGGCGCGGTGTTCCGGACGGCTTCGGCGGTGCTACCGGCTTTCGTCGGCAGCGCTCCGCCCTTCATGGCGGGGGTGAAGCCGACCCTCCCGCCGGAGCGGGACAAAGACAGCCGGATCGCCCCCGAGGCGATCCGGTGCCGCTGGACGGAAACCCCCGGGCGCCCGGGGGAGGCGGAGACCTTAAACGCCTGATGGAGGGCAGGTAAGACCCCGGCTCATCCCGGGGCAGCGCGTCAATCGCAGAAGACCTGCACCTTCGCGTCTGTGTCGTCGACGTCGACGGTGAGGTCGTCCAGGTGCTCGATGAGGTCCTCGATGTGCTGCGGCTTGAGTTCGGTGAGGTCGATCGGCACACCCGACTTCTGCAGCCCGGCGTTGACCTTGGCGAGCGCCTGCGGGGGGATCAGGGCCGTGAGCCGGACTCCGGCGCGCAGCAGCTGGAGCGGGATCCGGACGTTGACGCGGGTGGGACCGTCGCCGTCGAACGCCTCCGCCGCGTGGACCCTCACCCGCAGGTACTTGGGACGCGCTTTCGGACGCGGCGCGTCCTCGGGCGGCGTCTCGGGCCGCTCCCGGCCGAGGGCGTCGAGCAGCCGCTCGGCCTCGTCCGCGCTGATCTTGCCCTCGGCCAGCATCTCCAGGATCTGGCGGCGCTGTTCGTTCATGTCGCTCCTTCTTCCACCGGCTCAGCGGACGCTGACCAGCACGGACGTTCGGCCCTGTTCGATCTCGATCCGGGTGCCGGGCAGCGCGCACAGCAGCCGTCCGGCGCAGCGCAGCGCGCCGACCGGGCTGATCCGGACGACCGCGCACGCGATCAGGCCCGCGAGCACGGCGACGGCCAGCAGCGGCGACAGCACCACCAGAACCGGCGCGACGGGGACGTACAACCGCCGCGACCGGCCGTCGCGATGGCGGTGGCGCACCGTCACCAGTCGGGGGATCACTGGTCTCGTTCCAGTTCGGCGAGCGCCTCCGCGGCGCTGATCTCCCCCCGCCGCAGGCGGTCGACGACGTCGGCGCCGGTGGGCGGCGGGTCGGTGTCGACGAACTCCAGGTGCTCGGCGATCCGGTTCAGCCGGGCCTTGACCGTCGGGTAGCTGACCCCGAAGGTCCGCTCCATCTCCTTGATCGAGCCGTGCGCCCGCACGAACGCGGCGACGAACACCTGGTCGTCCGCGCTGAGCCGGGCCAGTTGCGGCGGCTCGAACCGGCCCTCGATCGCCACGTCGCCGCTGCTCAGGCGGACCCGCTCCACCACGAACGGTCGTCCCCGCGTCAGCTCCGTCAGTTCCTGCCAGTCCACCCTCGCTGCTCTTCCTCTCGATGACGCGTCTGATGTTCAGTTGTATCTTAACTATGTTGAAGTTCCAACGTCTGTGACTTAATTTTCTTAATCGACTGGAGGGGGGTGGGGCCCGCCAAGGAGTCGGAGGGCGGTCTGTGATGCGACAATCGCGAGCGTGGCACTTGCTCGCATAACGCTTGATTCAGGCCGGGATGTCCTGCTGACCCAGGTGCGGATCCACTCCACCTACGACGGGCTCCTTGAGGGCTACCCGACCGCCCAGATGAACGAGAGCCTGCTCGGGTCGCTGGGGAAGCGCAGGGAGTTCCGTTACCGGACGGCACCGCCCGTCCACGTCGTCCGGCCGCCGCGCACGAACCCCGAGCGCGGCCGACGGGGGGCGTTCGGCCCGATGGAGGTGCTCCCCCCGGTGTACTGCGTCGGCTTCTTCGACTCGGCGCGCATCGACGAGGACCACGACGACGTCCTCTACCGGTCATGGCTCGACGTGGTCTGGTTCCAGGACGACATCGCCGGTCCGCCCGTCGAGTTCGTGACGGCCGCGGTGGCGGATCTCCCGTGGGACGGCCTCGCGGAGGACTACGAACTCTGACGCGCGTCCGCCCCGCGTGTCGGTGGACGGCCCTACGGTGTGCGGCATGAACGATCTCCCCTCCGCCGTTCCGGACGTGCTCGTCGATCCGCCCTGGGCGAGAAAGGCCGAGGCCGAGGCCGCGCCCGTCGTCGTCCCGGGGCTGGCACCGCCCGCGCCCGGCCCGCTCGCCTGGGAGAGCGGCGAACAGGAGCGATGGATCGAGCTCGCGTCGTTCATGGTGTTCGTCAAGCATCCGGACGACCACCCGTTCTGGGACGCGGCGCGGGAGCGGTTCCTGACCGGCGAGACGGACTACGCCCACCAGGCGAAGGAACTCGTGTTCGGCCCGGAGCGGGCGTTCGGCGACCTGCTCCCGCTGCTGCTGGAACGTGCCGATGAGCCCTCGTGGCGGGGCGTCAACCTGTACGCGCTCGACGAGTACGAGCTGAAGCCGCTCGTGGGCCGCTACGGTCCGCGGGTGCGCGAGCTGGCGGTGCGGGCCGCCAAGCGGCGGCCCGCGGACATCGGCGAGGTGCTGCTGCCCTACCTCGACGCCGAGGTCGGGCGGCTCATGACGGACTGGTTCGTCCGGCTCAAGTCGGCCGGCGAGACCGGGCGCCGCTGGTTGCTGCGGCACGGGCCGAACGCCGTCCCCCACCTGGTGCCCGACGCGGTCGGCGGGCGGCGGGCGGCGCGGGACCGGGCCGCGGCGGGGCTGCGGCTCATCGCGCGGGAGTCCGGCCGGACGAGGTCGTCGAGGCGGCCCGCGTGCACGGCGACCCGGCGGCCGACGCGGTGGCGGCGCTGCTGGACGCCGGGCTGCCGGTCGTACCGGTGAAGGAGCCGAAGATCCCGGCCTGGCTGGACCCGGCGGCGCTCCCGCGCCCGGCGACCTCGGCGGGCGGCCTGGACGACGCCGCGGTCCGCACCCTCGTCAAGCTGCTGATGCTGCCGGAGGAGCGGCCGGTGCCGGCGGAGGTCCGGACGGCGTGCGCGG
Organism: Actinomadura sp. CNU-125; assembly: GCF_001942465.1. Lineage (GTDB taxonomy): Bacteria > Actinomycetota > Actinomycetes > Streptosporangiales > Streptosporangiaceae > Spirillospora. Next base: position 42,502 of record NZ_MKJY01000603.1, read on the forward strand.
GACTCCCGGAGTTCACCCGGGCGATCTTCGAGGCGTGGCGGGCGGCGGGCGAGCCGAACGGGCACGCCTGGGTGCTGGTGCGGCTGGGCGAACTCGGTGACGACGGGACGGTACGGTTCGCGGCGCCGCTCGTCCGGGAGTGGATCGGGGCGCGCAAACACGCCAAGGCGGGGCAGATGATCGAGAAGGTCCTGGCCCGGATCGGCACCGACGCGGCCCTGCGGGAGCTGAGCCGCATGACGCGCCGGTCGTTCCCCGGCGGCGCGCGCGAGGACGCGCGGCTCGCGCTGGTGGACGCGGCGGGGCGGCGCGGGCTCACCGACGAGAGCCTCGCCGACCGGCTCGTGCCCGACTTCGGCCTCGCCGCGGACGGCACGCTGACGCTGGACTACGGCCCGCGGCGGTTCGTGGTCGGATTCGACGGGCAGCTCAAGCCGTACGTGACGGACGAGGAGGGGAGGCGCCGCAAGACGCTTCCCAAGCCCGGCGTGAAGGACGACCCCGAACTGGCGCCCGCCGCCCACCGGCGCTTCGCGGCCCTGAAGAAGGACGCCCGCGCCGCCGCCGACGACCGGATCGTCGCGCTGGAGACCGCGATGGTGACCGGCCGCCGCTGGACGGCCGGGGAGTTCCGCGAGTTCCTGGTGACGCACCCGCTGGTGGGCCGGCTGGCGCGGCGCCTGGTCTTCACGGACGGCGCGGGCGCGTTCCGCGTCGACGAGGACGGCTCGTTCGCCACCGTCGGGTACGAGACGCACACGCTTCCCGCCGGCGCGTCGATCGGCGTCGCGCACCCTTTGCACCTCGACGTCCCGGCGTGGACGCACGTGTTCGCCGACTGCGAGATCCTGCAACCGTTCCCGCAGCTCGCACGCCCGGTGGCGGCACCGCGCGAGGACGAGCGGGACGCGCGGCGGCTGGCCCGCCTGGAGGGCGGGACGACCTCGTTCGGCGCGGTGCTGGGGCTGGCCCGGCGGAACTGGGAGCGGGCCGCGCCGCTGCACAGCGGGGGCGAGCCCGGCGTGTTCCGGCGGATCGGCGAGAAGCTCCACATCGCCGTGGAACTCGATCCGGGCATCGCGGCGGGCGCGCCCGGCGGCTCCCCGGAGCAGCGGATCCGGCGCGTCCAGGTCGTCACCGACCTCGACGCCTGGTGGTGGGACGACGCCGATGCCGAGGACCCGGACGCCCCCCGCCTCGGCGACCTCGACCCGGTGCTCGTCTCGGAGGTGCTGATCGACTTGGCGACGCTTACGCCGGACCGGTGACGCGCGCGTCCGGCCCGCCCGGGGGAGGGGCAGGCCGGACATGCGGGCCGTGCCTGCCGGTCGGGCGGTCCGGTCAGCCGGACGCGGCGGCGTCGCGTTCGACGACGAGTTCCATGAGGAGCATCCGCGCGGGCGGGTCCGTCCGGGCGGTGTCCGACAGGTGCATGGTGCCGTCGCTCGCGGCGTCCCGGAGCCGTTTCATGGCGGCCTTCGGGTCGCCCTCGATCTCGTAGTGGGCGATGTAGGTGTCGCCGTCGACGGGCGCGTAGCGGCGGGCGGAGACGATGCCCTCGATCGCCAGCATCTCGGGGATGTGCACCTCGTCGTACCAGCGGTTGTACTCGGCCGCGACGTCCGGGCCCGCGGGCCCGGACTCCACGTGCAGGATCGTCTTCTTCGGCATGCGCGTTCTCCCATCGGTCGTCCCGACCGGATGGTATACGTGCTCTCGAAGATTGAGAACGATGTTCTCGGAGGCTAGTCCGCGATCTCCTTGATGAGCTCGAAGACGTGCATCTGCGGCGGCGGGTCCATCTGGATGGTGTCCGAAAGGGCCACCGTGCCGTCGCCCATGGCCGTGTTCAGCCGCTTCACGGCCGCCTTGGCGTCGCCTTCGATCTCGTACACCGCGACGTAGGGGTCGCCGTCCTTGGTGGGGCCGTAGCGGCGGGCGGAGACGAAACCGTCGAGCGCCAGGACCTCCGGCATGTGGACGTCCTCGTACCAGCGGTTGTACTCGGCCGCGGTCTCCGGGCTCGACGGACGGGTCATGACGTGCAGGATGGACTTCGCAGACATGCGTGTTCTCCAATCGCGATGGCTCCGACCGGATGCTATAGGTACGGAAAATCCCGGTTCCGGCCGGTGGCGGGGCGGGTCAGTCCGAGGCGCCGATCTCCTTGACCTGCTGCATGAGCAGCATCCGCGGCGGCGGGTCCAGCCGGAGCGTGTCCGACATGTGCAGGGTGCCGTCGCCCGCGGCCCTGCTCAGCCGCGGGACGGCCTCGTCCGGATCGCCCTCGAACTCGTACTGCGCGATGTAGGGCCCTTCCCCGTCGACGGGCGCGAAACGGCGGGCCGCGACGAATCCTTCGACGGTGAGCACCTCGCGGAGATGGACCTCGTCGTACCAGCGGTTGAACTCCTCGACCGCGTCCGGACGGGACGGGTACGACTCGACCTGCAGGACCGTTCTCTTCGGCATGCGGCGGCTCCGATCGGTGGCTCCGACGGATGGTATACGCGTTCTCGATCTTTGAGAATGGCGTTTCGAGTCCGTTCGCCCCGTGCGCGCGGGACGCACCGAACCGCGCGCACGGGGGACCGCCTCAGGCGTCGATGTTCGCCATGTACGGCTCGTTGCCCTGCGCCCCCGCCGCCGCGCCGGGCGGTACGAGCTCCTCCAGCCGCTCGAACACCGCCGCGGCGAGGTCGAGGTCGGCGGCGGCCGCGTTGGCGCGGGCGCGGTGGCGGCGCGGCGCGTCCCGGGGATCGGGACGGTGCCGCGGTGCATCAGCCACGCCAGTGCGAGCTGGGCGGAGGTGGCGCCGTGCTCGGCGGCCAAGGAGGCGACCCGGTCGGCGAGCGAGACGTTGCGGGCGAGGTTGCCGTCCTGGAAGCGCGGGTTGTCGCGCCGCCAGTCGCCGTCCTCCAGGTCGGCGGCGGCGCGGACGCCGCCGCCGAGGATGCCGCGGCCCAGCGGGCTGTAGGCGACGAACCCGATGCCGAGCTCCGCGCACGCGGGCAGGATCTCGTTCTCGGGGTTCCGGTTGAACGGGGAGTACTCGGTCTGCACGGCCGTGACCGGGTGGACGGCGTGGGCCCGGCGGATGGTCCGGGCCGACATCTCCGACAGGCCGTACCCGCCGATCTTCCCCTCCGCGACCAGCTCGCCGAGGGTTCCGGCGGTCTCCTCGATGGGCGTGGACGGGGCCAGCCGGTGCACGTAGTACAGGTCGACGCGATCGGTGCCCAGCCGGTCCAGGCTGGCGTCCAACGCCTTCCGGACGTACTCGGGGCGGCCCATGCCCGGGATCAGGATCCCGTCCCCGTCCTGGTTCCCGCCGAACTTGGTGGCCAGGACGATCTCGTCCAGCCGGCCGCGGAGTGTGCGGCCGATGAGCCGCTCGCTGTGCCCGGCGCCGTAGATGTCGGCGGTGTCGACGAACGTGACACCCGCATCGAGCGCCCCCACCTCTACCGGCTGGCGGGCGATGAACCGGCCCCGCTCGTCCCGTCCGGCGGCCCGGTGGACGCGGGCGTGCTGCGCCTGCTGGACGTGATCGGCCCGGTCCCCGCCTACGTGACCAACGGCCGGCTGGACGTGCTGGCCTGGAACCCGATGGCGGCGGCGCTCCTTCCCGGGATCGCCGAGCTGCCGGAGGGCCGGCGCAACATGCTGCGGTTCACCCTGTGCGACCCGCGCGCCCGCGACTTCTACCTCGACTGGGAGGGCGTGACCCGGCACGGAATCGCGCAGCTCCGGACGGCGACCGGCCGCGATCCCGGCGATCCGGCGAACGAGGCGCTGATCCGGGAGCTGGCCGGGGCGAGCCCGCGGTTCGGCGAGTGGTGGGAGCGGCAGGACGTGAAGGGGCCGGGCATCGGCCGCAAGGAGTACCGGCATCCGGTCGCCGGGCGGCTCTCGCTCGACTACGTGGGGATGGTGCTGCCGGGGACGGTGGACCACCGGTTCGTGACGCTGACGGCCGCGGAGGGCAGCCCGTCCCAGGCGGCCCTGGACAAGCTGGCGGCCGGTCTCTGACCCTCGGCCGCCCAGCCGGCGGTCCGCGGCACCACACAAAGATACGTTCCTTATCTAGTACGCCAGGTCGCACGTGAGATGCCTATTGACGTGCGATCAATCGCGCTGCTAGAAACTTGCATCGTCAACATAAGATACGTATCCATGGACGGAAGTGATCGCTTGCCCGACGCTGGACCGGACCGGGAAGCGACGGAGAACCGCCGGCTGAGCAGCCCGGACGCCCGTTACGGCGCGCGGCTGCGCCGCAAGTCGACGGCACTGCTGCTGCTGGACGCGATCATCGAGGCCGAGACCGCCAACCTGGAGCGCACCCTGACCGCGCTGCGGGCCGACGGTTCGCTGGAGCGGGCGGCCGGCCAGATCGTCGCGGCGCGGCGCCGCTTCATCATCGGCAGCGCGAAGAGCCGCGCGCACGCCACGCTGCTGCACCTGGAGCTGTCGGCGAGCCTCTCCGGGGTCGCCCTGATCGATGAGGCCGCGGTGCGGGCCATCGACGTGCTCAGCGACGTCCGCCCGACGGACGTGCTGGTCGCGTTCTCCTTCCGCCGCTACGCCCGGCAGACCGGCACGGTCGCGCGGGAGTTCGCCGCCGCGGGCGGCCACGTCGTGGCCGTCACCGACGACGCCGACAGCCCGCTCGCCGCCGCCGCGGGCACCACGGTCGTGGTCAGCACGGGGAGCGCGTCCTACAGCGACTCGCCGACGGCGATCTCCGCCGTCGTGCACGCGCTGGCGACGCTGACCGCCGCGAGCGCGAAGGGGGCGCGGCGGCGGCTGGCCCGGCGCGAGGACCTCGCGCACGCCCTGGACATCTACTCCGACGAATGAGTGGCGCATGAACGATGTGATCATCCGCGGCGGCGACGTGCTGGACGGTACGGGCGCCCCCGCGCGTCCCGCCGACGTCGTCGTGCGCGACGGAGAGATCGCCGAGATCGCCCCGCGCGCCGCCCGCGACCGCGACGCCCGCCCCCGCGACGGCGAGGTGCTGGACGCCACGGGCCTGGTCGTCGCGCCCGGCTTCATCGACCTGCACTCGCACGCGGACTTCAGCGTCCAGGACCATCCCGCCGCCGACACCGCCGTCCACCAGGGCGTGACCACGCTGCTCGGCGGCAACTGCGGGTTCTCCCCGTTCCCGGTCGCCGACGCGGCGGCGCTCGGCCGGGCCGCCGGGTTCCTCGCGTCCGGCCTGGACATCACCTGGACGGACCTGGACGGCTACGCCGCCGCCGTCGAACAGGACCCGCCCGCGATCAACATGGCCGTCCAGGTCGGCCACCAGGCGCTGCGGATGGCGGCCGTCGGCGCGGACGAGCGCCCCGCCACCGCCGCCGAACTGGACCGGATGCGCGGGCTGCTGTCCGAGGCCGCCGCGCAGGGCGCCTTCGGCTTCTCCACCGGCCTGATCTACGCGCCCGGCAGCTTCGCGCCGTCCGACGAGGTCGCCGCGCTGGCGACGGAGGCGGCCGCGCACGGGCTCCTGTACTCCACGCACATGCGGGACGAGACGGGCGGGCTGCTCGCGGCCGTCGCCGAGGCCCTCGACACGGCGCGGCGGTCCGGCGTCCGCCTGGAGATCTCGCACCTCAAGGCGATGGGCCCGGCCAACCACGGATCGGTGCGCGCGGCGCTCGCCGCGATCGAGGACGCCCGCGCCGGGGGCGTGGACGTGACCGCCGACGTCTACCCGTACACGGCGTCGTCGACGACCCTGACGTCCCGGCTGCCCGGCTGGGCCATGGACGGCGGCCCCTCCCGGCTGCTCGAACGCCTGATGGAACGTTCCACCCGGACCCGGATCGCGAGCCGGCTGCGCGCGCGTTTCGGCGACGACATCGACCCCGCGGGCGTCGTCGTGGCGTCGCTGCCGGACGGCCCCTACTCCCGGTTCGTCGGCCGCGACCTGATCGCGATCGGCGCCGAACTCGGCATGGACCCGGCGGAGGCGGCGCTGGAACTGCTCGCCGCCCACCGCGCCACCGTGTCGATCGTCAACCACGCGATGGCGCCGCAGGACGTCGCGACCGTTCTGGCCCACCCGCTGGTGAGCGTCGCCAGCGACGGCTGGACGCTGCGTCCGTCCGGGGCGGGCCGCCCCCACCCGCGCAGCTTCGGCACGTTCGCCCGCGTCCTCGGCCGGTACGCGCGCGAGGACGGGCTGCTCGCGCTGCCCGAGGCGGTGCGGAAGATGACCTCGCTGCCCGCGTCCCGGCTGGGCCTGGCGGACCGCGGCGCGATCCGCTCCGGCCTGGTCGCCGACCTCGCCGTGTTCGACCCGGACACGGTGCTCGACCGGTCCGATTTCGCGGACCCGTGGCGGCTCGCCACGGGCGTGCGGCACGTGCTCGTGCGCGGCGTTCCCGTGCTGCGCGACGGCACGGCCACCGGCGCGCGCCCCGGGCGCGTCCTTCGCCGGAGCTCATGACCGGGGTTCCCCCCCCGATCGAACCCTCGTTGAACAGGAGCGTCCTTGAGCAGCACCGAAACGCTCACCAGGCGGCGGCCGAGCCGCCGGCAGATCATCGCGACGGCGTGTTTCGCGATCAGCGTCGTGGCCGGCATCGTGCTCGCGATCGCCGACGACAAGGCCGGGTTGTGGGGCCTCGTCCCGATCGTCCTGTACGCGGTGCTCGCCCTGCTCGGCGTCGACGTCGTGCTGGCCACCGTCGGCGCCGTGCTGGTCGTGGCGATCATGACGCGGACCGGGCCGGTACCGCTCGGCGAGCAGCTCGCGACGTCCATGGGCTCGCTGGTCGCGGTGATCGGCCTGATCATCATGCTGGGCGCGGGCCTCGGCCGGGTCGCCCAGGAGACCGGCGCCGCCCCGATGCTCATCCGGATGGTGATGAGCCGGATCGGACTGAACACCCCCACCCGCGTCCAGTTCGGCGTCATGGCGTCGTCGCTGGTCATCGTCGGCGCGCTCGGCACGCTCGCCGGCGGCAACGCGATCATCGCGCCGATCGTCATCCCGATCGCGGCACGGCTGGGCTGGCGCCCGCCCGCGGTCGCGGCGATGTTCCACGCGGCGGGCGCGGCCGGGCTGCTGATGGGCCCGTTCACGCCGCCCGTCGTGACGATCACGGCCGCCGCCGACATCGGCTACGGCGACTACCTCCTGCACGCCGGGCTGCCGGTCGGCGCCGTCACGATCGGCACCGGATTCTTCATGGCCCGCTGGATCCAGCGGCACACCGACCAGGAGTACACGGAGGCCGACAAGGCCGGGGGCGACGACTTCGAGGACGGCTCCGAGCGGAACGCCGGACGCGTCGCGGCCGGACGCCGCGCCGCGTTCGCGTTCGTCGGCGTCATGGCGGCGCTCGCCGCGTTCGGGGTGTGGCAGGAGGCCGGCTACTCCTACGCGCTGGTCGTCATGGTGGTCGCCGCGGCGGCGACGGGCCTGGCGGGCGCCTCGGCCCCAAGGGCACCGCCGAGGCCGTCTACGCGGGCGCGGCCCGGCTGATCTGGCTGTTCATGCTGTTCTGGCTGCTGGACCCGCTGCTGACGCTGGTGGAGAAGACCGGCGCGTTCGAGTCGATCTTCGAGACGATGAAGCCGATCATGTCGGACGCCGGTCCGTACACGCTGCTGGTGCTGGTCGTGCTGATCGGCTACGTGCACGCGGTGCCGGGCGCGGCCGTCGCGCAGGTCGTGCTGATCGACAAGCTGTTCGGCCCGCTGGTCGCCTCGCTCGGCATCCCGCCCGCCGCGTGGTCGGTCTCGCTGCTCGGCACCGCGCAGATCGACCAGCTCGGCCCCTACCCGACCGCCGACATGATGGGGCAGATGGGCCTGGCACGCTCCAGCGACCTGAGGATGATGCTGTTCAACGGCTGGGCCATCATGGCGGTCAACTCGGTCGGGTTCCTCGTCCTGTTCGCCGTCCTGCTCTAGGGGGAGGGCTCCATGCACGACGAACTGGACGAGCTCGCCCGCCGGGCGTCCGCGTCCGGCGGGCGCCTCGGCCTGGCCGTCCACGACCTCGGCACCGGGGAGCGTGCCGAGGTCGACGCCGGGCGGGTCTTCACCGCCGCGTCGGTGATCAAGCTGCCGATCATGATGACGCTGCTGTCCGGCACGGAGGCCGGAACGTGGTCGCTGGACGACCGGCTGCCGCTCGCCCCGTCCCGCCGGGTCGGCGGGGCGGGCGTCGCCGCCGAACTGGCGGACGTGCCCGACCTCAGCGTCCGCGACCTGCTGACGCTGATGATCATCGTCAGCGACAACATGGCCACGAACCTGCTGATCGACCTGCTGGGCATGGACGCCGTGACGTCCTGGTGCGCCCGCCACGGCATGCCGCGGACCGTGCTGGCACGGTCCATGATGGACGCCGACGCGCGCGCCCGCGGGCACGAGAACCGCACCACCCCGGCGGACACGGCCGCCCTGCTCACCGGCCTCGCCCGCGGCGACCTGCTGGGCGAGCGGGCGACCGCGCACGCCCTGGAAGTGCTGACCCGCCAGCAGACCGCCGACCGGCTGCCCCGCCACCTGCCCGGCGGCGTCCGGCTGGCCCACAAGACGGGTGAACTGGACGGCGTCCGCCACGACGCGGGGATCGTCCTCGCCGACGGCCGCGCGCCGATCGTCATCGTCGTGCTGACCGAGGGCTTCGCCGACGAAGACCACGCGGCCGACCTCGTCGCCGAGGCCGGCCGCGTGGTCTACACCGTTCTCTGATCAGACGCGGTACGTCTCGTCCGCCTCGGCGCGGACGAACTCCTCGTCCACCTCGTGGCCCAGCGCGGCGGCGGCGGGCACGTCGACCATGCCGTCCACCGCGCGGACGGGCGGGTCCACGACGTCGCGCGCGTAGTACTTGTCGGAGCCGGACACGTCGCTCGGCAGCTCGAACCCCGGCAGCGACGCGATCGCGACGTTCGCGGCGCGGCCCACGCCGAACTCGTGCATGCCGCCGCACCACACCGTCCACCCGGCGGCCACCGCCCGGTCGTGCGCCGCGCGCGCGGCCGTCAGCCCGCCCATCCGCGACACCTTGATGTTCAGCACGCTCCCGGCGCCCAGCGTGACGGCGGTGTCGAGCTGGTCGAGGTCGTCGACCGACTCGTCCAGGCAGACGGGCGTCCCGACGGACTCCCGCAGCCGGGCGTGCGCCGCCAGCGCGCCGGGGCCGAACGGCTGCTCGATCAGCAGCAGCCCGAGGCCGTCCAGCTCCCGCATGACGGCCAGCGCGGCCGCGTCCTCCGGGTACACGCCGTTGGCGTCGACCTGCACCATCAGGTCCGGGTGCGCCTCCCGGACGGCGCGCACCGGCGCGACGTCCCAGCCCGGCGCGATCTTCAGCTTGATCCGCCGGTAGCCGTCCGCTACGTGCCGGTCGACCTGGGCCTTCAGCTCCTCGATCGTCGGCTCGATGCCGAGGCTCACCCCGGCGGCGATGCGGTCGCGGGTGCCGCCCAGCGCGTCCGCGAGCCGGGTGCCGGACGCGCGCGTCCACAGGTCCCAGCAGGCGATGTCGAGGCCCGCCTTCGCGAAGTTGTGGCCGCGGATCCGCGCCCACACCCGGCCCGCCTCGGACGGGTGCTCCCAGCGGGCGCCGACCAGGGCGGGCGCGAGGTAGCGGCGCAGCATCGCCCAGCAGGTGTCGACGGTCTCGGGGCAGTAGTACGGGTCGCTCGGCGAGGCGATCTCGCCCCATCCGGCCGTCCCGTCCTCGCCGGTCACCCGCACCAGGATGTGCTCCAGGTGCGACTTGCGGTGCGAGCTGGTCTGGAAGGCGTGGACGAGCGGCAGGCTGAGCCGGAACGCCTCGACGGAGGCCACGGTGGGCATCAGTTCTCCTCGCGGGGGACGGAGCCGGGGACGGGACCGGCGGCGGGATCGGCGGCGGGCGCGGGACCGGCGGCGGGGGCGGGGGCGAGCCGGTAGACGCCGGTGCGCCGTCCGCGAGCCGCACGACGTCGTCGCGCACCCGCGGCCGACGAGCGCGCCGAGCGTCGAGGCGACCCGCTCGCGCAGCGCGACGGAGGCGTCCCGGTCCTCGGCGACCAGCGCGTCCCAGTTCCCGGGCAGGCCGAACAGCAGGTCGTCGCCGTCGGGCGCGACCTCGCCCCACGCGACGGGCGGGGGCGTCTCGTGCCGGGCCGGAGCGCCCGCGGTCAGGTCCCATTCGACGATGAGGCGGTCGGTGCGCATGCCCCGGTCGCGGCCGAGGTCCTCCACGCCCATCAGGTTGGGCACGAACCAGCGGGCCACCGCGCCGAGGACGTCGAGGTTGAAGTGCGCGTTGTGGGTCCGCACCGGGTCGAACGCCCAGCGCATGGCCGTCATCCCGGAGGCCAGGGCGTGGTCGCGCTGGCCGAGCTTGAGCGCCCGGCCGACGCCGCGGCCCTGCTGGTCGTCGCGGACGGCGGCCATCTGCGAGTAGAGGTAGCCGGCGCCGGACGCGTCGGCGCCGCGGAACCCGTAGGTGAATCCGACCAGGTCGTCCCCGTCGAAGGCGCCGACGCCGAGCCGCCGTTGCGGGTGAGCGAGACGAGCAGCCGGGGGCTGACCGCGGGGTCGGTCTCGTCGAGGCGGAAGACCTCGCGGTACAGGCGTACGGCGGCCCGCATCTCGGCGGGGTCCGTCAGTGGCCGCACCTGGACGGCCGGGGCTTTGGAGGGCATCGCACCGCTTACTGTCTGACCTTGATATGTTCCGTATCTACGCCCCTGTTTCTAGCATTTTGCCTAGTTAGCGTCAACTAAAGCGGGTACGGGGGCAGTTATACGATTCGTAAGTTTGTTCACGGAGGATCATGGCCACGCTCACGCCCGAGACCGCCGCCCGCATCGCCGAGGCCGCCGCCGCGCAACTGGACGAGGGCCGGGCGCGCCTGCGCGCCTACGCGCTGGCCGAGTCCCCGAGCGGCGACGCCGCCGCGCTGGCCCGCTGCGCCGATCTCGTCGCGGCCGGGCAGGAGGCCGCCGGGGGCCGGGTGCGGCGCGTCCCGTCCCCGGCCGTGACCACCTGGTCGCGTCCTTCGGGCCGGACGGCGGCGGGCACCTGCTGTTCGTCGGCCACTACGACACCGTGTGGCCGGTCGGCCGCCTCGCCGAGATGCCCTACACCGACGACGGGACGACCATCACCGGGCCGGGCGTCCTCGACATGAAGGGCGGCCTGGTCGCCCTGGAGATGGCGCTGCGCGCGCTGGACGCCGCGGGCGTCGCGGTGCCGGTCCCGGTGCGCGCGGTCGTGGTGGCCGACGAGGAGGTCGGCAGCCCCACCGGACGCGCGGTCGTCGAGGACGAGGCGGCCGGCGCGGCCGCCGTGCTCGGGCTGGAGTCGCCGCACCCCGACGGCGACCGTCAAGTCCGCGCGGCGCGGCAGCACCCGCGTCGCGCTGCGGGTCCGCGGCCGGGAGGCGCACGCCGCGCTCGACCCGGAGAACGGCGTCTCCGCGATCGACGAGCTGCTCGACCAGCTCGCCGCCGTCCGCGCGGCCGTCCCCGGGGACGGGACGACGCTGTGCAACGTCGGTCCGCGTCGAGGGCGGGACGCGGGCGAACGTCGTCGCGGGGGAGGCGTGCGCGGAGATCGGCCTGCGGTTCACCGACGCGGCCGCCGAACGCCGGATGCTCGGCGTGCTGCGCGACCTGCGCCCCGTCCGGGACGGCGCGACGGTCGAGGCCGAGGTGCTGACGTCCCGTCCGACCTGGCAGGAGGACCCGGATTCCCCGCTCCTGGCGCGCCTCGCCGAGCTGGGCGCCGCTCTGGGGCAGGACGTGCGCGGACGTCACCGCGGCGGCGCGGGCGACGCGAACCTGCCCGGTTCGCGCGGCCTGCCGACCCTCGACGGGCTCGGCCCCCGCGGCCGCGGGGCGCACGCTCCCGACGAGCACGTCCTCGTCGCGTCCCTGCCCGAACGCGCCGCCCTCCTCGCCGCGTTCATCGCCTCCTCCTGAGCATTCCGGTGGCCGAGCGTGACGCCGCCGCCGCTCAGGGGTAAGGGCGCGAGGGAAAGGACGCCGGATGCAAGTAGCTCGACATCGAGATAAATTGGAGATAGCTTGACGTCGAGAGAAATCTTGGCGAAGTTGGGCCGCCCCGATTCTCGGCCGGGGGCCGGGCTAAGGCAGGATCAGGGGAGATGAGCTTTCCGTCCCGCCCGGGCGACGCCGGTCACGGGGGCGGGATTTCGACGAACTGAGAACACTGCGCCGCGCGCTCATGTCCCGGACCGGACGCGCGGTGACGACGGAGGAGGAGTCCGTGTCCGCGAACAGCTTCGGCAGCCTTAGCAAGCTGCAGGTGGGCGAAAAGTCCTACGACATCTACCGGCTGGACGCCGTCGAGGGCTCGGCCCGTCTCCCGTACAGCCTCAAGGTGCTGCTGGAGAACCTGCTGCGCACCGAGGACGGCGCGAACGTCACCGCCGACCACATCCGCGCGCTCGCCGGGTGGGACGCCAAGGCGCAGCCGAGCAAGGAGATCCAGTTCACCCCCGCGCGGGTGATCATGCAGGACTTCACCGGCGTGCCCTGCGTGGTGGACCTGGCGACGATGCGCGAGGCCGTCCGCGACCTCGGCGGCGAAGCGTCCAAGATCAACCCGCTGGCGCCGGCCGAGATGGTCATCGACCACTCCGTCATCGTCGACTACTTCGGCTCGCCGGACGCGTTCGAGCGCAACGTGCAGGTCGAGTACGAGCGCAACAAGGAGCGCTACCAGTTCCTGCGCTGGGGCCAGACGGCGTTCGACGAGTTCAAGGTCGTGCCGCCCGGCACCGGCATCGTCCACCAGGTGAACATCGAGCACCTGGCCCGCGTGGTGTTCGACCGGGGCGGCGTGGCCTACCCCGACACCTGCGTCGGCACCGACTCGCACACCACGATGGAGAACGGCATCGGCGTCCTCGGCTGGGGCGTCGGCGGCATCGAGGCGGAGGCCGCGATGCTCGGCCAGCCGATCTCGATGCTCATCCCGCGCGTCGTCGGCTTCAAGCTGACCGGCGAGCTCCCGGCCGGGACGACCGCGACCGACCTCGTGCTGACCATCACCGAGATGCTCCGCGAGCACGGCGTCGTCGGCAAGTTCGTCGAGTTCTACGGCGAGGGCGTCGCGGCGCTGCCGCTGGCCAACCGCGCCACGATCGGCAACATGAGCCCCGAGTTCGGCTCCACCTGCGCGATCTTCCCGGTCGACCAGGAGACGACGAAGTACCTGCGGCTCACCGGGCGCAGCGAGGATCAGATCGCGCTCGTCGAGGCGTACGCCAAGGAGCAGGGCATGTGGCTCGACCCGTCGGTCGAGCCGGACTTCTCCGAGTACCTCGAACTGGACCTGTCGACGGTCGTCCCGTCGCTGGCCGGCCCGAAGCGCCCGCAGGACCGCATCGCCGTGTCGGAGGCCAAGGAGACCTGGCGCCGCGACGTGCAGAACTACGTCAGCAGCGTGCAGGGCCCGGCCGACGAGGCGTCCAACGAGTCGTTCCCCGCGTCCGACTCCCCGGCGATCAGCCACGGCGGCGCCGGCGACAAGCCCCGCGAGCACGCGACCAACGGCGCGTCCCGTCCGCACAAGCGGGTCGAGGTCACGCTGGAGGACGGCACGAAGTTCGAGCTCGACCACGGGCACGTGGCCGTCGCGGCCATCACCTCCTGCACCAACACCTCGAACCCGTACGTGATGGTCGGCGCGGCGCTGCTGGCCAAGAACGCGGTCGAGAAGGGCCTCACCCGCAAGCCGTGGGTGAAGACCTCCCTCGCGCCCGGGTCGCAGGTCGTCACCGACTACTTCGAGCGCGCGGGCCTCACCCCCTACCTCGACAAGATCGGCTACAACCTGGTCGGGTACGGCTGCACGACCTGCATCGGCAACACCGGCCCGCTGCAGCCGGAGATCTCCAAGGCGGTCAACGACAACGACCTCGCGGTCACGGCCGTCCTGTCCGGCAACCGGAACTTCGAGGGCCGCATCAGCCCGGACGTGAAGATGAACTACCTCGCGTCCCCGCCGCTGGTCATCGCCTACGCCCTGGCCGGGACGATGGACATCGACATCCTCAACGACCCGATCGCCGACGGCACCGACGGCCCGGTCTACCTGCGCGACATCTGGCCCGCGCCCGAGGACGTCGCCGCGATCGTCGAGTCGTCCATCGGCCAGGACATGTTCACCAGCAGCTACGCCGACGTCTTCAAGGGCGACGACCGGTGGCGCGGCCTCGACATCCCGACCGGCAACCTCTTCGAGTGGGACCCGGCGTCCACGTACGTCCGCAAGGCGCCGTACTTCGACGGGATGGCCGCCGAGCCCGAGCCGGTCACCGACGTCCACGGCGCGCGCGTCCTGGCGAAGCTGGGCGACTCGGTCACCACCGACCACATCTCCCCGGCCGGGGCGATCAAGGTCGGCACGCCCGCCGCGCAGTACCTCCAGGACAACGGCGTCGCGGTGAAGGACTTCAACTCCTACGGCTCGCGCCGCGGCAACCACGAGGTCATGATCCGCGGCACGTTCGCCAACATCCGGCTGCGCAACCAGCTCCTGGACGACGTCGAGGGCGGCTTCACCCGCGACTTCACCCAGGAGGGCTCGCCGCAGTCCTACATCTACGACGCCGCGCAGAACTACGCCGCGCAGGGCACGCCGCTCGTCGTCATCGCGGGCAAGGAGTACGGCTCCGGCTCGTCCCGCGACTGGGCCGCGAAGGGCACCGCGCTGCTCGGCGTCCGCGCCGTCATCGCGCAGTCCTACGAGCGCATCCACCGCTCGAACCTGATCGGCCTCGGCGTCCTGCCGCTGCAGTTCAAGGACGGCGAGTCGGCCGAGTCGCTCGGCCTGACCGGCACCGAGACGTTCGACATCACCGGCGTCACGGCCCTCAACGAGGGCGGCGTCCCCGAGGAGGTCACGGTGAAGGCGGACGGCAAGGAGTTCAAGGCCGTCGTCCGGATCGACACCCCCGGTGAGGCGGACTACTACCGCAACGGCGGGATCCTGCAGTACGTCCTGCGGAGCCTCATCCGCAAGTGACGCACGACCCCGCGGAACGGGCCGTCTCCTCCGGGAGGCGGCCCGTTCCGTCTCATACCCCAGAGGTAGGCGGCAGGCCCGTTCCGTGGGGGGAGGCGCCGGGGCGGAGCGGCGGTTACCGTCGTGGGCGGGGCGGCGCCGGGACGCCCGGCGGGCGGGGGAGGGCGATGACGGTCGGATCGGTCGGATCGGTCGTGCGGAACGCGTTGCGGGACCTGTCCCCGGCCGCCGGTCCCGCACTGCTGCCGCTGGACGTGCCGTCCCGCCCGCGGCTCGCCGCGTGGCTGCCGCACGGGCTCGTGGCCGCGGGCGCGGTCGTCCTCGCCGGGTCGTCGTGGCACATCCTGCTCACCGACTACGCGCTGCCGAACGGGTCGGCGGCGACGCTGAGCCTCGTCCACGCGTCCGCCCTGGTGGTGTGCGTGTTCCGGCCGATGGCCGGCTGGTGGCTGTCGCTGGCGCTGGCGACGGTGACCGGGCTCGCCGTCGCGTCGCCCGGTCCGCAGGACGGGCCGCTGTGGGCGGGGCCGAGCCTGTCGGCGCATCTGGCGGTGCTCGCCCTGGTCGCGCTGCGCGTGCCCGCCCGGGTGGCGGCGCAGATGTGGGCGCTCACCGGGGTCGCCGCGGTCGGCCTGGCCATCGCGCTGTCCGGCGGCGACGGGCTCGCCCTGCCCTCGCCCCGTCCGGGGCCGGAGGTCGAGCCGCCGGGACGGGACGCGTTCCCGAGCCTCGCCGAGGTGCTGCTCGTGTCCGGCACGGTGGTGCTGGCGGCGGCGGCCCTGCGCGGGCGGGGCGACGCGCTGCGCGGGCTCGCCCGGGAGCGGCAGCGGCGCGCGCTGCTGGAGGAGCGCGCCCGGATCGCGCGGGAACTGCACGACGTCGTCGCGCACCACATGTCCGTGGTCGCCGTCCAGGCCGAGGCGGCCCCCTACCGCGTCGCGGAGGTACCGGACGAGCTGGCGCGCAGCTTCGCCGTCATCCGGGCGAACGCGCTGGAGGCGATCGACGAACTGCACCGCGTCCTCGGCCTGCTGCGGGCCGGGGACGGCCCGGCCGACTCCGCCCCGCAGCCCACGCTGGACGGGCTGGACGGCCTCGTCGACGGCCTGCGCGCGACCGGCCTGGCCGTCGGCCTGCGGGTGTCGGGGGACCGGCCCGCGACCACGCCCGCCCTCGAAGTGTCGGCGTACCGGATCGTGCAGGAGGCGCTGAGCAACGTCCTGCGCCACGCGCCCGGCGCCGACGTGGACGTCGTGCTGGCCTACCGCCCGGACCGGATCGAGCTGACGGTCGGCAACGGCCCGTCGCCGGGGGCGCCGGGGCCTCCGCCGGGCGGGCCCGGCCACGGGATACTGGGGATGCGGGAACGGGCCGCGATGCTGGGCGGCGAACTGGCCGCGCGCCCGGGCCCGGACGGCGGCTTCACGGTGACGGCCGTGCTCCCGGCCGGGAAGGAGGCGCCGCGGTGACCGTCAGGGTGCTCCTGGCCGACGACCAGGCGATGGTCCGCGAGGGGTTCTCGGTGCTGCTCGGCGCGCAGCCCGGCATCGAGGTGGCCGGGGAGGCCGCCGACGGGCACGAGGCCGTCGCGAAGACCGCGGAGCTGGCGCCCGACGTCGTCCTGATGGACGTGCGGATGCCCGGCATGGACGGGCTGGAGGCCACCCGGCGGATCTCCGCGACCACGAAGGTCATCGTGCTGACGACGTTCGACCTGGACGAGTACGTCTACGGGGCGCTGCGCGCGGGCGCCTCCGGGTTCCTGCTGAAGAAGGCGTCCGCCGGGGCGCTGGCGGAGGCGGTGCGGGTCGTGGCGGCCGGGGAGGCGCTGCTGGCCCCGTCGGTCACCCGCCGGCTGATCGCCGAGTTCGCCCGGCTCGGCGGCCCGCGTGCGCCCCGCCGCGAGCGGCTCGACCGGCTGACCGCGCGCGAGACCGAGGTGCTCACGCTCGTCGCGCACGGGCTGTCGAACGGCGAGATCGCCGGCCGGCTCGTCGTGGCCGAGCAGACCGTGAAGACGCACATCGGCAACATCCTCGCCAAGCTCGACCTGCGCGACCGCACGCAGGCCGTCGTGCACGCCTACGAGACGGGACTCGTCCGGCCCGGCCCCGGCGCGCGCTGACCCGTCGCTCAGTGGTCGGCGGCGAGGCGCAGGCCGAAGCCGATGAACGCGACGCCGGTGACCTGCCGCAGGCGGCGTTTCACGGACGGACGCGCGAGCGTCCGGCGCGCGGCGCCCGCGGCGCCGACGAGCAGTGCGCACCACGCGAGGCCCTCGGCGACGTGGATGACGGCGAACAGCATGCTCGTCCCGAACACGGGCGCGTCCGCCGGGAGGAACTGCGGCAGCAGGCTCATGTAGAACACGCCGATCTTCGGGTTGAGCAGGTTCGTGACGAGCCCGGTGCGGTACGCGGCGGCACCGGACATGTCCGGTTCGGGGAGGTCTTCGGCGGCGGCCGCGCGCCGCGCCCCCCAGAGCGCCCGCCCGCCCAGCCACAGCAGGTAGCAGGCGCCCGCGACGCGCAGCACGTCGAACGCGAACCGGGACGCCGCCAGCAGCGCCGTCAGTCCCGCCGCGCTCGCCGCGCCCCAGCACAGCAGCCCGGTCGCGATGCCCGTCGCGGCGAGGAACCCGGTCCGGCGCCCGTCCGCAACGGTGGTGCGGAGCACCAGCATCGTGTCCAGACCGGGCGTGATCGTGACCAGTGCGGCGACGGCGGCGAAGGCCAGACATGCGCTGAGCATTCCGACATTCTGCCCAATCGGGCGGCCGGGTGGGCTTCGAACCCGCGCGCTTGGTTACATCGCCTGTATGGCCAACACCACTAAGAAGATCGGCGACCTCGACGTGTCCGGGCTGTGCCTCGGCGGCAACGTGTTCGGCTGGACGGCCGACCGCGACACCTCGTTCCAGATCCTGGACGCGTACGCGGCGTCCGGCGGCGACTTCATCGACACCGCCGACTCGTACATGGCGCACGCGCCCGGCAACAAGGGCGGCGAGTCCGAGGAGATCATCGGGGAGTGGACGAAGGCGCGCGGCAACCGCGACGACATCGTCATCGCGACGAAGGTCGGTCAGCACCCGCAACGCAAGGGACTGGCGGCCGCCAACATCAAGGCGGCGGCGGACGACTCGCTGCGGCGCCTGCGCACCGACCGCATCGACCTCTACTACACGCACTTCGACGACGAGTCCGTCCCCGTCGAGGAGATCATGACCGCGCTGGACGAGCTGGTGAAGGCGGGCAAGGTCCGGCAGATCGCGGTGTCGAACATCGAACTCGGACGGCTGGAGGCGTCCCTGGCGTTCAGCGAGCGGGAGGGCACCGCCCGGTACGTCGCGATCCAGCCGCACTACAACCTCGTGTCCCGCGACACCTACGAGGGGCCGCGGCGCGACATCGCCGAACGGCACGGGCTCGCGTGCGTCCCGTACTACGGCCTCGCCTCGGGGTTCCTGACGGGCAAGTACCGCCCCGACACCGAGGTCGACAGCGCGCGCGCCGGGCGGGCGGCGAAGTACTTGGACACCGAGCGCGGACGTAAAGTCCTGGAGGCCCTCGACGAGGTCGCCCGGGAGTCGGGCCTGTCCCACGCGACGGTGGCGCTCGCGTGGCTGGGCGCCCAGCCGACCGTCGTCGCGCCCATCGCCAGCGCCCGCACGATGGAGCAGCTCCCGCCGCTGCTGGAGGTCTCGGGCACCGTGCTCAAGGACGACCAGGTGAGCCGCCTGACCGAGGCTTCCGCCTGACTTGTATCGTTCCACGGCGTGGATCCCGATTTCTTGATCGTCGGGGGAGTGGCGGCGCTGCTCGGCGCCATCGTGCAGAGCAGCGTCGGCCTCGGCGTCGGCCTGGTCGCCACCCCGATCGTGACGATGCTCTTCCCGTCGCTGATGCCCGGCACGATTCTCGTCGTGGCGACCGTCCTGCCCCTGGCCACGCTCGCCCAGGAGGCGCGGCACGCCGAGCTGCGCGGCCTCGGCTGGGCGTTCGGCGGACGCGTCGCCGGGACGCCGCTCGGCGTGTGGCTCGTGGCCGCCGTGCCCGCCCGGGCCCTCGGCATCGTGATCGGCTTCTTCGTGCTCGCCGCCCTCGCCGTCACCGCGTGGTCGCGCGAGGTGCCGCGCACCCCCCGCACGCTCGCCGCCGCCGGGGCCATCGCGGGGACCACCGGCACCGCGTCCGGCATCGGCGGCCCGCCGATCGCGCTGCTCTACCAGCGCGAGAGCGGCCCCCGCGTGCGCGCCACCCTCGCGCTGTTCTTCGTCGCCGGCTGCCTGCTCTCGCTGGTCTCCCTCGCCGCGGTCGGCCGCCTCCCGATCGAGCAGGTCACCGCCGGGCTGTCGCTCGTCCCGTTCGTCCTGGCCGGGTTCTTCGCCGCCGGTCCGCTGCGCCGCTACCTGGACGCCGGACGGCTGCGCACCGCGCTGCTGATCGTCGTCGGCGCGTCCGCGATCGCCCTGATCGTCCGTAGTCTGGTGTAGTGCGCCCCACGAAGGCCGACCTCGAGGCCGCCCGCGACCGTGTCGTCCCCGACGTCCTGCCCGCCCCCGGCGGGACGCTCCGCGTCCTGTTCAGCGGCATCAACCCGGGCCTGTACTCGGGCGCGACCGGGCACCACTTCGCCCGTCCGGGCAACCGCTTCTGGCCCGCGCTGCACCGCTCCGGGTTCACCGACCGGCTCCTCGACCCGTCCGAGCAGCATCTCCTGCCCGCGTTCGGCCTCGGCATCACCAACCTGGCGCAGCGCACCACCGCCCGCGCGACGAGCTGGCCCCGGACGAGCTGCGCGACGGCGGGCGCCGCCTGCGGGCGCTCGTCGACCGGTACCGTCCCGCCTACCTGGCGGTCGCGGGCGTCACCGCGTACCGCACCGCGTTCGGCCGTCCGCGCACGCAGATCGGCCCCCAGGACGACACGTTCGGCTCCGCCCGCGTGTGGGTGCTGCCGAACCCGAGCGGCCTCAACGCGAGCTGGTCCCTCGACCGCATGGCCGCCGAGTTCGCCCGCCTCCGCGAAGCCGCCGCCGAAGCCCCGGACGAGGCCGCGGACGAGGCGGCCGGTTAGCCCGCCGGGTTCGCGGCGGGCGCGGCGAGCATCGTCTCGACCTCGGTGAGGAGGTTCGCGGACGGCTCCCACAGGTCGGTGCGGCCGAGGGAGATGATCGGACGCCGCAGGGCGCGCACGTCCGCGAGGTGCCAGTGGTGCCTGCCCGGCTCCGCCCACGGGCCGCACGCGCACTCGTCCGTCCCGCCGCGGCCGGACGCGCCGACGGTCGCGGAGCAGACCGCGGCGAGGTCGGCCACGGCGATGGCGGCGCCGATCGCGGCGAGCGGGTCGGACGGGTCCCAGCCGGCGGCCTGGACGAGCGGCGAGTCGCACGCCGACAGGTCGACCCGCATGGACGCGTGGATCAGCAGCGGCCCGCGGTAGGCCGTCGGCACGGCCTGGTTCGAGACGCTCTTGCCCCCGCACGCGATCGCGAACGCCCAGGGCTGCTGAACACTTATCGCCTGCACGCGGTCACCTCCAGTGCTCGACCGTCCCCACCCCCGGCATGGTTCACGGCGGGGACGCCGCGCGGCAATGCCCGAGAGGCTAGGCGCATCGGAGCGGTTGCGCCAATGGGGGAGGTGAGCGGTCCGCTCATGTCCGATCCTGCCCGATCATCTCTGTGACGCGTGGGAACGGAAAGTGGTTGACGTGACAACTGTGCAGAAGTGACAACCGCGGGGCCGCACGTCATCCCTTGAGGGCCCCGGCCATGAGGCCGCGCATGAAGAACCTCCCGAGCAGCAGGTAGACGAGGATGGTCGGCAGCGACGCCAGCAGCGCCGACGCCATCTGCACGTTGTACTGGACGGCGACCGCGCCGGAGCCCGCGGTGTTGTTCAGCATGACGGTGACGGGCCACGAGTCGGGTGCGCCGAGGAAGACCGCGAACAGGAAGTCGTTCCAGATCGACGTGAACTGCCAGATGATCGTCACGGCGAACGCCGGGGCCGACAGCGGCAGCACGACCGACGCGTACGCGCGGAGCATCCCGGCGCCGTCCACGCGCGCCGACTCGATCAGCTCGTCCGGGATCGTGACGTAGTAGTTGCGGAAGATCAGCGTGCAGATCGGGATGCCGTAGACGACGTGCACGAGGATCAGGCCCCGGATCGTCCCGACGATCTGCATGTCGGTGAGCACGCCCGCCAGGGGGATCATGACGGCCTGGTACGGGATGAACATCCCGAACAGGAACAGCGTGAAGACGGCGTCGGACCCCGGGAACCGCCACTTCGACAGCACGTAGCCGTTCAGCGAGCCGAGCACCGCCGAGATGATCGCCCCCGGGACCGCGATCTGGAAGCTGTTGACGATGCCCGGGCGCAGCTCGTCCCACGCGGCCGTCCAGCCGGACACGCTCCACTGCTCGGGCAGGTTCCACGCGGTGGCGGGCCCGGCCTCCTGCAGCGGCTTGAAGCTGGTGACGAGCAGGACGTACGCCGGCATCAGGAACAGCACGACGAACAGCAGCAGGACGGCCGGGCGGCCGAACCGGACGACGCGGCTCACCGCGCCCGCTCCGAACGGATCGTCCACACCAGGTAGGGGATGACGAGGACGGCGACCGCGAGCAGCAGGTACGTGGCGATGGTGGCGCCGTTCGCCGGGTCGTGCCGGTCGAAGATCTCCACGTAGGCGGCGACGGCCGGGACGTAGGTGATGATCTGCTTGCCCGCGATCGCCATGATCAGGTCGAACACCTTCAGCGAGATGTGCCCGAGGATGATCAGCGCGGACAGCGTCACCGGGCGGAGCTGCGGGAACACGACGTAGCGGTACACCTTCCACTCGGACGCGCCGTCCACCCGGGCCGCCTCGCGCAGCTCCTCGGGCACGCCGCGGAACCCGGCCAGGTACAGCGCCATGACATAACCGGACATCTGCCAGATCGCCGGGAGCGCCATGGCGGCCATGCCCCAGTCGGGGTTCTGCCACCACGTGTTCGCCAGCGCCCCCAGACCGGCGTCGTGGAACAGCTGGTTGAGGCCGACGGCCCGGTCGGCGGGCGCCGGATTCAGCAGCCACCGCCACACCACCCCGGCGGCGATGAACGACACCGCCATCGGGAACAGGTAGACGACCCGGAACGACGCCTCGGCGCGGATGCCCTTGTCCATCAGGAACGCGAGGAACGCGCCGAGCAGCAGGGCGCCGACGACGAACACGGCCGTGAACACCAGCGCGTTGGACACCGCGCCCGGCCAGCTCGGCTGGTGCCACAGGTCGACGAAGTTCTTCCCGCCGTCGAAGCCCAGCGGCGATACCTCGTCGTGCTTGCCGCTCAGCGCGACCCGCGTGTTCCAGAAGATGAGCCCGTAGACGAACACGCCGATCGCCACGATGGACGGGGAGACCAGCAGCAGGCCCGGCAGCCACCGCCGGGCGCGGCGCAGCCTCACTGGCCGCTGTTCTGGGCGGCCGTGACCAGCGCCTCCTGGAGTTTCGCCGGGTCCTTGTGCTGGAGGAACAGGCCGACTGCGGTGTCGATGTCGGTGTGCCACTTGTTGTTCGCCGTCACGCCGTGCCAGAACGAGCCCGCCAGCTTGATGTCCGGCTTGTTCCACTCGGTGATGGCGTACTCCAGATAGTCCTTGTAGAGGGACTTGTCGCCGTCCGTGCGCGCCGGGATCGAGCCCTTCTTCGGGTTGAACGCGTCCTGGCCCTCCTTGCTGGAGACGGTCTTCAGCCAGGCCAGGGCGCCGCCCCGGTGGGGCGCGTTCTCGGGCAGGGTGAAGCTGTCCGACAGCCACATGTACGTGCCGTCCGTGCCGGGCGCGGGCGCGTAGTCGAAGTCCGTGCCGAGCTTCTTGGCCAGCCCGTTCGGCGCCGGGTTCACGAAGTAGCCGTACGCCCAGTCGCCCATGATGTTGAACGCGGCGCGCCCGTCCACGACCGCCTTCGCGGCGCCCTGCCAGTCGGTGGACGCGGCCTCGGCGGTGGTGTACTTCATGATCTCGGCGAAGTCGTCGAGGGCGGCCTTGACGGCCGGGGTGCCCCAGTTCGCGCCCGGCTGCCACAGCGCGTTGTAGCCGTCGGTGCCGAGCGAGCCGAGCAGGACGTTCTCCAGCAGGTGGTCGGCCGTCCACTGCGCGCCGAGCGACAGCGGCACCTTCCCGGTCGCGTCGACGGCCTTCAGCGCGTCGATGAACGCGTCGATCGTCGCGGGCGGCTCGTCCACCCCGGCTTCCTCAAGGATGCCCGGGTTGTACCAGAGCACGTTGGACCGGTGGATGTTCACCGGAACCGAGTAGATGTTGCCCTTGTAGGTGATCTGGTCGATGAGCTGCTTCGGGTAGACGTCCCGCAGGCCGTTCTCGTCGTAGAAGTCGTTCAGCGGCTCGATCTGCCCGGCCTTGATGTAGTCGAGGAGTTCGGCCCCGGCGTGGCCCTGGAACGAGTCCGGCGGCTTGCGGTTCTTGAGCCGGCTCGCGAGCACCGCCTTGGCCTGCGTGCCCGAACCGCCGGCGATCGCCGCGTTGACGAACTTCGTCCCCGGGTTCTGCTTCTCGAACAGCGCCTGCAGCGCCGTCAGCCCCTCGGCTTCGCCCGGGCCCGTCCACCAAGAGAAGACCTCGACCTCGGAGCTGTCGCCGGAGCCGCCGTCGCCGCCGCAGCCCGCCAGGGCCAGCACGGCGGCCAGCGCGGCCGCGGCGAACGACGTCGTCCGGCCCCGGCCGGCGGCGCTTCCTCGAGTACGTCCGAACATCGCCCGTCCCTTCGGTCGCCCGAAAAACAAGCGTCTGCTCGGCTCACAAGATCGTCAACACCCGTACGGAACAGTGACCCGGCGGTTACATCGGCCTGCCGCCCGCGGCTACCAGGAGACGGCGGGCGGCAGCGGCCCCGCGCCGCGTCCGGCCAGCCGAGCGGCGCGCCCAGCGGCGCCAGCTCGGCCAGCTGCAGCCGGTACCACGGCGACGACTCCGGCCGTCCGGCCAGCTCCAGGCAGCGGTCCCACGACCACCACTCCGCCGCCTCGACCTCCTCGGGGTTGCACGCGACGGCCCCGCCCGGCGCGACCGTCGCCCGCACCACCGGGCACCGCTCGTGCTCGACCGTCCCGTCCTCGGCGACCGCCCGGTACCGGAACCCGGGCAGGACGGACGTGAGCGCCGCCCCCGACACGCCCAGCTCGTCCCGCAGGCGCCGCAGCACCGCGTCCCGCAGCTTCTCGCCCGGCGCCGGATGCCCGCAGCAACTGCCCGTCCACACCCCCGGGAACGTCCGCTTGCCCAGCGCGCGCTGCGTGATCAGCACGCGACCGTCCGTGTCCACCACATAGCATGAAAAAGCCAGGTGGTAGGGCGTGTCGCTATGGTGGCTCGCGGCCTTCGGCGCCGTCCCCACGGCCTCGTCGTCCGCGTTGAGCAGTACGATCTCTTCCTCGCGCATGGCTACTTCCTACCCCATCCCCCTCATGCGGAAAGGCCGTTTCCCCTGGCGACCTCCCCTCGCCGTGACTGGTTTCGCACCTGGAGGGGAGACTCCCTCCGGCGCGCCACGATCGAACCGGGATTAGACTCGGAACGGCCCGAGCCAGGGGAGCCGTCGTCCCCCATGAGGAGTTGAATCGCGTGAGCCTGCTGGAGTCGATCAAGGACCCCGACGACCTCAAGCGACTGGACGCCGCTCAGCTGCCTCGGCTGGCGGAGGAGATCCGCGAGTTCCTGATCCACGCGGTGTCCAAGACCGGCGGTCACCTGGGCCCGAACCTCGGCGTGGTCGAGCTGACCATCGCCCTGCACCGGATCTTCGACTCGCCCAAGGACAAGATCCTCTTCGACACGGGCCACCAGGCGTACGTCCACAAGATGCTCACCGGCCGCAGGGACTTCGACCTGCTGCGCAAGCGCGGCGGCCTCTCCGGCTACCCGAGCCACGCCGAGTCCGAACACGACGTCATCGAGAACTCGCACGCCTCCACCGTCCTGTCGTACGCCGACGGGCTCGCCAAGGCGTTCCAGGTGCGCGGCGAGGACGACCGGGCCGTCGTCGCTGTCGTCGGCGACGGCGCCCTCACCGGCGGCATGTGCTGGGAGGCCCTCAACAACATCGCGGGCGCCGCCGACCGGCCCGTCATCATCGTCGTCAACGACAACGGCCGCAGCTACTCGCCCACCATCGGCGGCCTCGCCGGCCACCTCGC
Organism: Actinomadura sp. CNU-125; assembly: GCF_001942465.1. Taxonomy (GTDB): domain Bacteria; phylum Actinomycetota; class Actinomycetes; order Streptosporangiales; family Streptosporangiaceae; genus Spirillospora. The sequence goes on from NZ_MKJY01000603.1 coordinate 67,741, forward strand.
CGACCTGCGCGTCACCCAGGGCTACGAGCACGCGCTCGACCTCATCAAGAAGACGGTGCCGCGCGCGCCCGTCGTCGGCGGCATGGCCTACGAGACGCTGCACGGCATCAAGAAGGGCCTCAAGGACGTCCTGCAGCCGCAGGCCATGTTCGAGGACCTCGGCATGAAGTACGTCGGCCCCATCGACGGCCACGACGAGGACGCCGTCGAGAAGGCGCTGCGCCGCGCCCGCGGCTTCGGCCGTCCCGTCATCGTGCACTGCATCACCACCAAGGGCCGCGGCTACGCGCCCGCCGAGAACGACACCGAGGACTGCATGCACGGCGGCGGGGCGTTCGACCCCGCGACCGGCAAGTTCCTGTCCAAAGGCGGCGGCCCCGCCTGGACGAAGGTGTTCGGCGACGAGATGGTGCGGATCGGCCGCGACCGCCGCGACGTCGTCGCCATCACCGCCGCGATGCTGTACCCGACGGGCCTCGCCCCGTTCGCCGAGGCGTTCCCCGACCGCGTCTACGACGTCGGGATCGCCGAACAGCACGCCGTCACGTCCGCGACCGGCCTCGCGATGGGCGGCCTGCACCCGGTCGTCGCCGTCTACGCCACGTTCCTCAACCGCGCGTTCGACCAGGTCCTGATGGACACGGCGCTGCACCGCCAGCCCGTCACGTTCGCGTTGGACCGCTCCGGAGTGACCGGCGACGACGGCGCCAGCCACAACGGCATGTGGGACATGTCGATCCTCCAGCTGGTGCCCGGCCTGCGCATGGCCGTCCCCCGCGACGGCGCCCGCCTGCGCGAACTCCTCCGCGAGTGCGTCGCCGTCTCCGACGGCCCCACCGCGATCCGCTACCCCAAGGGCCCCGCCGCCGCCGACATCGACGCGATCGACAAGGCCGGCGACATGGACGTCCTCGCCCGCCACGACGGCTCCAACGGCACCCGCGTCCTCCTGGTCGCCGTCGGCTCGATGGCGACCCCCGCGCTGGAGGCCGCGAACCTCATCGCCGCGCAGGGCATCGGCGTCACGGTCGTCGACCCCCGCTGGGTCAAGCCCCTCGACCCGGCCCTGCTCGACCTCGCCCGCGACCACAAGCTCGTCGCCGTCGCCGAGGACAACGGCCGCACCGGCGCCGTCGGCGACGCCGTCGCCCGCCTCCTGCGCGACGCCGAGGCGGACGTGCCCGTCCGCACGTTCGGCATCCCGCAGGAGTTCCTCGACCACGCCTCACGCGGCGAGATCCTCGCCGACATCGGCCTCACCCCGCAGGCCCTCGCCCGCGACATCACCGAGTCGGTGGCCCGCCTCTCCGCCCTCGAAGAACACGAACACACCCCCTCCACCGACTGACGCCTTCCGCGCGCCGGGTGGCGCCCACGCCTTCCGGCGGCCGCTTGTGCCGTGGGTTGCGCGGCCTTCGGGCGCTGGGGTCGCCCTGCGGCCGCGCTGGGGTCGCGTTCCGTCCGGTGCGGGTGCCTCCGCTCGTGCCGGGGTGGCGCGCTGGGGTGCGCTTCGTGCGGTCGGCGGTGCGGCACGCCTGCTGGCGGTTTCGTGTGCCGTGGGTCGTGCGGGCTTCGGGTGCGAGGCGGCCTGCGGCCGCGCCGGTGGTGGGCGCACCGCCTGTCGGGTGGGCGGTGGGTCAGCCGCCTTCGGCTGCCAGGAGCTGCCAGAAGTGCTGGACGGACGCGGCCGCGGTGCCGAGTTCGCGGCCCGCGTACGTCCAGCGGCCGCGCAGCATCCACAGGCGGCCGACGCCGTCCTGCACGTAGACCTGCAGCGGGAAGCAGGCGTCGTGGGCGCGGATGACGCCCGCGTGGTCGACCGCGGGGCGCAGGTCGGGCACGCCGTCGCAGCGGACGCCCATGACGGACGTGCGGGGGTCCTGGCGGAGGAGCCCCTTCGTCAGGTCATGGACGAGCACGGACACGTAGTCGGGACCCAGCCACCTGAGGTCGGGCACAGACTCGGGTGGGGGGAACCCGTACAGCTCTGGACCGCCGGTCACAGGCGGCACCGTAGCGCCCCGGTCACACTCCCGTCACTACCCCGCGGGCGGTTTGTTCCGGCAGGCGGCGGTCATCGCGTCCCAGCGGCCGAGTTTGACGCGCTCGCCGCGGTCGAGGCTGCGGGCGAGGGCGATCTCGGCGGCGTCCAGGTTGAGCCAGTCGGCGTAGGTGACGACGGGCAGGCCGCGCGATTCGAGGAGTTCCTCGACGGTGTGCTCGGGCGGCTTGCGGTCGGCGGGCAGGTCCGCGAGGAGGTTGCGGACGGTCTCGGCCGCGTCGGACTTGTTCGTGCCGACGACGCCGGACGGGCCGCGCTTGATCCAGCCGGTGACGTACTCGCGGGGGACCCGCGCGCCGTCCGGGCCGAGGATGCGGCCGCCCTCGTTGGGGACGACGTAGGAGCGTTCGTCGAACGGGACGCCGTCGAGGGGGACGCTCTGGTAGCCGACGGAGCGCAGCACCATGCCGACGGGGAGGGTTTCGTACTCGCCCGTCCCGGTGACGCGGCCGTTCTCGTCGAGGGCGGTCTTCTCCAACCGGAGGCCCTCGACGCGGTCGGTGCCGATGATCTCGGACGGGGCGCGCCAGAACCGGACGTCGATCTGCCGGGGGCGGTCGGCGGGTTCGGCCGTCCAGGTATTGAGCACCTTGATGTTGCCGCGGACCTTCCGGTCGCTTTCGGCGAGTTCGGCGCTCGCCGGGTCGAGGTCCATGTCGGCGGGGTCGACGTGGATGCCGGCGTTCGGCAGTTCGCCGAGCTCGCGGGCCTCCTTGGTGGTGAACTTCGCCTGCGCGGGGCCCCGGCGGCCGATCATGTGGACGCGGCGGACGCGGCTCTTCGAGAGGGCCTCGATGACCTGCTCGGGCACGTCGGTGGAGCGCAGTTCGTCCGATGTCTTGGCGAGGATGCGGACGACGTCGACGGCGACGTTGCCGACCCCGATGACCGCGACCTCGTCGACGGAGAGGTCGAACTGGTGGTCGGCGGCGTCGGGGTGGCCGCAGTACCAGTTGACGAAGTCGGTGGCGGCGACGCTGCCCGGCAGGTTCTCGCCGGGGACGGCCAGGTGCCGGTCGACCATGGCGCCGGTCGCGTAGACGACGGCGTCGTAGCAGCCGAGCAGGTCGGCGCGGGTGATGTCGCGGCCCAGTTCGACGCAGCCGAAGAACCGGACGGCCGGGTCCTCCAGCACCCGCTGCAGGTAGCGGGCGATCGACTTGATCGAGGTGTGGTCGGGGGCGACGCCGTAGCGCACGAGCCCGTAGGGGGTCGGCAGCCGATCGAAGACGTCGACGCGGACGTCCTCGCCCTGTTTCACCAGGGCTTCGGCGGCGTAGACGCCCGCCGGGCCCGACCCGATCACCGCGACGCGCACAGGAGAAGCCATGCGGGCCATTGTGCACACCGTCTCATTCATTGAACACCGTGAGACGGGTCACTCGGTCGATTTTTCGCTGCGGCGGGCCAGCCGGCTGTGCCTGTGGCCGTAGAGGAAGTAGACGACGAGGCCGATCGCCAGCCAGGCCAGGAAGCGGTACCACGTCTCCAGCGGCAGGTTGATCATGACGAACAGGCAGCCGAGGACGGACAGGATCGGGACGAGCGGGACGAGCGGCGTGCGGAACGCGCGCGGCAGGTCGGGCCGGGTGCGGCGCAGGATCGGGACGCTCACCGACACGACGAGGAACGCGAACAGGGTCCCGATGTTGACGAGGGTGGCGAGTTCGGTCAGCGGGATGAACCCGGCGATGACGGCGGAGACGACGCCCATCAGGATCGTCGAGCGGTACGGCGTCTGGAAGCGCGGGTGCACGCTGGACAGCCACCGGGGCAGCAGGCCGTCGCGGCTCATCGAGAAGAACACCCGGCTCTGCCCGAGCAGGAGGATGAGCACGACGGAGGTGAGCCCGATGACCGCGCCGACGTTGATGATCGTGGCGAACGCGGGCGCGCCGACGAACTCGAACGCGTCCGACAGCGGCGCGTCGACGCTCAGCTCGGTGTATTTCTGCATGCCGACGACGACGGTGGAGACGGCCGCGTACAGGACCGCCGTGATGAGGAGGGAGCCGATGAGCCCGATCGGCAGGTCGCGCTGCGGGCGGCGGGCCTCCTCGGCGGTGGTGGCGACGATGTCGAAGCCGATGTAGGCGAAGAAGACGACGGCGATGGCGGCGAAGATGCCGAGCCAGCCGAAGTTGACCGGGGTGATCCCGAAGATCACCTGCATCAGCGGCGCGTCCACGCCGGACGCCTCGGAAGCCGACTCCGACGGCGGGATGAACGGCTTGTAGTTCTCGCCCTTGACGAAGAACAGCCCGGCGAAGATCACCAGCAGCACGATCGTCACCTTGATGGCGACGATCACGGCGTTGACCCGCGAGGACACCTTGATGCCGAGGACGAGCAGCACGGTGACGGCGAGGACGAGCGCGATCGCGGGGACGTTCACGACGCCGCCCTCGCCCGGCGGCGCGGCGATCGATTCGGGGATGTCGACGCCGAGGTCGCTCAGCAGCGACGCGAAGTAGCCGGACCAGCCGACGGAGACGACGGCGGCGGCGAGCGTCAGTTCGAGGATGAGGTCCCAGCCGATGATCCACGCGGGGAACTCGCCGAGGGTGGCGTAGGAGAACGTGTAGGCGGAGCCCGCGACCGGGACGGTCGAGGAGAACTCGGCGTAGCACAGTGCGGCGAGCCCGCAGACGATCGCGGCGAAGATGAACGACAGGGCGACCGCGGGGCCCGCGTTGTTGCGGGCGACCACGCCGGTGAGGACGAAGATGCCGGTGCCGATGATGACGCCGACGCCGAACACCACCAGGTCGAGGGCGGAGAGTCCGCGTTGGAGCCGGTGTTCCGGGTCCTCGGTGTCGCGGATCGACTGCTCGACCGACTTCTTGCGCAGCAGGCTCATGCTCGGCTCCCGGGGCGGTCCGATCGTCCGAATCCGGCTATGCCCGTTCGGACGCGAATTATGATCAGCCGAATCGGGGAATGCCGGTGACGTGGGAGAACGCCGGGAAAGAGGCGTCCCGAAGCGGATTCGGGACGCCTCCGCCGTGCGGCCTAGCGGGGCAGGGACGCCGCGCCGGGCTCCAGGAACCGGCGCCCGGCGACCCGCTCGGAGACGCCCGCGCGGTCCAGGTACGGGGTGATGCCGCCGAGGTGGAACGGCCAGCCCGCGCCGAGGATCATGCACAGGTCGATGTCCTCGGGCGCCGCGACGACCCCCTCGTCCAGCATGATCCGGATCTCGGACGCCAGCGCGTCCAGCGCCCGCGCGAGGACCTGCTCCTCGGTGGACGGCGACGTGCCGCCCGCGAAGATCTCCACGGCCTCGGGGTCGAGGGTGAAGTCCGGCCGGTACACGCCGGGCTTGCCTGCCGCGACGAGCTTCGCGAGGTTGGCCGAGAGCGGGAACCGGTCGGGGAACGCGCCGTGCAGCGTCTCGTTCACGTGCAGCGCGATGGCCGGGCCGACCAGCCCCATCAGGACGAACGGCGGCATCGGCAGTCCGAGCGGCGCGGCCGCGCGTTCGGCGACCTCGATCGGCGTGCCCTCGTCCACGGCCTGGACGATCTCGGCGAGCAGCCGCAGCAGGACGCGGTTGACGACGAACGCGGGGGCGTCCTTGACCAGCACGCACGACTTCTTCAGCTGCTTGCCCGTCGTGAACGCGGTGGCGAGCGCGGCGTCGTCGGTCCGGTCGCCCCGGACGATCTCCAGCAGCGGCAGCACGGCGACCGGGTTGAAGAAGTGGAAGCCGACGACCCGCTCCGGGTGCTTCAGCTTCGACGCCATCTCCGTCACCGACAGCGACGAGGTGTTGGTCGCGAGGACGCACTCGGGCGAGACGTGGTCCTCCAGTTCGGCGAACACCTTCTGCTTGACCGCCATCTCCTCGAACACCGCCTCGATGACGAAGTCGGCGTCGTTGAAGGCGTCCTTGGTGAGCGATCCGGTGATCAGCGCCTTGAGCCGGTTGGCCTTGTCGGGGGAGACGCGGCCCTTGCCGAGCAGCTTGTCGATCTCCCCGTGCGCGTGGCCGACGCCCTTGTCGAGGCGGTCGCGGTCCAGGTCGGTGAGGACGACCGGGACCTCCAGGCGGCGCGCGAACAGCAGCGCGAGCTGCGAGGCCATCAGCCCGGCGCCGACCACGCCGACCTTCGTGACCGCGCGGGCGAGCGACTTGTCGGGCGCCCCGGCGGGCCGCTTCGCGCGCTTCTGCGTCAGGTCGAACGCGTAGAGCCCGGCGCGCAGCTCGTCGCTCATGATGAGGTCGGCGAGCGCCTCGTCCTCGGCGGCGAAGCCCTCGTCGCGCGTCCGGTCCTTGGCGGCCGCGACGAGATCGAGCGCCCGGGTGAACGACGGGGCGGCGCCGTGCAGCTTGCCCTCGACGTTCCAGCGGGCGGCCGCGATCGCGTCGTCCCACGCCTTGCCCTTGTCGACCTCGGGACGCTCGACGGCGGCGTCCCCGTTGAGGACGCGGGCCGTCCACGCGAGGGACTCTTCGAGGAAGTCGGCCGAGTCGAACAGCGCGTCGGCGATGCCCAGCTCGAACGCCTGCCGTGCCTTGAGCGTCCGGTTCTGCGCCATCGGGTTGTCGATGACGACCTTGAGCGCCTTCTCCGCGCCGATCAGGTTCGGCAGCAGGTACGTGCCGCCCCAGCCCGGCACGAGGCCGAGGAACGCTTCCGGCAGCGCGAACGCCGGGACGCCCGCCGAGATCGTCCGGTACGTGCAGTGCAGGCCGATCTCGACGCCGCCGCCCATCGCCGCGCCGTTGTAGTAGGCGAACGACGGCACGGGCAGCTCGCCGAGCCGCCGGAACACGTCGTGGCCGAGCCTGCCGATCGCCAGTGCGTCGGCGCGGGAGCCGATCAGCGGCACGCCCTTGAGGTCGGCGCGACCGCGAAGACGAACGGCTTGCCGGTGACGCCGACCGCCGCGATGTCGTCGCGTCCGGCGATCGTGTCGATGGCCGCGTCGAGCTCGGCGAGCCCGTTCGGGCCGAAGGTGTTCGGCTTGGTGTGGTCGTGCCCGTTGTCGAGCGTGATCAGCGCGAGGGTGCCCGCCCCGTACGGCAGCGTCACGTCCCGCACGTGCGCGTGGGTGACGATCTCGTCCTTGAAAATGTCCTTGATGTTCGCGCTCACTTGGCGCCCTCCCACCCGGTGTTCTCCCAGAGGACGGTTCCGCCCATGCCCATGCCCACGCACATCGTGGTCAGTCCGTAGCGGACGTCGGTCCGCTCGGCGAACAGCCGCGCGAGCTGGTTCATCAGCCGGACGCCGGACGACGCGAGCGGGTGGCCGAACGCGATCGCGCCGCCCCACGGGTTCACCCGCGGGTCGTCGTCGGCGATCCCGAAGTGGTCCAGGAACGCGAGGACCTGCACGGCGAACGCCTCGTTGATCTCGATGAGGCCGATGTCGTCCATGGTCATCGAGTTGCGGGCCAGCAGCCGCTCGGTCGCCGGGACGGGCCCGACGCCCATCACCTCGGGTTCCACGCCCGCGAACGAGAAGTCGACCAGCCGCATCTTCGGCGTCAGGCCGAGCTCGCGGGCGACGTCCTCGGCGGCCAGCAGGCACGCGGTCGCGCCGTCGTTCAGCCCGGCCGAGTTGCCCGCCGTCACGTTGCCGTGCACGCGGAACGGCGTCTTCAGCTTCGCGAGGTCGTCGAGCGTCGTGCCGGGGCGCGGCGGCTCGTCCGCGGTCGCCAGGCCCCAGCCGCGCTCGGCGGAGCGGACGGCCGTCGGCACCAGGTCCGGCTGGATCTTCCCGGCCTCGTAGGCCGCCGCGACCTTCTGCTGGCTGCGCACCGCGTAGGCGTCCGCGCGTTCCTTGCCGATCCCCGGGAACCGGTCGTGCAGGTTCTCCGCGGTGGAGCCCATGACCAGCGCGGACGGGTCGACGAGCCGGTCCGCGAGGAACCGCGGGTTCGGGTCGACGCCCTCGCCCATCGGGTGCCGGCCCATGTGCTCGACGCCGCCCGCGATCGCGACGTCGTAGGAGCCGAACGAGATGCCCGCCCCCGACGTCGTCACGGCGGTCATCGCGCCCGCGCACATCCGGTCGATGGCGTAGCCGGGGACGCTCTTGGGCAGCCCGGCGAGCACGGCGGCGGACCGTCCGATGGTCAGGCCCTGGTCCCCGGTCTGGGTGGTGGCGGCGATCGCGACCTCGTCCACCCGCTCGGGCGGGAGGGACGGGTTGCGGCGCAGCAGTTCGCGGATGGCGCGGACGACCATGTCGTCCGCCCGGGTCTCCGCGTACAGCCCCTTCGGGCCGGCCTTGCCGAACGGCGTGCGTACGCCGTCGACGAACACGACGTCGCGTGCGGTGCGAGGCACGGGTGCGTCCTCCCTGTGCTGGGCTCGGTGGTCGCACCCAATGCTACTCGTCAGTAACTACTGATCCGGGTGGCCGGTGCCCGCGCCTGCCCCGCCCGCTCCCGGGCGTCCAGTGCCGCCAGCACCCCGGCCGCGAGCACGGCCCCGAGGATGATGCCGATCAATACCACCTGGAGACGTATCCGCAGGACAGGGCCCTGACACTCGTTCCGCACCAACCCGCGCAGCCAATCCCGCAGCTCCCCGGGAGGCGGGACGTCGCCGCCCGCGTCCGCCGCGCGCAGCGAGAGCAGCACCGACCGGACGGCCGCGACCGCGCGGTCCCGGTCGCCGAGCAGCTCCTCGGCGTACTCGATCAGCTCGGCACCGTGGACGTCGTAGACGCGGCCGACCGCCCCGGGGCGCCGGGCGCGCAGCGACCGCACCAGCCGCGCGTCCCCGGCCGGGCAACTCGCCGGATGACTCGTATGTGTGGACACGCCCGGATTATTGGCGCCCGGACGTCCCCCGCAATGCGCCCCGGACGCACACGCCGCGCGCGCCCGTTTGTCAGCGAGGTGACAGCGCGGGCAGCCGGACCGTGATCGACAGGCCGCCCTCCGCGCGCGGAACCGTCTCGATGGAACCCCCGTGCGACCCCACCACCGCCCGGACGATCGACAGCCCGAGCCCCGCGCCGTCCGCCGACCCCACCCGGTCGGCCCGCAGCCGCCGGAACGGCTCGAAGATGTTCGCCACCTCGTACTCCGGCACGATCTTCCCCGTGTTCACGACCCGGACGAACGCCGCACCGTCCGCCGTGCCCGTCCGCACCTGCACCAGTCCGCCCGGCACGTTGTACTTCGCCGCGTTCTCCAGCAGGTTCCCGACGCACCGCTCCAGCAGCACCGGGTCCCCGGCGACCATGCCCGGCGCGAGGTCGGCGTCGACCTCCCGGTCGGCCAGGTCGAGATCGGCCTGGTCGAGGGCGCCCCGAACGACCTCCGCCAGGTCCAGCTCGTCCGGCGCCGTCGGCTCCCGCTCCGACCGCGCCAGCAGCAGCAACCCGTCGATCAGCCGCTCGTGCCGCGCCGTGTTGCCCAGCAGGACGTCCGCCAGCGCCTTCGTCTCCGGCGGGTTCTTCCGGCTCGCCAGCGCGACCTCCAGCACCGTCCGGTTGATCGTCAGCGGCGTCCGCAGCTCGTGCGACGCGTTCGCCACGAACCGCCGCTGCGCGTCGAACGCCCGGTGCAGCCGGTCGAGCATCCCGTCGAACGTGTCCGCCAGGTCCTTGATCTCGTCCTGCGGGCCCTCCAGCCCGATCCGCTCGTACAGCGTGCTCTCCGACAGCCGCCGCGCCGTCGCCGTCACCGTGTGGATCGGCCGCAGCATCCGCCCCGCCAGCACGTACCCGATCGCCACCGCGACGACCCCCAGCACCGCCATCGTCGCCAGCGACCCCCGCAGCAGCCGCTCCAGCACGTCCGCCCGCCGCTCCGCCATCGCCCGCTCGGCCCGGTCCCGCAGGTCCATCAGCGCGTCGACCCGGTCCCCGCCGGCGAGCGCCTGCAGGTCGGCGGCCGTGATCGTCGGCTCGTTCTCCATCCCGAACCCGGCGTTCATGCTCTGCACCGTCATCAGGTACGTCACCGCGACCAGCACCGCCGACGTCACCAGGAACAGCGACCCGTACACCAGCGTCAGCCGCGTCCGGACGCTCAGCCGCGTCACCGCTCCTCCAGCCGGTAGCCCGACCCCGTGACCGTCTCGATCAGCGGCGGAGCGCCCAGCTTCCGCCGCAGCGTCGCCATCGTCACCCGCACGATGTTGCTGAACGGGTCGATGTGCTCGTCCCACGCCCGCTCCAGCAGCGACTCCGCGCTCACCACCCCGCCGTCCGCCCGCAGCAGCTCCTCCAGCACCGCGAACTCCTTGTTCGTGAGCCGCAGCTCCCGGCCGTCCCGATGCACCCGCCGCCGGTGCGGATCCAGCCGCACCCCCCGCACCTCCAGCACCGGCGGCACCGCGCGTCCCGCCCGCCGCCCGAGCGCCCGCACCCGCGCCACCAGCTCCCCGAACACGAACGGCTTCGGGAGGTAGTCGTCGGCCCCCAGCGCCAGCCCGTCCACCCGCTCTTCCACGTCCCCGGACGCCGTCAGCATCAGGATCCGCCCCGCGTAGCTCCGCCCGGCGATCTCCCTGCAGACGTCGTCGCCGTGCACCGTCGGCAGATCCCGGTCGAGCACGACGACGTCGTACTCGTTGTACGACGCCCGTTCGAGCGCGGCGTCCCCGTCGTACACGACGTCGACGGCGATCGCCTCCTCACGAAGCCCCTCGGCGATCGCGTCCGCCAGCACCCGCTCGTCCTCGACGATCAGAACCCGCATGGGGGCGAGCATGCCGTCCGGCGCGTTAAACCCGGATAAGCCCGCATGGCCGCCTGGAGGGGCCGCAGGCCATCGAGGAGTCGGTCGACCGCATCGGACGCGCGTCCCGCGACCTGTCCGAGGTGGTGCGGCGCCTGGTGGACGACGCCCGCGCGGGCGACACCGCCCGGAAGGCCGCGGATCTGGAATCCGCCGCCGAGCGAGAACGCGTCCTGTACCGCGCGGTCGCCGACTTCCGCACGGCCGCCAGGGAGATCCTCACGCCGTAGGCGGGCCCGTAGGAATTCGTGCCCGATGTCGTCCTCACCTAGCCGGTCGTGTGGGCCGCGGTCGGGACGACCGCGACGTCAAGCGCGTCGGGTGAGCAATTCCGCCAGGTGGTCCGCGAACCGGGTGAGCCGGTCGACCAGCGGCCCGTCGCGGCCGATGCCGAACCCGTGGCGCCGTCCGTGGAAGGCGGCCTGGACGGCATGGAGCTGCGCCCAGCGCCGGACACGCTCGACGTCGAGTTCCGCTGCATCGGCGTAAACGTTCAGGTTGTGTTCGACGGCCTTGGGCAGGTCGTCCGCTTCCAGGAATGCGAGCGCGCGCGATTTGAGCAGCGTGCCGCCGTCGTAGGCGGGATCGCCCACGTGACCCTTCGGGTCGACGGCCAGCCAGGGTTCGCGATCGGCGGGCAGGATGTTCCCCGGATGCAGGTCGCCGTGGACGAGCGTGTCCGGCTGCTCCCGCCCGAGCTCCCGGACGGTCGCGAGCGCCGCGTCCACGACACGGCGGGGCATCGTGTGCGGCAGCGCCGCGGCGTCCGCGCGCAGGTCCGCGTCCCACTCGCCGGCCCGCTCGCTCAGCCGGGGCAGGCCGGGCGGCGCCGGGACGGCCAGCCGCCGGCCGAGCCGCCCCGCGACCGTCACGATCTCGTCGCCGTCCCCGGCGTCGGCCAGCGTCGACGCCCCCGCCCGTTCGAGCAGCATCGCGAACCGTTCGTCGGCGCGCTCGTGCAGGAGCACCGCACCGCGCCCGCCCCACGCCGCGAACGCGTCCGGCTCGTGGACGTTGCCCGGGTGCGGGAACGACACCTTCAGCACCGCCGTCCCCGAAGCCCGCTTCACCGGGACGACCACCGCGACGCCCCCGTGCACGACGTCGCCGTCCGGCGCGCACCCCCAGCGGCCCAGCAGTTCGTCCACGATCCCCGGCAGGTCGGCGAGCCACGCCGCCCCGGGTTCCCCCTCGCGCGCGATCGTCCCCCCGCGCGAACGCCTCCGGCACTTCGATCACCCGAGCACCCTATGCGGCTGACACGGGTTTAACCCTCCGGCGTGTGCCATGGCTTCGGCCGCCGCAGGGCGCGGCGGCGGGAAGGGTGTCATGGATCGTCGGATTCGGGTCGCCGCGGTGGCGGCGGCCGTCGGGTTGGGCCTCGCGGGGCTCGCCGGGTGCGGGGGAGACGAGGGCGCGAAGACTTCGCCGTCGCGGTCGATGTCGGCCGAGGACGCGCAGCTGGAGTTCGCGCGGTGCATGCGCGAGAACGGGGCCGACGTGCCGGACCCCGGCGCCGGGGACGCCGAGGGGACGCGGCTCGGCAAGGGCATCGACAGGGGAAGGCTGGAGAAGGCGCTGCAGAAGTGCCAGTCGTTCCTCCAGGACGGGGGAGTGCTCCCCGACCTCGCGGACCCCGAGGTGCGCGATCAGTACGCGAAGTTCGCGCAGTGCATGCGGGAGCACGGCGTCGACATACCCGACCCGGGGCCGGACGGGACGCTGCGGATGCCCGAGGGGAACGTCGACCGGGGGAAGGCCGAGCAGGCGCGGGAAGCCTGCCGCGACCTGGTGCCGGAGACGGGCCGGTGAGGCGCGTCGTCGTGGTGGCGGGCCCGTCGCGGGCGCCGTCGCCGGGGCGGTGGCCGTGGGCGGCGCGTCGTGCAGGCGGCCGACGGCGGGGAGACGCGCGCCGGACGGACGGCCGCGCCCGCGACGGCACCCGTGGTGCGGGGCGATCTCGTCGACACCGAGACCGTGGACGGGACGCTCACGTACGCGGACGTGACGTCCGTGTGGACGGGCGCGAGCGGCGTCGTCACGTGGGCGCCCGAGCAGGGCGCGGCGATCGGCCGCGGGGAGACGCTGCTCCGCGTCGACGGGCGTCCGGTGACCCTCATGTACGGGACCGCGCCCATGTACCGGAAGCTCGCGCAGGGCGCGGAAGGCAAGGACGTCCGGATGCTCGAAGAGAACCTGAAGGCGCTCGGCCACGGCTCCGACATGACCGTGGACGGCGAGTTCACCGCGGCGACCGGCGCGGCGGTGCGCGACTGGCAGGACGAGCGGGGCCTGCCGGAGACCGGGACGGTCGACGCCGCGCAGGTCGTGTTCCTCGGCGGGGCCGCCCGGGTCCGCGAGGTGAAGGCGCCCGAGGGCGGCCGGACGGCGCAGGGCAAGCCCGTCCTGTCGGTGTCGGGGACCGAGCGGATGGTGCACGTGGACTTGGACGCCGACCGGCAGGACCTCGCGCGGAAGGGGGCGAAGGCGGCCGTGGAACTGCCCGGCGGGACGCGCGTCGAGGGGACGATCGCCGAGGTCGGGGCGGTCGCGGAGAGCCACGGGGAGGACACGACCGTCGACGTCGAGATCGCGGTCGAGTACGACGGGCGGTTCGACGAGGCGCCGGTGCGCGTGGAACTCGCGGGCGAGCGGCGCGCGGACGTGCTGTCGGTGCCGGTCGAGGCGCTGCTGGCGGTGCCCGGCGGGTTCGGCGTCGAGGTCGTCGAGGGCGCGCGGACACGGGTGGTGCCGGTGACGGCCGGCGCGTTCGGCGGCGGACGCGTGGAGGTGTCCGGCGGCGGGCTCCGCGCGGGCACGAAGGTGGGGGTGCCCGCGGAATGAACATCGTCGAACTCGAAGGGGTGACGAAGGAGTACCCGGGCGGCGTCGCGGCGCTGCGGGGCGTCGACCTGACGATCGCGCGGGGCGAACCGGCGGCGATCGTGGGGCCGTCCGGTTCGGGGAAGTCGACGCTGCTGCACATCATCGGCACGCTCGACCGTCCGACGGCGGGCGCGGTGACGATCGCCGGGCACCCCGTCGCGGACCTGCCGGACCGGGCGCTGTCGGCGCTGCGGGCCGGGCACATCGGGTTCGTGTTCCAGCAGTTCCACCTCGCCGACGGAGTTCCGGCGCTCGACAACGTCGCCGACGGCCTCCTGTACGCGGGCGTCCGGCTGGGCGAGCGGAGGGAACGGGCCCGCGCGGCGCTGGAACGAGTGGGTCTCGGCGCGCGCGCGGGCCACCGGCCGCACGAGCTGTCGGGCGGCGAGCGGCAGCGCGTCGCGGTGGCGCGCGCCGTGGTCGGCGAACCGGACCTGCTGCTCGCCGACGAACCCACCGGCAACCTCGACAGCGCCGCGGGCGCCGAGGTCCTGGACCTCCTGGACGACCTGGGCCGGGGCGGCACGACCGTCGCGGTCATCACGCACGACCCGGACGTCGCCGCCCGGATGCCCTCCGCATACGCGTCGCCGACGGCCGTATAACCGCCGACGACCGCCCCGGACACCCGCCCCCCGACGCCGGGCCGTGTCGCGTGTGTGCGGGTTTCGGCGATGGGGCGTGCACCGGACGTCCGGGCTGCGACCGCGCGGGGAGCGGGCGGTGAGCGCGGGGCTTTCGCCCGCGCGGCTCTCGGCCGGGGACGTGCTGCGCACGGGGCTCGCGGGGCTGCGGGCCCGTCCGGCGCGGGCGGTGCTGTCCGCGCTCGGCGTCGCGCTCGGGATCGCCACGATGACCGCGGTGATCGGGATCTCGGCGTCCGGGCAGGAGGACCTGCTGCGGCGGCTGGACCGGCTCGGCACGAACCTGCTGACGGCCGGGCCCGGCGAGACGCTGTTCGGGCAGGACGCGCAACTGCCGCGCGCCGCCCCCGGCATGGCGGGCCGCATCGAGGGCGTGACGTCGGTCGCCGCGACGGGCACGGTGGACGCGACCGTGCGGCGGACGGGCGCGATCCCCGCGGAGGTCACGCACGGGATCGGCGTGCAGGCCGCGACCGTCGGGCTGCCCGGGACGCTGCGGGCGCACGTCGCGGCGGGGCGGGCGCTGAACACCGCGAACGCGCGGTATCCGGGGACGGTCCTCGGGGCGGAGGCGGCGCGGCGGCTGGGCGTCGACCGGCCCGGGGCGCGGGTGTGGATCGGCGGCCGGTGGTTCACCGTCCTCGGGGTGCTGGCACCGGCGGGGCTCGCCCCGGAGATCGACCGGTCGGCGCTGGTCGGATGGGCGGCGGCCGAACGGTACCTCGGGTTCGACGGGCGTCCGACGACGATCTACGTGCGGGCGGCGGACGGGGCGGTGCCGGACGTCCGGGACGCCCTGGCGCGGACGGCCGACCCGGAGCACCCGGAGCAGGTGCGGGTGAGCCGCCCGTCGGACGCGCTGGCGGCGAAGGCCGCGGCGGCGGGCGCGTTCACCGGGGTGCTGCTCGGGCTCGGCGCGGTCGCGCTGCTGGTCGGCGGCGTGGGTGTCGCGAACACGATGGTCATCTCGGTGCTGGAGCGGCGGCCGCGAGATCGGGCTGCGCCGGTCGCTCGGGGCGACCCGGGGGCAGGTCCGGGTGCAGTTCCTCGCCGAGTCGCTGCTGCTGTCGGCGCTCGGGGGCGCGGCGGGGACGGTGCTGGGCGCGGCCGTCACCGTGGGATACGCGCTCGTCCGGGGCTGGCCGCCGGTCGTGCCGGGCTGGGCGCTCGGCGGCGGGTTCGCGGCGACGCTCCTGGTCGGCGCGGTGGCGGGACTGTATCCGGCGATGCGGGCGGCGCGGTCGGCGCCGACGGCGGCTCTGGCCACGGCGTGACGAGTCGGGGCATGATTGAAACGCCGTTGCCGTCCCGCCCCCGGGGGAGGTGTTCCGTCGTGCCCGTGCCAGGCATCCTGCGCAAGTCCTGCCGCGATTTCCTCGGGATCGACGGGGAGATCCGCTACATCTTCCCCGCGCAGTCCTACGGCGGCGGCGCCGGCTTCATCTTCGTGGTCACCGACGACCGCATCTCGGTGATCACGACGGGCGCGCTGAGCCGCAGCAGGCCGAAGAGCGTCTGGGGCAGCTACCCGCGCGGGACCCGGATCGGCCCGCTGGAGACGGGCACCGGCGCGTCCTTCGAGTTCGCCGGAGGGCGGTTCGAGATCGACGACGAGTACATCGCCGTCCTCAACGCGGCCGACGCCGAGATCTTCGACCGCGACAGCCTGCCCCGCGACCCCCTCCCCGACCTGTAGCGGGGGAGGGGCCCGCGGAACGCCCTAGAACTCGCCTTTGGTCTCCAGGCGCAGGAACGCGCGGGCGATCGGCTGCGCGGTGAGCGCCGCCTGCCAGCGGCGCGCGCCGAGCCGCCGCAGCTCCGCGGCCCGATCACCGACGCGGACGGCTCGTCCGGCGGCGTCCACGCGAGCCGCCGGACGACGTCGGGCTGCAGCAGGTTCTCGGACGGCATCGAGTTCTCCTCGGCGAGCGCCGCGACGACCGCCGCGGGCGGCGGTGCGCCGCTTGGCGGCCTCGGGGTCGCGGTCGGCCCAGCGGTGCGCGGGCGGCGGGCCGTCGCCGGGCAGGTTCGCGGCGGGCAGCCGCCGGTCGGGCAGCTCCCGGGCGCGCGCCACGGCGCTCAGCCACGCCGACTGGTGCCGCCGGGCGGCGCGGCCCCGCATCGTCGGCAGCGCCTGCACGTCGGGGATGGACTGCGGGGCCTGCTGCGCGAGCTCGATGATGGCGGCGTCCTGCAGCACCCGGCCGGGCGACAGGTCCCGCTCGCGGGCGATCTTGTCGCGCATCTCCCACACCGACCGGACGATCGCGAGCGCCCGCCGGTTGCGCACCCGGTGGATCCCGGACGTCCGCCGCCACGGGTCGGCGCGCGGCGGCTTCGGCGGGGTGGCGAGGATCGCCTCGAACTCCTCCAGCGCCCAGTCGAGCTTGCCGGCCGCGACGAGCTCGCCGTGCAGGGCGTCGCGCAGCTCGACGAGCAGCTCGACGTCCAGCGCGGCGTAGCGCAGCCAGTCCTCGGGGAGGGGGCGGGTGGACCAGTCGGCCGCCGAGTACCCCTTCTCCAGCAGGAACCCGAGCACGTTCTCGACCATGGAGCCGAGCCCGACGCGCGGGTAGCCGAGCAGCCGCCCGGCGAGTTCGGTGTCGAACAGCCGCCGGGGGACGAGCCCGACCTCGGCGAGGCACGGCAGGTCCTGGTTGGCGGCGTGCAGCACGATCTCGGCGTCCGCGAGCGCGGCGTCGAGCCCGGACAGGTCCGGGCAGGCGACCGGGTCGATCAGCGCGGTGCCCGCCCCGGCCCGCCGCAACTGCACCAGGTAGGCGCGCTGCCCGTACCGGTAGCCGGACGCGCGCTCCGCGTCGACCGCGACGGGACCGTTCCCGGCGGCGAACGCGGCGATGACGCGCTCCAGCGCGGCGGCGTCCCCCACGACGGGCGGCACGCCCTCCCGGGGGTCCAGCAGCGGGACGGCCGCGGGCGCGTCGGTGGACGTGCCGTTCGACGCGTCGGTGCCGGTTCCGGTGCCGGTGGCGGGAGGGTCGCCGCCGGTGGGGTCTGGAACGGTCCCGGCCGCCTTCCGCGTACCGGATCCCCCTTCGGGGCCGGTGGCGCGCGTCTCGGACATTCCCACGATTTCCGTGTTCTCCCCCGCCGCCTCGGTTTCGGACGCTTGACTCACGCCCCCTACCGTACGTCGCTCAGCCGCCTTCGCCGCCGGGGCCGCCCGGCAGTGCGGCGACTCCGGTGGGCGGCAGGCCCGCCGTGGTGCACATCACCTCGATCCACGCGGCGACGTGACCTGCCACGTCGTCGCCGGTCGGGGACCAGGACGCCCGCAGTTCCAGCTCGGTCGTGGACGGTTCGTCGCTTTTGTCGCCGAAACTCTCGGAGACCGCACGGGTGATCGTCCCCGACACGCCCGCGTAGCCGACCGGTTCGAGGGCTTCCAGGAGCCAGTCCCACGCGACGGAGCCGATCAGCTCGTCGGCGGCGATGTCGGGTTCGAGGTCGGCGCGGATGTAGGCGACGACGCGGAAGCCGTTCGTCCAGCCGTTGCCGCCCTCGGGGTCGTACAGGATGATCAGCCGCCCGGCCGCGACCTCGGTGTCGTCGTCGCGGTAGACGGTGCCGGACATCGCGGCCGCGTGCGGCGCGAGCCGCTGCGGGGCGGGCATGTCCTCGAGGTCGAGCTCGGGCCGGACGGCCGGGCCCTCGAGGATCTCGTGGAACGTGTCGAGGACCCGCTGGAAGGCGGGTGGTGTCATGGGCGCACCGGCCTGGACGTGGGAACGGGACTCGGATCGGTGATGCCGGGACGGGTGGCCGTCGCGCGGGGCGACGGGCGGTGACGCTGGGGGAACAGGCACAGCACAGGTTGTTTCGTCTCGGGGGCCGGGCCGCTCAGGCCACGGCCCGCGTGGAGGCGCCGCCGGACGCACCGGCGGTGCGGCGGGCGGACGGCCGGGCGAGGGAGGTGCCGCGCGCGGGATGGCGGCCGGGTCGGACGGCTCGGACGGGCCGGCCGAACCGGGCCCGCCGAGGTCGATCAGGCCGCCGAGGAGGACGGCGGTGCCGCACTCGACGCACGCGCGCTCCGGACAATCGGGACCGTGCCCGTCCGGGCACGGCGGCTGCTCGAACATACGTTCATCACCGCAGGTGGAGCAGTACAAGGGGGAACCTCCCTCACCTATGACACGGATCACGTTGGCATGAGCCGGAGACAGAATGCGGGACTTCGCTCGGCGTGTCCGGAACTTCATCCGCCCGTCGGACGTACGCGCGTCGCCGCCCCCGGACTTTACGCGGGCTCGCGGCGTGCACGGCCGGCGTGCGCGTCGGGCGGCGCGCGTCCCGAGTACCGGGTCCGGTGTATGGCCGCGCGGGTTTCGTGGGAGCATTTCAGACGTGGCTGCCAACGCTCTGGTTACCGACGATTCGAGCCCGTTCCTGCGCGCCTGCCGCCGCCGGCCGGTGCCGCACACGCCCGTGTGGTTCATGCGGCAGGCCGGCCGGTCGCTGCCGGAATACCTGCGGGTGCGCGAGGGCGTGCCGATGCTGGAGTCCTGCACCCGGCCGGACATGATCGTCGAGATCACGATGCAGCCGGTGCGGCGGTACGCCGTGGACGCCGCGATCTTCTTCAGCGACATCATGGTGCCGCTCAAGGCGATCGGCATCGACCTCGACATCAAGCCGGGCGTCGGCCCGGTGATCGCCGACCCGATCCGGGACGCGGCGGGCCTGGACGCGCTGCGCGCGCTCGAACCGGACGACGTCCCGTACGTGTCCGAGGCCGTCGCGGGCCTCGTCGGCGAGTTGGGCGGCACGCCGCTGATCGGCTTCGCGGGCGGCCCGTTCACGCTCGCCTCGTACCTGATCGAGGGCGGCCCGTCCAAGAACCACGAGCGCACCAAGGCCATGATGTACGGCGAGCCGGAGCTGTGGTCCACGCTCATGGAGCGGCTCTCCGACCTCACGATCGAGTTCCTCAAGGTGCAGGTCGCGGCGGGGGCGAGCGCCGTCCAGCTCTTCGACTCCTGGGTGGGCGCGGTGGCCGCGCAGGACTACCGGACGGCGGTGCTGCCGCACACCCGCCGGATCTTCGCGGCGGTCGAGCCGCTCGGCGTTCCGCGCATCCACTTCGGCGTCGGCACCGGCGAACTGCTCGGCCCGATGGGCGAGGCGGGCGCGGACGTCGTCGGCGTCGACTGGCGGGTGCCGCTGGACGAGGCCGTCGGCCGCGTCGAGCCCGGCAAGGCGCTGCAGGGCAACCTCGACCCCGCGATCCTGTTCGCCCCGTGGGAGACGATCGAGCAGCGCGCGCGCGACGTCCTGGCCCGCGGGCGTACGGCCGAGGGTCACATCTTCAACCTCGGGCACGGTGTGCTTCCGTCGACGAACCCGGACGTGCTCGCCCGCCTCGCGGACCTGGTCCACGAGGCGAGCGCGGAGCACACGGCCTGACGTCCGCCCGTCCGGTTCAGGGCTGCTGCCGGGGCCCGGACGTCCCCGAAGGCGGGCCGCCCGGAGCGGGCGGGGCACCGGGAGCGGGCGTGCCGCCCGGAGCGGGCGCGCCGCCCGCCGGGGCGAGCGGCCCGCGCGGGTTCGACCACGAGCGCAACCGCGCGCGCAGCCGGTGCCGCAGCAGGAAGACCGGGACGGCCAGGACCGCGAGCGTGACCAGGAACGGCAGCAGCCAGCCCAGGACGAGGGCGAGACCGCCGACGAACGAGCTGAACGCGTCCCAGCCGTTCTTCAGGCCGCCGAGGAAGCCGCCCTCCTCCTCCTTGGGCTCCTCCTTCGGCGCCGCCTTGCCGACCACGGTGACCGTCAGGGTCGCGTAACCGGTGCTCTCCTGCAGCGACTTGTGCCGGGCCTGCAGCGCCTCCAGGTCCGATTCCCGCTCGGAGATCTCGTCTTCGAGCTTCATGATCTCGTCGAGGGACTCGGCGCGCTCCAGCAGCTTCTGGAAGGACGCGAGCGTGGCCTTCGCCGACCGGACGCGGCTCTCGACGTCGGCGACCTCCGCCGTGACGTCCTGCGTCTCCTGGGTCAGCGACAGCTTCTCGCCCAGCTCCGAGCCCAGCCGCCCCAGCAGCTCCGCGTAGCGCTCGGCGGGGATGCGCAGGGTGACCTCGGCGCGCGGCGGGGAATTGTCGCTCGACTCGCTCCCGACGTAGCCGCCCGCCGCCGTGGTGAGCTGCTTGGCGCGGCTCGCGGCCTTCTCCACGTCGTCCGCGCGCACCCTGAGCTCGGACGTGTAGATGACGGCGCGGCCCGCTGCCGGGAGCTTCGCGTTCGACCCCCGGGACCCCTCGGAACCGTCGGACCCCTCGGACTCCTCCGAACCGGAGCCTTCCCGGGCGCCGTTCTGCGTGCTCCGCTGCTTCTCTGGGGCGGCGCCTCCCCGACCGGTCGTCCCCTCGTCGCGCGCCTCCGCGGGCGCGCTGGACCCCGCCGAGTCCGTCCCGGACGAGCAACCGGCGAGCAGCCCGGCCAGGAGCAGGGTGACCAATACGAATGTCGCTTGCCTGACACTTCTGGCGATCCGCATGCGGCTTGGACGACGTGGCGTACGTCACCGTTCCGTGGGGCGAATCGCGAAAAGAGCACGAAGCGGGCACGTCCGGGTCACGGCCGGAGCCCCCGCGGACCGGCCGTGACCCGCACGATCACGGGGTGCTCGTCAGCAGCATGGGCCCGCCGATGTTCACGTCCCCCAGCATCCACAGGTCGCCGGTGCCGGGGACGACGACCAGCTCCTTCCCGTTGAAGTTGCTCCGGTTCGGTGCCGGGGTCGTGCGCACCCGTCGCCACGTCCCGTCGTCGAGGCGCAGCAGCCCGGGCTCGGCGGGCTCGTTCAGGGAGTGGCCGAGGGCCCACACCGTGCCGTCCTCGCCCGCGACCACCTCGCCGAGCGAGTTGAGGCCCGCGGGCGGTTCGACGTTGCGCCACGAGGCGCCGTCCCAGCGCGAGATGACCGGTGTGGCGGGCCTGGTGCCGTGGTTCGTGCCGACGGCCCACGCCTCGGTGGGCGACACCACGGCGATGTCGGTCAGCCACGCGCCCCCGGGCGGCGGTTCGAGCGGGACGTCGCGCCACTCCCGGCCGTCGAAGTGGCGCGCGACGGGCTCATCGCCGTACCGGCCGGCCAGGACCATCGCCCAGATGTCGTCGTCCGCCTGAATGCTGATGGCGGTCAGCAGTCCGTCTTCGGGGAGGATGATCTGCGGCGCGACGTGCGACCACGCGTCGCCCGTCCAGCGGTAGAAGCCGCCGGTGCTCTGCAGCCAGACGTTCCCGTCCCGCACATGGAGCCCGGCGGAGGCGGAGCCCGGCGGGAGTTCGACCTCGGTGAAGGCGGTTCCGGTGAAGCGGGCGACGTACGGTTCCCTGGTGCGGCCCCCCTCGGGCGAGCCGTCCAGGTAGCGGATGCCGCTGATCCACACGTCCTCCGGACCGGCGGTCCGGACGACGTTGATCCGGCCGTGCCGGTCCAGGCCGTCGAGGTCGTACTCGACCCAGCGGTCGCCCGTCCAGCGCCGCACGACCGGGTTGCCCGCGTAGCTGGTCCCCGTGCCCGGGATGGGGCCGGGGAGCATGAACTCGCCCTGGACGCCGCTGATCCAGATGCTGTCGGGGGAGGCGGCGGGCGAGGCCGTCGAGGTAGTTGAGCGGCCAGGAAGAACGGGGAGCCCCACGGAGCGGAGTTCGAGGGGCGCGGCGGCGGGG